>JBBWWC010000173.1:0-3788 GCA_050256555.1 Planctomycetota bacterium | reverse complement strand
GACCGGAGTGGCCGGTCTTGGAGGAGGCTCAGACTTCGGGCGGATGGGGCGAAGAACATTTGGTTACTACACGACCACCTCATTTCTGGCGGTGGGACTCGGCTTGTTGCTGGTGAATCTCATCCGGCCTGGTGATGGGGCGCAACTGGGGCTCTCGACGAATGCGGATTTCGGCCAGCGTACCGAGAACTGGCTCGATATTTTGCGCCGCATGGTCCCGGAAAATGTTTTCGATGCCTTTACTGGTAATGGAAACATGCTGCAGGTGATCTTCTTTGCGCTGTTGTTCGGATTTTTTATCACGAAGGCACCCGAAAAGCCGAGAAAGATGCTGACAGGACTTTTCGAGTCGGCCTTTGAGGTGGTCATGTTGATGGCTTCTTGGGTGATGAAGTTAGTTCCTTACGGAGTCTTTTGTCTGCTGGTCAAGGTTGTTGGAGAAACCGGTTTTGATGTATTCGTTCCACTAAGCGCTTACATGCTGACGGTCTTTCTGGCCCTCATGATTCATGCCGGAGTTGTCCTGCCACTGCTGCTTCGATTTGTCGGTAAGGTTTCTCCTGTGCGGTGGCTCAAGGCGATGAGCCCGGTATTGATGACCGCCTTCTCGACCTCTTCATCTTCGCTGACTTTGCCAACGACACTCAATACGCTCGAGAAGAGAGGTCGTCTTTCGAACAAGACCAGCTCCTTTGTTGCGCCGCTGGGTGCGACCGTGAACATGGATGGGTCTGCTCTGTATGAGTGCATAGGAGTTCTGTTTCTGGCGCAGTACTATGCCAGTGCAGGAGATTTCGAGTTGACGTTCAGTGCCCAGCTTACAGTCGTCATCGCATCGTTTCTGGCGTCGGTTGGGGCTGCAGGCATTCCTTCTGCGGGCTTGATCATGATGTTGACGATTCTCAGTGCTTTGAAGCTGCCCCTGGAAGGTGCAGCGCTATTGCTGGCGGTCGATCGTCCACTTGATATGTGCCGGACGATGGTCAATGTCTGGAGCGACACGGTCGGAAGTGCGATCATTGCTACCCATGAGGGAGAGACGGGCCTGGGTGAACCAGATCCGGCAGCAGTGGCGACTGACTCCTGATCAAGCTTGATAGAGCTGCTTCGATACGTTCGTTGACCTAGTGTGGTATGTTGTTGTCCTGGTGTTTCGTAAGCTGTCGAGAGGAGTCACAAGCCATGGCCATTCCTGCAACGCAACTCAGAGTCGGACAGGTAATTAACTTCGAAGACCATCTATGGGTCTGCGTGAAACTGGAACAGAAGAAGCTCTCCAAGGGTGGAGGTGCTGTTCAGGCGAAGTTGAAGAATCTGATGCGCGGTGACCATATCACTCACCGATTTCGTTCGGCAGACAAGGTAGAGACCGCCTATCTGGATAAGAAGGATTGCGAATACTTGTACCCCGAAGGCGACAGCTTTGTTTTCATGGATACCGAAGATTACGAGCAGTACCAACTACACACAGATTTTGTTGGCGACTTGATGCCTTTCGTTAAGCACAACGAGCAGGTGGTCGTAACCTTTTACGAGGAGAAGCCGATTTCTGTTGATCTGCCACCGTCGGTGGTGCTGAAGATCACCGAAACGGAGCCGGGCTTCAAAGGCGACTCCGTGAACAACGTCTTCAAACCTGCCACCCTTGAGACCGGGCTCCAGGTGAAGATTCCCAACCATGTGGGAGAAGGCGAGCTGGTCAAGATCTCGACCGAGAGCGGTGAGTTCATCGAGCGCGTGAAGGATAAGTAAGGCGCTTTCGTAGCTCTCTGACACCTTCACGGAATTTGTGATGCCCTCCCATGGATGGGTGCCGGATATAACCGGCGTCGAAGCCGAGCTTCTCCAGTACTTCCTGTGAGACTCTCCCGATGGCGACCGGCTCAGCATTTTCGAACATCTCAAGGAAAGCTTTCAGGACCTTGCCGCCAGCTTCCTGGTCGGGGCGACTCGGCTTGCGATTGGTGAGAGGCTCTCCAGCTACATGAGGATGCCAGGGCACGGCATTCCATAGCACCAGATCCCTGTCGCCGGCGATTTCTCCCCAGACCGTGGTGGCAGAGCGTTCCTTGTAAGGTTCATCGCGGGCGGAAGAGCGGCGGAAGGGACGTCCGTTGGTCCACTCCAGTGCTTCCGGGCCATCGAGTAGGTTTTCTCCGGTGAAGGGGATTCCGGTGAAACGACAGCCGGCCCATCCACAGGCTTCGCCGACCAGGATGGCACGGGCGTTTTCATGTGCGAGCAAGTACTGCTTGAGGTTCTGTGTGCGGATTTTTGCGGCACCACGTCGGTCCAGTTCTTGATCCTGATCACGCCATGGATTGAAGAGCCCGGCGGGACAAGGTTTCCGGATCAGTTTTAGCAGTTTATCGAGGCGTACCTCGAACTCAGATTTGCTCACGGATCTCCTGTCGCATGCAGAAAACACTGCCCCCTGATTTGAGGAACTCACCGGTTTCGATCTCGCGCACCTCGAAATCGTGGGTTTCGATTCTTCTTCTGGTGATGGGAGCTGCTGCTGGCATCAGTACATGACTGCCGTCGGGACACCAGAGATTTCCAGCCAGAGATTTCCTGGCCTCCTGCTCGTCGACTTCGATGAGAGTTTCGAAGGCAGCCTCGAGCAGGGAGAGCCCGGTTCTATTAAAAGCTGCGGGTACGTAAGCAGCGGTTGTTTCATCGAGAAGGGCGAGGGCTGTATCCAGATGGTAGAAGTTCGGATCAGGCAACTCAAGGATGGCCACTTCCAGTCCGAGCATCCGGCCGACCTCGATGTGGCAATCGAGTTTGCTTCGCGATCCGATGCCGCACCAGATCAGATTGCGGCCAGGATCTCGCAAGGTGTCACCATTTCCTTCCCATGTCCCCTGCACGGAAGGCCGGATCTCCTGGCATGGAATCCCCAGCGGTTCGATGGCGGATCGATGAAGCTGGCTCTCTTCGCGACGATTCGGGTGACTCATGCGACCCAGAATCGCTTGAGTCTTTCCCTCGACGTCGGTGGTGACGAGTGATGGATTGGCAGTGAAAACGGCATCGACCAGATGTTCGTATGTTTCGAGCAGATGAATCGTGAGCCCCAACGATTCGATGGCATCCGCCAGATCGATCCATTGAGACCGAGCTTGGTCATGATCAATCGAGCCGATCTGCCCTTCCATGTGTGCATTTCGAACGTCGATGACATCGAAGTATTCAGGAGAACATAACAAGGCGCCGGTCACGGAAGATCGCCGGGTGATGGGTGGAAACAGGGTGGAGGACCATTGTTCGGCATCGGAAATTGGACTCATCGGGAAGCCTCCAGTAGCAATTCTCGTGCAGCCGTAATCGATTTTCGATGGAGAGCGGCGAGTCGATCTCCACTATCGAGGGGAATGGTCACCACGCCTTGCGGAACTTTCCCATGCCACTGGTAAACCAGCGGAAAGATCTCCAGTTTTCGGTGGGTGATGGCGTGTCGGAATCGATCGGCATGACCGAGGAAGATGGCTTTTTCAATCTGTAGCTGTTGCAGTACTTCATTCATTTGTTGCTCGGCATCGAGGCCGGGACCAGAAAGCTGAACCAGTGGCGGACCGCGATGCCCGGCCAGCAATTCGCTATCTCCAGTCCACAGGAGAACCTCTTGATCGGCGACGATGACTGCGGAAGCCCACCATTGTTCCTCGGTCGGTCGTTTCGGTCGTCGGTGTGGCCATTGCGTCGGGTCCTTGGTGGCTTTTGCGCCGCAGCTGCTGGAGAGCGGGCAATCGTGGCAGTCGGGTGAACGCGGGGTACAAATCGTG
>JBBWWC010000172.1:0-5718 GCA_050256555.1 Planctomycetota bacterium | reverse complement strand
GCAGTACCTCGGCTCGCGCAGCAAAGCCGACTTCAATCAAATTAGCAGAATGATTGATGAGCATCTGAGAGGCGGCGTAGTACCCCGCAAGCCGCTTTGATCCTTCATCGGGGAAAGAGATCTGACCCCCTTGAAGTCCTCTCTGGAGATCTTCTTTCGCTTCTTCAGCTCTTCCGGAAGCCCGAAGAGCCTGGCCTCGTGCATTCAGTACTGCCGGGTGGCCAGGAGCTTTGACTAGTGCTTGTTGAGCTAGCTGGAGGGCTCGGGGCGCATCGCCGAGGAGCAGGGCCAATTCCGAGAGAGCGATCAGTGTCGCTGGTTCTGTCGGTGCGAGGCGTAGGCAGTTCTCCAAAGCTTCTTGAGCTCCGGTAGTATCTCCATTGTCGAGGCGCTCTTTTCCGAGGTTGTACTGGAAGGCAGCAGTTTTGGCAAAACGTTGGGCCAGCGCTTCGAGTCGTTGCCATTCCCCAGCGGATTCTCCGAGAGATTTGCGGGATTTATACAGATGGACTGTCCAGACCGGGTTGTTGGGATCTAGCTCCACTGCATTAGAAAAAGATCTTGTCGCCGCTTCCCACATCTCGTTGGCCTCGTACATCAATCCGAGAGTGCCATGTTCTTCTGCATCGCCAGGAGTTCTTTCGATCCGTACCAGCTGCGGAGTGATCAACTCCATGACCAGTGCTTCTGGAGAACCAGCCGGGCGGGCTGGGGGACGGGTTAGATTTGGACCACAACCACTGACGGAGATGACAGCGCAGAGGATTAAGAGCTTGAGCAAATGCAACTTGAGAAAATGAGACGCCCTGGTTTCCCGGTCAGGGCGAGTATGTCGTCGGTTTTGTCGCAGATTTGTCTCAAGCACGTGATCTTCACTTTCATCACAGGATTCTTACCTGATTTCGTCGGGCCTGTTTTCACA
The DNA here is from genome assembly GCA_050256555.1 of Planctomycetota bacterium. GTDB lineage: Bacteria > Planctomycetota > UBA8108 > UBA1146 > UBA1146 > UBA1146. The sequence continues at coordinate 4,796 of JBBWWC010000172.1, read as the reverse complement.
TGTTTTGACTATAGAGGATGGGGTCCACAATGGGGAGGCCTGGTCACAAATGGCCGAGCTAGACTTGAATGATAAAGCTCAAGGTGAAGTCCCTGCAGAACCTCTTACAGCATAAAAAAAGAGCCCGGGAGAGCATTTGCTCTCCCGGGCTCCCGGGGGTTTATCTTTACGCCCTTTCGGCGTTCAGATAGCCCTTCTTACAGGTCACAGAGCGGATTCGCCGGAATGACTGGAAGGTCGGATCCTGCAACGAACAGGTAGTACAGTCCGTAGACCGCATCTCCCAGATCGGCAGTTTCGTCACCATTCAAGTCTCCTGCCTGGTAGCAATCCATGGCTGGACCGCCGAGATACATCCAGGTGAGGAGGTAGACCATATCCGCAGCATCCGAGGCCAAGTCGTTGTTGGCATCTCCGAGCCCGACAACCCTAATCGTGTCACCCGTTGCTGTATCACTATCAATGATGTTCGTGATAGTAACAGACGGAGTCGCTTCGAAACCAATCACCCCGCTTGCCAGATCAATGGCGTACAGGTGGATGGTGCTCGAGCCGACAGCGGCAGTCTCAGTGTTTCCGTCACCCCAGTCGATTTCGATGGTTGCAGTTGCATCACCGCCGTCATCCGAGGAGTCACTGAGTGTCACGTTTTGGAAGTTGAGACTGATGGGAAGCGATCCTGCCACGTTGAACGACGCTGTTGGAGCCTCGGCATCTGGTTCGCACGAGATGTGCAACTCTGTGACACCTTGAGCACCATTCCAGCCACCCACACGAATCAGGTAGGTATCACCAGAAACAGCCGGGAACGTCACTTCAGAGAAGAAACCCTGACAACCCGTGAGGATTGAACCATCACCATTACAGGTAATCTGCTCAGCGATAGTCAGTGCAGAACAATCTCCCTGGTAAACGACCAGATCGGTGTCGAAGCCGTTTACGTCACAGGTGTCGATGGAAACCTGACCGTCACATGTTGCAGTGTACTCGTACCAAAGATCCGCTCCCACGACGCTGAGGTATGTACCATCACACTGAGTTGGGTCAGCTTCAACGGTGCTGTCATTGGCAAAAGTGTTGTCAGCGATAGTGGTTCCATCGGTGACTACGATCGCATCGCAAGGCTCATCATTAGCCGGACCGAATCCGAGGGTGAAGGTACCACTACCCTGGGAAGTGGCATCCCAGCCACCGATTCGAATCATGTAGGTTTCTCCTGCAGTGACCAAAACGCCACTGACCGCAGAGTACCACGATTGACAGGCACCACCGTTGCCGGATCCGTCACCGGCGTCACCACTACAAGCGATCTGGGTCAAAGTACCGCAGTCACCCGAGTAGATGCCAAGATCGGTGTCGAAGCCGCTGGTATCGCAGGTTGAGACGCTCATCGCGCCATCCGCTGGAGCGGTCCAGGAGTACCAGACGTCTGAAGCCATGGCGCCACCGGTACTATCGGCACAAGCGGGATCCCAGGCATCTGCACTATCTGTGGCATTGACGTTGTAAAGGTCATTGATTCCCGTAGAGGCAACAATAGCGCCATCGCACTCGTCGTTTTCTGGCGGAGCGAGACAATTGTTTGTTGCGCCTGGAGTATCAGAACCAGCAGTAGTGTCAAAGTTGGAAAGCACCCATGGGCCAGAGAAGTCTGGGCAACGTTCGATGTGACCTTCGGTACCAGTAAGGTCGATGACATTGGTACTGTAGTCAGGAGTGTCGTCATCGTCATCATGCAGCGTAATGCTGTCAGCAACGGACGACCAAGGCTCGACATCGAGGGTTCCATCGTCGTCGGTATCCAGGTCGTCACCGGTGGATCCAGTGAAGTCTGTCACCAACATGTGGGTGACGGTGTCACCATTTTCGAAGGCATTGGTTGGAAGTACCACATCCATTGTGGCTCCAAGCGTGCCTGGAGAGTTACCGGCAGTCCAGTAACCACTTGGATTCATGGTTTCACCGGCCAGATCAATCACTCTCTCGATGACTCCGCTACCATTTCCGGTATCTGAACCGTCACCGATCACAATGTAAAAGAGTCCAGTCATGTCCTGCGGGAGTCCCGCAAGCTCTGTGTACTCATCCGTGTCACTACCGCCATTGTCGATCCGAATCTCGTTGATGATTGGAAGTGGAGGAACGTTGGTGATGTTCAAAGTACCAGGACCGAAATCAGTACCAGCAGCGCCCCAACCACCGACGCGGAAGTAAAGCGTATCACCAGCAGCAACAACACCGGCGTTCACCCGAGAGGCGAAGCTTTGGCAACCAGCGTCGCCGTTAGCATCATCTCCGTCACAACTGATCAGGGTCAAGTTGCCACAATCGCCAGAGTAGACTGAAAGGTCCGTGTCGAAGCTGGCAACGTCACAGGTATCAGCGGTCACTTCACCAGCACTGGTGGCAGTGTATGTAAACCAGATATCGGGTGAGTTTGCGCCAAAGGAGTTAGTACAACCAGCTGGAGCAGGATCAGCACTATTGGTCATACCAGTGCTGTCGAAGGCGTTGGCACCGTCAGTTACGTTGATAGCAGACGTACACTCGTCACCCGCAACCCCTGAACCAAGATCATCAGTGGTTAATTCCAGAATGATATCGTGATCGCCGAAGCCGATGTCCGACAAGGGGCCCCAGGGGAGTGCGCAGGCCGGAGCATCAAGGTATGTAGCATGAGTTGCACCAGCTGTGTTGCGACCGAATCGGAAGACATTGCCGGTTCCTTGCATGTCACCGGCCCTAGCGGCCACCACAAGAGTTTGACCAGAGTACAAAGGCGCCGGAGTGGTGAGAGTCACCGTCATGATCGAATTAGCGTCTGCATCGGTGGCAGTGAAATCTTCAGTCGATAGCAAGGTCATGCCGCTATCCGGCTCGCCACCATTGCCGTCGACGTAAACGTCGATCGACAAGGTAAGACCGAGACCGTCTGGATTGGAAAGAAATCCGATTCCAACATCGACGGCGGTCACACGAATGCCGTCGGGACAATCGTAAACGGAGGTATCCCAGCTACGGGCGTAACTACTCGCAGCGATCTCATTGGTGGTTTGGTTTGCGCAAGCGATCATGTTGTCATCCACCGTAGTGGTATCAAGGTTTTGCGTCAGACTGGTCGGGCAGCCCAGGCAAGCCAGGTCGGCGGCACAATCAGCATCAGCACAGTCGGTATTGCCATCTCCATCGTTATCAATGTTGTCTCCACAGTTTCCTGCTTCTATGCAGTTGGGAGAGGCGACACAATCCGGGTCGTCGCAATCTGCCAGTCCGTCGCCATCTTCGTCACCCGGGGTGAGGCAATCTTCTGCGGCAAGCGGGGTGAGAGTGACGTCGAGGGTTCCTTGACCGGTGTTTCCACCATTCCAGGAGCTGAGGCGGAAGTAGTAGGTTGATCCTGCGGTCACAATGGTACCGGTAATGGCAGATCCCCAACCACCACCACCACCACAGGCATCTCCGTTACAACCGATCTGGGTCAAAGTACCGCAACTTCCCTCGTAGAGGACCAAGTCACTGTCGTCGGTGGCTACGCCGCCAACACTTCCACCACAGGTGGTGAGATCCATGATCCCGTCTGTAGCAGGCGTGAAGGAGAACCACACATCTTCATTTGGGGCGGTGAATCCGCCGTCACAGGGTGTGCCATCAATAGCGTCGGCACTGGTCGTTGCATTGGCCAGGTCGTAGGCGTTTCCACCTTCGATTGCAGCAGTGGCACCGGCGCACTCGTCATTGGCAGGGGGCTGGCACTGAGGCTCAGCAGCACAATCCGGGTCAGCACAATCAGCGAGACCGTCGGCGTCTTCGTCACCGGGGGTGGCGCAATCTTCTGGAGTGCCGGCTGCGGCACAGGAGATATCCATCGTGATGGAGCCTGCTCCACCATTCCATCCAGAGGCGCGAACAAAGTAGGTCGTGCCACTAGTAACGGGTAGATTGATCAAGCTCAGGAAGCCTGCTCCACCGTCGTCATCACAAGCGAGGACGGCTCCACCACAAGCATCGAGGACTTCGAGGATGGTATCCCCACCTGGTCCACTCGTGGTTTCAATCGTCGCTGTACCTGTGCAGCTAGCGGTGTATGCCAGCCAAACGTCCGCTGCGGCCAAGCCACAAGATGACGGCGTTGCATCAATTGTTGCAGTGCTCGTATCGACTGCAATGCCGGCAGCTTCACCGGTTGCAGTAGCACCGGCGCACTCGTCATTGGCCGGTAGTTGACACTGTGGCTCGGCTGCGCAATCCGGGTCATCACAATCAGCGAGACCGTCGGCGTCTTCGTCACCCGGGGTAGAGCAGTCTTCCGGGGATCCGGCGGCGGTATAGGTCAGCTCGAATTCACCCGAACCGGTTCCACCATTCCACTGGCTCATGCGGATCAGGTAGGTCTCACCAGCCGTAACGACGGTTCCAGAAATGGCGGAACCGAAGCCATCACATGCATCGCCACTACAACCAATTGTGTTCAGGGCGCCACAACCTCCATCGTAGAGGATCATGTCAGTATCTAGAGTTGAAGCAGCACCACCGATGCAGGTGCTGACGTCCACCGCTCCATCACCAGGAGCGGTCCAGGTGAACCAAACATCTTCATTGATGCCGGAGTATCCGCCGTCACAGCCGGTCGTATCAACAGCATCGGCACTGGCCGTTCCATTGGTCAGGTCAAAGGCGTTTACACCTTCGACTGCAGCAGTGGCACCGGCGCACTCGTCATTGGCCGGTAGTTGACACTGTGGCTCGGCTGCGCAATCCGGGTCATCACAATCAGCGAGACCGTCGGCGTCTTCGTC
>JBBWWC010000171.1:0-3773 GCA_050256555.1 Planctomycetota bacterium | reverse complement strand
TCCACCTTCAGCACCCCACACTCTTGAGCCTCATAGCTGAACCAGATGTCCTGATTCATGTCTCCCAGGAATGTGCCCGAACACTGGGCATCGTCATATGGGTCGGGACTGTCGGTGCATTCCCTGGTATCGAACGGATTGAAACCCAAAACCGCAGGAATCGGATCATCACATTCATCGCCAGGACAAGCACTCGGCGGAAACAGTGGGAAAGGTAGAGGGAGCGGCATGGGGGTGATGACGATGTTGGGATTCGACGGTAAGAAAACGGTATTACAGGGGCCTGATCCGATGATGCTCAATAGTCCCGAGTTGTACTCCCGAGCAATGGCACGCATCCAAGGACGCGCCTGGAAGTAACTGCTATCGTTCAAACCAACGGCGATGGCCTGAGCGATGACGAACCCACTCCCTGTCGACACCGCAGGAACGTCCACCCGTACAAGATCATTACCAAACAGAACTCCAACATTACTGCCAGTGGTATTATTGCCGATCTTCTCGACCGATCCGTGCCAACTGGTCAGCATGAATTTCATCGCGTTGATGTTGTCTTCGCCGGTCAGATCCAGGTCTGCTGCCTTGTGCAAACGCATGAAGGTGCCATTGAAGTTGGTCACGAACACATCGGCAGCGGCATAACCCAACGGTCCACCAAGACTGGCGCTATCTCTCGACAATGAGAAGAAGGCCAGATCCCATGAAAGACCTCCCGCGGGAATATTGATTTCTCCCTGGCCATTAAGGGGAGTTTCATTTTTTGGGGCCGGGATGATCTGGGGAGGATTGCCGGAGTCCCAACTGATCAAGGGCATCATGACGACAGCGTCGATATCATCGGTCAGTCCGTTTGGGCCACTTCCATCAAGGAGCCCGATGTCGACTCTGCCGCTGGCATAGATGTTCGGGCCGCCAGGGACGGCTCCTGAGGGTATAAAAACCGCAATATCATCTGCGGTGAGGATCCCATCCGGAGGCAATCCTCCACGAGGAGTCTCGGGTCTTGCCGATCCTACAGTTGCAGAAGCCTCACTCAGGGAGTACCAGGCTGGGCGATCAGGTTCACCATTTCCATCGAAGTCGGAAAAGTTGGGTGCAAAGTTATCGAGCGCATTGAGATCATCTGCCGGATTTAAAACAAAACTACTATAGGGAAGTACCAGTGTGTTGTGAGGAGGAGCACCGGTTGTAATTCCCATCGATCCGAACTCAGAAGATGATGCCGTTGGAGGAAAGGCGGTCGCCGCCAGGTTTACCGCAGAACCGGGAGCACCAAAACTGCTGCGATCGACGGAAAAGTAAATATTTCGACCCGGATCGGTAACACTGACACCGTGGCAGAACGCATCGACATCATCCTCAAAGGGAGCCACTCCCAACACCGTCAAACCTGGAGTAGGGGGAGCTCCCATGCCGTAAATAACAGAGGGGCCCTGCGCAGGAGAACTGCCCGGCCCGACCGAAAAAGAAGGATTCTGGATGATCGAGACCTCGGGGACATCGGGATTTGGTTCCAGGATGACCGAAGATCCATTGGGGTCTTCGAGGATCACCGTGTCGGCAAGGTCAAGGTGCCAATCAACCACGGGAACCAGCAGATCATTACCCTGTGGAAAGTTCGAAGCAGGAGTCAGTGGCACACCGGAGGCAACATATCCAATCACGTTGCTACTATTTCCACTCCGAAGGTGCATATCAACCAAGTAAATTGGCGGATCATTTGTCGGCTGAGGAACCGCCATCCAGGGTGCCTCCGGAGAAGTCTTGATGCTCAACTGCATATCGAAAAACGAATTTGATAACTCAGCGCCGATGACTTCCATCGGATAAGCAATCTCACCGGAACTATTGGTCGTGACTTCTCCGCGATTGATAGAGATGACACCACGAAATGTAACGGTTTGAGAATTATTGCTATTGGAACCATCTGTCATCGTGAACTGGGCTGTCATCAACGCATTATCAACGCTTGGAGGAACTGGAGAATCGACAGGCGGCGGTGGAGGCGGAGTGAAACACGGACCGACAAGGAGATCCAACAAGTTGCCGTTCGAATCCTGGAAGAGTGCCTCCTCTATGCAAAACTGTGGCGGATCAGGAGGACAGTTCGTGCAAGAAAAACCGACCACCACCAGAGTTTCCGTGGTTGTCGTTGGGGGAATCGTAGCCCCAGTCATAGAGAAGCCGAGCACGGTCCCCCCAGGAACAGACGTCATAATAAAATCCGCCTGCCCTGCAAGGCCATCGCTGACGGTTGTGATGTCCACAACGTCTGGAGTGTCAACCAGGTTCCACTGAAAGCCCGCAACTTCAACATCACTGGACATCATGATATTGATGATTCCGCCACCATTAGCCGGGAAGTACTGAACAGTACCTATCGACAGTTCAACGGAACCAGTCTGCGCCTGCAAAGGTGCAGCCAGAAGCGATAAGGTGATAGTGAAGAAGAACAACTTCATTACGAGCCCCACAAAGCGCGACTGTGCCAGACCTACTGGAGCTAGAGAATCAACTTGATGGGTCAACATGGGAGCATTGGTGACGGACTGGAACCGCATCGAGCACCTCCTGGATACAGAGACAAGAGAACAAATCTCATAGATCTCATAGAGACGGCTGAAGAGCAGAGATATCACCCTACTCAAGAAATTAAGAACTGGTAAATTGACGGGGAAATTCCCCTCGCTTACAGTCGATGTAATCAAAGAAAAAGCAAAGTTGCGAGCGTTGAGCTGCCAACGCGGTCACAACAGCGGCAACAAATACTTGCGTGCTCTATGCCGAATCTGAGCGGTCAGTCAGAAAAGCCCCCATCTGGAAACCACAAGAAAGGGATGTTGAACAAGAAGGGGATATGCAATGACTCGTTTCGGCTCGAATCGCAGCACTTCGCGCGGTGCTGGCAGGTGGGGCAGCTGGAAATCCAACTGCTCCATCGAGCTGGCCGTCATCGCCGACGAGGCGATCCGACGAACCGTCGCTCGCCGCAAAGGCTCATGAAAAAGGGCTCATGAAAAAAGGCTGACGCGGAGTTCCGCGCCAGCCCTTCTTGTCACTTCAAACCCTTCGCTCAGGGACAGGGTGTGTAAACACACAATGGCAAGGCATCGACAGTCGGATCAGGACCACAGTTGAGCGGTCCTGGCGCTGGAATACTGCCACCCTGGAACAGGTATCCGAGGATCGATATTGCATCTCCGATATCCACTCCACCATCGTCGTTAGCATCCCTGGCATCATCGCAGCCTAGCGGATTTCCACCACTAAAGAGCTGTCCCAGCAAAGCGATGCCATCGGCGATGTCCACCGATGTATCATGATTGACATCCCCACGGATAAAGGTCGGCTCATTGGGACCACCCGTATCGACGGTGCAACAAGCAGGCTCGGTGGGCGCACCGCTCGCCAGAATTCCAGTCACGCAGATTTCACGTGTACCGGTCACCCCGGTGACGATCGTGAAATCGGCCGTAGCCGATAGGGTTTGAACCAGGACTCCGTTGAGTGTCACCTCGATCGCTGAGTAGAATCCAGGATTGGTCCAAGAGACCGCGACTTCGTCATTTGTTTGATTGGGATCGCAATTGATCTCGCCGATTCCCGGTGGGGTCCCGGTATTGTCACAACATTTCAACTCAGACCAGCAGTTGGCGACGAGACCTCGCACGCAGATCTCCCGACCGGCACCTAAGGCCACAAGGAAATTGGTCGCGGTTCCAGGCAGAGTTGTTTCCATCACACCATTGACCCACACCTCGACGGCGTCATAA
>JBBWWC010000170.1:0-10567 GCA_050256555.1 Planctomycetota bacterium | reverse complement strand
CGTCGCAAACACACTCAGGCTTGAAATCAGTCCGATATTCGTACCCTCGGGAGTTTCGATGGGGCAAATACGACCATAGTGAGAGATATGCACATCTCGGACCTCGAACCCGGCACGTTTCCTGTTCAATCCGCCAGGACCAAGCGCACTCAAACGTCGTTCGTGGGTCAACTGCGACAACGGATTGGTCTGGTCGACGACCTGAGAAAGCTCACCGCGTCCAAAGAAGAACTCCACAGACGATGAAATCGTCTTCGAGTTAATCACCGAACGAGGAGTCAAGTTCTCTGGCTCCATCATGCTCATACGTTCCTGAACGGTACGCTTGAGCTTCAAGAATCCTTTTCGCATCTCCTCGCCAGCGAGCTCCTCGATCGTACGAACACGTCGGTTACCGAGGTGATCGATATCATCGAGTTTGCCTTCGCGCCGGCGCAACTTGAAGATGTAATCGATCGATTCCAGAATATCTTCCGGTTGAATCGTCTGCTCCGATTCTGAAATCGCGAGCTGGAATTTACGGTTGATACGGAAACGACCAACCCTACCGAGACGGTACTTATTCGGATTGTAAAACTTATCAAAAAAGAGCTCGCGCGCTTTTGCTGCCTGAGGTGGATTTCCAGGGCGAAGCCGCTGGTAAATCTTGATCAGGGCACCTTCGTGATCGACCGAAGTGTCCTCTTTGAGAGTCTTGAGGACCAGATCGTCAAACTGAACCGGAAGCACCTTGAAACTCTTCTTGCCGCCTCTTTTGGCAATCATTTCCTCGGAGAAGTACGACTTCAAGAAAGTCTCGGTGAAGACGTCTCCCGTGGGAAGGAGTACCTCTCCGGTCTCTGCATCCAGAATATCTTCTGCACTCACACGACCGGTCCGAACACCTTCTTCTTCTTCTTCGGCTCCAAACAGTTTATCGATACTGCGGAGGCTTCCAACCTTGACCGTTTCAACATCATAGAAGAGCTCGAGGATCGCTGTAGAAGATCCGAACTCTTCCTTCATCGCACGAAGCAACATGGTTGCCGGGAACTTACCACTCTGGTCGATCCGCACCGTCAACGCACCTTTTTTGGTCACGTTGAACTCTACCCATGAGCCTCGTTCGGGAATGATTCGACAGGAATGGAGCTTCGTATCTCCCGAATGGATTTCCTCACTGAAATCGACTCCCGGAGAACGGTGAAGCTGGCTCACGATCACTCGCTCGGAACCATTCACGATGAACTCACCGCCACCGATCATTTGCGGTAACTCACCAAGGAAGACTTCTTCCTCGATCGACTCTCCCTCTTTCTCCATCCGTAAGCGGATCTTGAAAGGGGTTCCGTATGTCAGCTTGAGCTGACGACATTCATCAACGGTGTAACGAGGCCTTCCCAGGTCATAGCCCAGGTAGGTCAGCGAAATACTGCCGTCGTAACTTTCGATGGGGAAGATCTCGCGCAAAATTGATTCGAGACCAATATTGTCACGATCGGTCCAGTGCACACCCTTCTGCAGAAATTGCGAATACGCATTCATCTGCAGTTCCATCAGATTCGGAATCGGCACTGTACGAATACCACCGCCGAAGACCATCGTTTCACGGTCTCTAGACTTCATGCTAGACCCACTCTCGATTTCAGAACACGGTCCGGCCATGAAAGCCTGACCCGTCCGTCCCTATTCGGCATCCTCCAGAACAGGAGGTAATATGCCGTCAACCATCGTTACAAGGCTTGCGTAAGCCTTGCGCGAGGTAGACTGCTGCGGCAACCCGTTGACGGCTGCCCGGGACAGGTATGGGAATCTTCCAGACGAGGGCTCCCCCCTCGTCGTACCACTGATTCCCGAAATCCCGGAGGCGCGCCCCCCGCATGGGCGCTCCCCCGCAATCAAAGAGCAACTACTCGATAAACCGCAATGACCCAAACCAATGGCGCACCAGAAGCAACTCCACCAGGGAAGACTCCCCGGGTGATCACTTCAGTAAACTGCGCCAAAGTCGTGCTCTACTTGAGCTCGACAGTAGCTCCGGCTTCTTCGAGTTCGCCCTTGAACTTCTCGGCATCATCTTTCGATACGCCTTCCTTGATCGCCTTCGGCGCACCTTCGACCAGCTCCTTCGCCTCTTTCAGGCCAAGACCGGTGATGCTACGAACAGCTTTGATCACAGGAATCTTCTTACCTCCATCAGAAGCAAGAACGACGTCGAATTCGGTTTGCTCGGCGGCAGCTTCCTCGCCACCTCCATCACCGGCCATCGGCATGCCCATCATTGGCATTCCAGCAGCGGCGGTTACTCCGAACTCGTCTTCAAGCACGTCTTTCAGCTCGACGAGCTCCATGACGCTAAGACCCTTGATGCTTTCCATTAAGGCGCCCACTTTTTCGCTTGGGGCGGCCTTTTCTTCGGTGGCAGCTTCATCCGACATGGCTGCTACTCTCCTTCTTCATTCTTCTTGTCTGCGATCGCCTGCAACACACCGGGAAGTCCGGTGAGCAGATTCTGGGTAATGGCAACCAAGCCAGTCAGCGGTCCGGCAATCGCAGAAACAACCGCTGCACGAGTCTCATGAACACTCAACATCTTGGTGAGATTTTCAGCCTCTACAGGGCCAAGCACTTCACCTTCTAGCAAACCACCCTTGAGTGGCATCTCTTTATCATTTTTTTTCCGCCAGGCTGAAATCGTCTTGCTGGCTGTAATCGCATCGGTCTCACCATGGACAATCGCGAGCGGACCCACAAAAGTCTCATCCGGAAACTCCACGCCCTTATCGATCAACACACGCCGAAGTAGAGAGTTCTTCACAACGTTTACCGAAAGACCCTCCGAACGGAATTCCTTACGAGCATCGAAGTCCTCTTGCGAATCCAGGCCGGAAAAATCGACAAGGAGCAAGTCTTCGGCAGCGCCGAAATGCTGGAGCAGTTGCTCCGACATCATGACCTTTAGCCTTCGGGCCATCGGGCCCTCCTTTCCTGCTCTCTCGCCTTAATGCCCGACTTCGATCGGAACCGATGGCGACATCGTTGACTTAATGTGAACTTTCTTCATGTAAATACCTTTTGTCGAATTGGGTTTCAACTTCTCGAGATGGCCAATGAAAGCGGAAATATTCTCGGAAAGCTGTGTCTCTTCAAAGCTACGTCGGCCTACAGGAGCATGAACGATCCCGCCAGCGTCATTTCGAAATTCGATCTTTCCGGCGACAAAGTCCGCTACAGCACCGGGAACATCGGCCGTCACCGTTCCTGATTTTGGAGTGGGCATCTTCCCTTGTGGGCCGAGAACTTTACCGAGCTTTCCAACGAAACGCATCGTCGAAGGATGGGCAATGGCGACATCGAAATCGAACCAACCCCCTTCAATCTTCTCGGCTAGCTCAGCCCCACCGACCTCAATAGCTCCGGCTGCCGTTGCTTCTTCTGCAGCAGGCCCATCGACAAAAGCGATGACCCGAACCGATTTACCAATCCCATGCGGCAAGGAGAAAGCGCCACGAATATTCTGAGTCCCCTGGCGAGGATCGATCCCGAGACGTACGGCGATCTCAACCGTTTCGTCGAATTTCGCCGCCTGGAAACCCTTCAATACCTTGACCGCTTCCGTAACACCCATCGGAGCCTGATCAGAAGAACTGGAATTGTTAGCAGTGTGTCGCTTGCTGGGTCTGGCCATCAGTCCTCCACCTTCACACCCATGCTGCGTGCAGTTCCCGCAATAATGCGCATAGCAGCTTCGAGGGATGCAGCGTTGAGATCTTTCTCTTTCACTTCAGCGATTTCTTTCACCTGAGCAGAGGTGATGGTTCCGACCGTTTCATGGCCAGGACTATTCGCCGCCTTGTCCATTCCCATCGCTTTCTTGATCAGAACAGCGGCAGGAGGTGACTTCAGGATGAAATCAAAGGAACGGTCAGAATAAACACTAATCTCTACCGGGATGACGACGCCATTCTGGCTCGCAGTTTCAGCATTAAAGCGCTGAACAAATTCCCCGATGTTGACCCCGTGCTGACCGAGCACAGGTCCGACCGGGGGAGCAGGCGTTGCCTGACCTCCGGGGCACTGCAATTTGATCACAGTGGTCACACTTTTTACTTTCGCCATAACTCACCTGTCCTGCGGTCCACGGAACCACTGTAAACAGCGTCCCTCCCGCGTGGATCCCGATCACTTCGAGATCAAGTCTGTTCCACTTGCCAGTACTCCAGGTCCACCGGGGTTTCTCTGCCGAAGATGGTAACCATCACGCGCAGTTTACCCGTCTTGGGATGAACCTCCTCAACGATGCCTTCGAAGTTTTCGAAGGGACCGTCCTTCACCTTCACGGTGTCATTTTTCTTCACATCAATCTTCAACTCAGGCGCAGCTTCGCTTTCTCGCTGCTCGATCATGTCGCGCAACTTACGCACTTCATCAGGCGTCATCGGCATTGGCTTTTCTCCCAGCCCACCACCGACAAAGGAACCAACCCCCTGGATATCGCGGAGGAGATACCAGATCTCTTCCACCAGCTGGCATTCCATGAAGAAGTAGCCCTGATAGAGTTTTACCTCCCGGATCTTTTTCTTCCCGTCCTTGATCTCCGAGACCTTCTGCTTCGGAACCACGATGTTCCGGACCCTGTCATCGAGTCCTCTCAGCGAAAGAGTCTTCTCCACTTTGCGCGAAAGCGTATCTTCACGGCCATTGGCGACCTTGATGACGTACCACTCAAAAGGAAGCTCTGCTGCCGCTCCTTTACGGACACGGGGAGCTTTGACCTGATCCTCTTCAACAGCCTCGTCTTCAACAGCCTCGTCTTCGGCAGCCTCGTCTTCGGCAGCCGCGTCTTCGGCAGCCGCGTCTTCGGCAGCCTCGTCGACCATCGGATCACCAGAAGCCATCGACTCCTCGATCTCGTCAGACTCACCGGAAGAATAGTAGGTACCCAACATCTCGATCATCCGTACACGATTCCTGTCGCCCAGTCAAAAAATAGATTCGAAAGAGAAATCCAGGACATGATCACCAAACAAGTCACCACCACGACAATCGAATTCTTGACTGTTTCCGATTGCGTCGGCCAGGTCACCTTGTTTTCAAGTTCATTTTCAGTCTCGATCAAGAAGTCGCTGACACGGTTCTGGTTGTAGTACCAGACTCCTGCCAGAACAAAGGGAATGAAAATCCCTATGGAAATGATCGACTGTAACTGGACCGGCCAGTTCAGAACCGGGATCTCAAAGAAGACATCGGATCCCCAATCATTTCCCTGAAACCATTCGAAAGTATTCACGGAGGCCACCAGGCCCACGGCGAACAGGGTGACAGCAAGGGCACCACGGGCCCACTTACCTTGTCCCTCTTTGTAGAGACGAAAACTCATCGACGTCCCTTCCCGTTCTTGAACTTCTCTCGCCAGGGTTTTCCACCAGGAAAGCTTTCGACAGGATTCTTCCCGGCGAAATCACTCCCAGCGGCTCTCCATTCAACACAACGCAAATAGCACGGCAGTACTCGGCAAGCGCTTCAGAGTTGGCAGGGCAGGAGGGACTCGAACCCCCAACCCGCGGATTTGGAATCCGCCGCTCTACCAATTGGAGCTACTGCCCTCCTGTCGTCTCTGCACGCACTTCCGGCACCGAACACATCGAAAAAACGATCACCCCGGAAATCTGGAGTCCTCCCCTGCGGGAGAAAGGCCGCCGCACTGCCCGCTAGGCGGTGCGGCGGCCTCGTTCGTATTCTCACCCAGAAACCGTCAAGCTTTACTAGTTCAGGATCTTACTCACGACACCAGCACCGACCGTCTTACCACCCTCACGGATGGCGAAACGAAGCTGCTCTGCCATGGCGATCGGCTGAATCAGCGTCACCTTGATCTTGGCATTGTCCCCGGGCATGCACATCTCAGCACCAAGAACTTCGGTGTTACCTGTCACATCCGTGGTTCGGAAGTAAAACTGCGGACGGTAACCATTAAAGAATGGGGAGTGACGACCACCTTCATCCTTGGAGAGGATGTAGACCTCTGCCTCGAACTCGGTGTGTGGGGTAATACTGCCAGGCTTGGCGAGCACTTGCCCACGAGTCACTTCTTCCTTCTTGGTTCCACGCAACAAACAACCAACGTTGTCACCGGCCTGGCCCTCATCGAGAGTCTTCTGGAACATTTCGACTCCGGTGCAGGTCGTCTTGGTGGTGTCACGAACTCCGACGATTTCAACTTCGTCACCAGTTCTAACGATGCCACTGTCGATACGACCCGTCACCACGGTTCCCCGTCCCTCGATGGAGAACACGTCCTCCACGGGCATCAGGAAGTCCTTGTCGGAATCACGTTCCGGAATGTCGATGTAAGAATCGACTGCCGCCATCAACTCCTGGATCGGACCTGCAGCATCGCTGGCCGGTCCTTCGAGCGCCTTGAGTGCACTACCCTTGACGATTGGAATATCGTCTCCGGGGAAGTCGTACTCACTGAGCAACTCGCGGATCTCCATCTCAACGAGTTCGAGGAGCTCCTCATCATCGACCATATCGGCCTTGTTCATGAAGACCACAATCTTCGGCACGCCTACCTGACGGGCAAGCAGAATGTGCTCACGCGTCTGAGGCATCGGTCCATCCGCAGCGGAAACGACAAGAATCGCTCCGTCCATCTGGGCCGCACCGGTGATCATGTTCTTTACATAGTCCGCGTGTCCTGGGCAATCGACGTGAGCATAGTGACGGGTCTCCGTCTGATACTCGACGTGAGCGGTTGCGATGGTAATACCACGCTCCCGTTCTTCCGGTGCATTATCGATTTGATCGAAGGCCTGAAATTCAGCACCCCCAACCTGCGCAAGAACATTTGTAATCGCAGCTGTCAATGTCGTTTTACCATGGTCAACGTGACCAATGGTTCCCACGTTGCAGTGCGGCTTATCGCGTACGAAGGTTTCCTTCGCCATCTTGCAAAACTCCTCGCCCGTCAGAACCGCTATGCGATTCTCAGCGGGTCTCTTCACCTGCCTTCTCCGAACGCTCATGCGCTACAGATCCAGCGTACCTTCGATTTTTCCCATGCCAGTGCACGGGTCCCATTGTCTGGAGCTGCTGACGGGATTTGAACCCGTGACCTCGTCCTTACCAAGGACGCGCTCTACCGACTGAGCTACAGCAGCCCTGTCTCTTTCTCCGACGACACATCCGGTGCCGCGTCGATTCCTGGAGCGGGTGATGGGAATCGAACCCACATGACCAGCTTGGAAGGCTGGGGCTTTACCACTAAGCTACACCCGCAATTCGTACGCACTATCACAGCCTGCAACGAGACACGTCACTTACGTTTCGAATCCCGCGATACCCGGCTGCTAACAAAACTCGACCGCAGGCGTAAACATTCTTCTCCGACAAAGTCAGAGAAGTACTGCAGCCGACTTCTCCATCCGCACAACCAACACCCCCCGGAAAGCATCCGGGGCGCATAACCGAAAACGGATAGTCCGTTAGGAAACAGGTTTAGAGGACACCTTTCAAGCGAATCGCACGTTCTTCCTCAAAAGTTAGGAAGAGCCCTCCCCAATAATTTGGGCAAGAGCTATGGGGGCGGTAGGATTCGAACCTACGTAGCTTACGCACCTGGTTTACAGCCAGGCCCCTTTAACCACTCGGGCACACCCCCACAAAGATTCACTTTCACGATCTCCCAAACCTGCGAATCCATCGCAAGTTCTTACTCTACAAGAGTTTACAAAAGCTAGCGGTGGGAGTCGAACCCACGACCACCCGCTTACAAGGCGGGAGCTCTACCGCTGAGCTACGCTAGCATAGAGTCAGAGCGCAAGGGCGGGAGGATAGCGATCTCACCGCTACGCTGCAAGTCTCACTGACGTGCGGAAAAGGTGATCTCACCGATTTTTTTGCTCAAATTCCGAAAAAGTCAGCGAATTCGACTCCAAGATTGCCCATCGGGACCATCTTCGATCAATATTCCGGACTCCTTGAGCTGGTCGCGAAGGGCATCCGCCTGCGCCCAATCCCGTGAATCTCGTGCCTGCTGACGATCATCAAACCAGTTTTGCTGCTGTGGGGTTAGTACATCCTCTTCGATCGACTCCTCGACAAAGAGAACCCCGAGAATCTCATCGCAATGCTCCAAGAAATCGAGTGCGACCTGCGCAGCCTTACCACGGGGAAGTTCACGAGCAAGCCCGCGTGACTTTTCATGAAGAACCCCGAGGGCACCCGACAAATTAAGGTCATCATCGATGCAAGCATCGAAAGCTGCTCTGGAAGACTCGCGCCATTCGGTCCAACTCGCTTCAGCCTCGGCATCTTCGCCGACGCTCTTTTCCAATTTCACTCGCAAGGAACGAAGTCGACCCAGAGCTTTCGCATCTCCTTCAAGACCTTCCAGTGTGAAGTTCATCGGAGTTCGATAGTGATTCGCAATCAGGCTGTATCGAATTTCATGCCCCTGAAAACCTCGCTCGACGAGATCGTTGATGGTGTAGAAGTTGCCCTTGCTCTTCGACATCTTCTGACCATCGACCAGCAGGTGCCTGGCATGAACCCAGACCCGGGCGAACTCTCCCACTCCCGCTCCCACCGATTGCGCAATCTCGCATTCATGATGCGGAAAAACATTATCTTCACCGCCCGTATGAATGTCGAAAGTTCCACCAAGGTACTTGTAACTCATCGCTGAGCATTCGATGTGCCAACCAGGAAAACCTCGACCCCAGGGGCTGTCCCATTGCATCAGATGTTTGTCATCAATTTTCCAGAGTGCAAAATCATGGGGAGATTCTTTTCGATCATCGACGGCGATCCGTGAACCCGATTCAAGGTTCTCAAGCGTGTTGCCAGAAAGACAACCGTAGTCCTCGAAGGAGTGAACCCGGAAGTAGACACCTACTCCTTCGACCTGATAGGCATGACCTCGATCGATCAGCTGCTCTATCATCTCGACCATCTCCGGAATATGGTCAGTCGCACGAGGATACTGGTGTGCAGTCCGCAGATTCAGTTGCTGAGCATTGGCGTGAAAAATGTCCTCGTATCGACGGGCAATCTCAAACGGATCGAGCCCCTGCTCCCGGGCCTTCTTCTCCAGCTTATCTTCACCTGTCGCATCGGCGACGTCATCTGTCGTCAGATGTCCGACATCCGTGATGTTCATCACTTGCGTGGTCTGGAAGCCTCGCTGGTCGATGGCTCTGCGTAATAGATCACCCATCAAAAAGGAGCGGAAGTTTCCTATGTGTGGATCGCTGTAAACCGTCGGCCCACAATTGTACATACGGATCTCACCCGGAGTGACAGGATCGAGATCCACCAACTTATTCTCCAGTGAGTTCCAAAGACGCAGAGTCATTAAACCTCCTGGCTGACCAGCTGCACGACTGCCATCGATTCGATAACCAGCGACTCTCCGACGAGTCCAACACCTTCACCAGTTTTCGCTTTCAGCCCCACAGCATCCTCCGGTATCCCGAGCCAAGCAGCTAGCTGCTGGCGCATCGAATCTCGATACTCCAACAAACGTGGTCGTTCCAGATGAACCACCACATCTACATTCTTTGGTTTCCAACCCTTATCTGCAACAATGCGCAGAACTTCAACAAGCAGATGTTGCGATTCGATCCCTTGCCACTGTGGATCGGTGTCAGGAAACAAGGCGCCGATATCTTCCGACCCACTCGCCCCAAGAAGAGCATCGCAGAGAGCATGAAGAATCACATCTCCATCCGAATGAGCGATCGGCCCATGCGGAGAAGGAATTGATAATCCGCAAAGAACCAGCGGCCGATCTTCTTCCAGACGGTGACGATCGGTCCCGATACCGATGCGAATCTCGGCTGCAGGACCTGGATCGGATTTCTCTCGGGTGTCGCTCATCTGCCTCCCTGACCTCCTGTCCCCGATCCTAGCCCGAGGCTCCCACAGGATCGAGATCCTGAAAGCTACGATCCAGGTTCTTTGCAAAAAAAGGTCTCCGGCGATTCCTCGCCAGAGACCTTTTCACATCTCCTGTATTTTCAACAGAACCAGGATTCCTAGAAACGAACCTCTGACGTCACTGACACCACTTCGATACCAGAGCCGACTCCGAGTGCCTTGGCATTCTGGAGCAATCCAGCATTGAAGTAGAAGGTCAGGTAGTCGGTCGCTCTGTAGACCGCTCGGAAATCAAACTCATCGCCCAGTTTGTCGCTACTGTTACCCGGATTTGAAGCTGCCCCACCACGATTCTTGTTCAGGGTCGCATAAGCGTAAAGTCCCTGGACCGACCACTCGTTAGAGAGGTTCATTCCACCCTTGATCTTGATGGCCTGGTAGTTGCTATCGATATCGAGGCCGTAGTATGCGTCTTCAAGAACGACGGTGTCGTTATTGAACTCATACGAAACAAAACTCGAGTTGTCTCCATCGGAAGCGTCGTCGTCACCTGAGATATCCCAGATCGAGAAGTCAATCCAGGGGGCTTCAGTCTCATCCGACTCGGGCAGATCGTAGTGCAGACCGGCAACCAATCCATAAGCACCGCTTTGATTGATGGTACCGCCACCGGCATCGGTACCGTAGTCACCGAACTGCCAGTAGA
>JBBWWC010000169.1:0-10315 GCA_050256555.1 Planctomycetota bacterium | reverse complement strand
TCCGAACAAAGGACCACAGCGCATCCACCGTCGGAGACCTGCGAGCAATCGCTGAGTCGCAACCATGGATTGAGCGATTCGTTGTCGAGGAAGCAAGGATTGGAATCGGAGGCTTGAGCCGCCTGTTGTTCGGTGAGCTCGACTGAACGCATGTGTGCATTCGGGTTCCGATTGGCATTGGAATAGGCTTTCGCCACGATGGGTGCCAGTATCGCCGGGGTGACTCCGTACTTCTCGCAGTAAGCCTGGGTTCTACGCGCAAACATGGCGGGGAAGGTGAAGGGGTCGATCGAGCGTTCTTTTTCGTAGTGAGATGCTCTGGCGAGAAAATCAGCCCCGATCATTGCGTTGTGTGTTGTCTGTACCTCGACCCCGGTGACCAGTACCACATTGGCGCCGGCCTGGATCGCATCGACTCCCGCAGCCAGGGCCAGTCCGCCGGAGGCGCAGGCTCCTTCGACCCGACTGAAAGGGGTATAGAGGAAACCTTCATGTGCGGCTGCGGCCATTGCTCCGAGATGGCCCTGCTGTGAGAAGAGTTCGCCAACGAAGTTGCCGACATAGCCACGATCGACGACGGCCGGATCGATACCGACATCTTCACAGGCACCAAGAGCGACGCGATGAAGTAGTTGCTCAAGAGAAGGGTTCTCCTTCTTGCCAAAATCGGGATGCTTTTTCCAGATGAAGTCTGGATGGAACTTACCGATGAAAGGAGTGATGGCTCCTCCGGCGATGGTGACTCGACGATTTGGTTTCAAGATACCTCCATCATAGTCGCGCCTCACGCGTGACTGATATGAGCTCATTTTCGATTTTGTTGACAGGAATCTTCCATGCGGAGATCCATTTGAGTTCCTCGAAGATCCAGCCCTCTTCGAGGAGTCTACGACGAAAGTCTGGAAGATGTGCAGCCCCGTAAAAAATGGCGATGCGACGCCAGCCTTCGGGGAGAGATCTATGAAGCACTTTCCAGACCTGATCATTACGGATTCCAAGGATCAGGTCTTCTGGTTTTTCGATGTTTTCGACTCCGAGCATCGCCATCTGAGAGGTCGATTCGGCCATCATTTTCCCCATCATCCAGCGAACTCGATTGACAGCGTTTTCATCCTGCGACATGAGGGCGGCCTGGAGTCCGATTCCGTCGAGTAGCGCTGGGCCGAGTCCTTTCATCAATGCCGCTGGATTGATGTTAAAGAGCCCATTTTCAGCCAGGGCACTAGCAAACTGGTCCGCATCGAGATCGGCATGCCGGAGATTGTTTCTGGTGTAATCGATGCCATCCATCTGATGTTGGAGCTGCAGGATCGACTGCATGCCTTGCTGGAGATCCTGGATGAAACCCAGTCGTGATGGTTGGTCGTCACGCTGGTGGGCTGCGTCATTTTTTGCTTCGGGCGAGCCAGGCGCCGGGCCACCGACCAGTTCATAGAGGACCAGATCATGGCGGTCGAGTTCGGCCTGGATCTGCTGGTAGTAGGCTTTCTCGCCGATGTGGACCGCACCCACGAGGCTCACGAGCTGACCGGAGTCAGGATGTCGGAAACGGCAAATGGAGGTTCGCATCTCGGCACTGGCAGGGCCGGTCCGGTGGAATGCGAGGAAGTCGGCGGTTGGAGAGGGGTCATCGACGAGTGCTTGCAGCAGATCTTGGTTGGATCTTTGAAATGGTAGGACCAGGATCACGAAAAGGAGCCAGAAGGCCCGAACATTTACCGAACTTTTTTTGCGGTAGGGGACGGTCATTTTTAGTTAAATCCTTATATTCATTAAGCTTATGTAGCTAAAAGCAAGTTGGCCGTTTCCCTTGATGTTCGGGTTATGTTCGGCGAACATTTCCCTAACATCGTGCGGCTACGGTTGGTTCTCGAAAAGGCTGTCAGCGCGATCAGTAGACCGAATCAGTAGACCGAATCAACAGACAGGGCCGACAAGCAGGATCAACAGAGCTGAACTGATCCTCGACAGGAAGGCATGAAAGACGGAAAGGCGATCCGGAAACAAAACTCTGGGCATGATATGCGGCGAGCACGTAGTTGTCAGCATTGAAGCAAAATCCAGGAAGTTTTTGGTCGTCAGAAACGAAGGTGAATCGGATGAAGTTCGTGAGTATGAGCCAGCAAAACCCTGTAAACAGTCCTGTAAAGCGCTGTATCGACCAGCAACTGGAGATCTTCCCACTTCAACCGGGAACCAATCCGGCCCGACCGGAAGGCGATTCTCATCGTTCCCAACCCCCGCGAGGAGGACTCCAGCGGCAATCCTGCCGCAGGACTTTGGCTGCATCACAGAATGTCGAATTGCAGAGTGCTGATCTGCAGAGTGCTGATCTGCAGGTTGAGGCCATGGGTCCGGTGGTCCAGCCAGAAAAAGCTCCCTCCGCATTTTCTCACTGGAAAGTGGCGACGGAAGCGTGGCAGTCGGTTCAGCGAGGCCGCGCAGCACGAAATGGTGCGGCAGCTGTATTTCAGGAAGGAACGACCACCGCCATCTCCTTCACTACAGCAGAACAAGACAGCGACCATCTCAGTCCGATCGAGCAGTTCCTGGCGGTCTCGTGCTTTTTGATGACGGTGGTGTTGTTGATCAGTGCGCTTTGATGGTGCGCTTTGCTGGTGCAGCTCTGGCAGTCATTTTTAGTGAAAGGAACCGATGATCTATACCCTTAAACAGCTGGCGATCATGGAGTTTCTGCAAGAATACAGGCGAGAACGTCACGTTTCCCCAACCATGGAAGAGATGGCGGAAAACTTCCAGGTGGGCAGAGTGACGATCCATGAACACATCAAGAACCTGGAATCGATGGGGGCCATCCAACGGACGCCGCACCGCGCACGTTCCATCGAGATTGTCGATCCCCAGTTTTGTGATTCACAGAATCAGCAGTCATCCGCTGCGGCTTCCTGGGCAGATACGGAAGCTTCTGGCCGAGATCGCCTACCTGTACAGGTGCTGGGAAGAATCGCAGCAGGGGAACCGATCGAAGCGGTCGAAGTTCCTGAACAGGTCGATCTTGCTGATTTGTTGCCGATGGGAAAGGACCATTATGCGCTGCGGGTGCGTGGATCTTCAATGATCGATGACGGCATTCATGATGGAGATCTCGTGATCGTGGAACGAAGAGAGATGGCCGATGACGGCGAGTTAGTCGTGGCGATCGTCAACGAAGACGGTATCGAAACGACCACCCTCAAGAAGATGTTCCGGGAACAGCGTGATGGTCAGGAAATCTATCGACTTCAACCGGCGAATCAAGCTCTTGAGCCGATCTTTGTCGAGCAGCTGAATATTCGTGGCGTGGTGGTGGGAGTGGTTCGCCGATACCCACGTTTTTCTGGTGGCCCGGTCACTCCTTGACGATTTGTTTGAAATCAGTACCTCCGAAAACCTCCTTCCCGTGTTTTTCACGGGACAAGTTTCGGTCTCTCTTCGGCCGGACCTGATGCCCCTGAACGGGAGGAGCCCCTCTGGATTTTGTTATCTAGAGGCGGCTCCTCCCGGCTTCCCTACCGACCCGGCTTCCCTACCGACCCGGCTTCCCTACCGACCCGGCTTTTCTGCCGACTTTTCTCACAGTCTTTCATTTTTCGGCCAGATCGATTCCCGTCAGATCTACCCAGTCTGCTTCTTCACGTTCAGGGGAGCTTCTGACTACTTGTGCGTGAATGGGCCAGCTGCGGTCGATGACGAGTGGCCCATTGGTAGCGTATTCGCCCGGGAACCGTTCTCAGGTTCGGATGACCGCTCAGATTGGGTGCTGTATCCTGCGGGAAGCATTTCAGGAACCGGATCTCAGGATCCAGTTTGCGCCCGTTAGGCTTATTAGGCCCCGTTAGGTCATTAGGCATCGTCTAGGTCGTTAGGCATCGAGACACTTCTTCGTTAGGCATCGAGAGACTTCTTCGTTAGGCATCGAGAGACTTCTTCGTTTTGCAACAGATCGGATCCGAGTTGCCGCAGCTGCCCCACGATCATGGAACGGATGAACCAGATAATCCTGGCATCGAATCGGCCAATGATTTTCTCGCCGGACTTTTTCCGGCGAAGCAGGATCGACTGGCTGAAGATCCTGTCATGTCTGAGACACGTCCTTCGGCACAGGTGCCCGAGCCTAGCTCCGCTACAGATCCGGTGATCCTTCGTCGTGATCAGCATGAGATCTCGCGGAAAAATATTGATTATGATGCTCTCAAAGCCCTCTACCGATTGACGGACAATGGCCACATTGCCTATCTGGTCGGGGGGGCGGTACGTGATTTGATGCTGGGTCGGAAACCGAAAGATTTTGACATTGTGACCGATGCGACCCCACGCAAGGTGAAGCGGTTATTTCGTAATTGTCGGATCATTGGACGACGCTTCCGACTCGCTCACCTCCATTATTCTGACGGGAAGATCATAGAAGTGGCGACCTTTCGGTCATCGGGAGGCGCAGATGAAGTCATCCGAGAGGGGGAGATGATACGACGTGATAACGTCTATGGCTCACCCGAGGAAGATGCGCAACGACGAGATTTGACCATCAACGGACTTTTCTACGATGCGTCGAGCTTCTGCGTGATTGATTTTGTTGGTGGTGTCACTGATCTCCGTTCCGGAGTGATTCGGATGATTGGCGATGCGTGTTTCTCGTTTCGTGAGGATCCGATCCGGATGCTACGAGCGATCCGCCATTCGGTCCGGATCGGTTTTCAGCTCGATGCGGAAACCAGAAATGCCATGGAGAAGACTCGTGAGGAGATTCTCAAGGTGAATCCAGCTCGATTACTGGAGGAGCTGTACAAGGATCTCTGCTCCGGCCATGGCCGCGAGTTTTTCCAGACTCTTTACCAGGAGGGCTTTCTGCAGCTGCTGATGCCGGCGCTGGTCGAGGTTCTGCAGGATGAAGAGATTTATAGTGGCTGGCAGGAGGCGCTGGGGCGTCTCGATGAAGAGATTCGTGCCGGCCATAAGGTTCATCAAGCGATGGGGATCGCCGCACTGGTTTCGCCATTCCTGGTGGCTCGTTTCGAGAAACTCGTAACAAAGTCTCCTCAGGATTTCCGGACCATTTCGCGTGGCTTCCGTGAAGATCTTTCGGTTGTTTTACGCCAACTGAAGGTCTATCGCCGTGATGAAGAGCGGCTCTGGGCGGCTCTGGGAGGACTTCCAGCAGTAGCTGGTTGTGTGACGGAACAAAAGTGGAGTGCAAAGCTCAGAGCTCAGCCCTGGTTACGCGATTCGATGGAGATTCTTTACGTTCTGCTGGGAGGCGCTGACGGGCGCCGCCAGATGCTCGTTGAAGCACGTAAACTGCCAGTAGTGGTAT
The DNA here is from genome assembly GCA_050256555.1 of Planctomycetota bacterium. Taxonomy (GTDB): domain Bacteria; phylum Planctomycetota; class UBA8108; order UBA1146; family UBA1146; genus UBA1146. The sequence continues at coordinate 5,004 of JBBWWC010000169.1, read as the reverse complement.
CTGAGCCGAGATCGCGCCGCCGCCGTCGACCGCCTCGCAGAAGCGGTGAAAATGGCCAAGAACAACGAAAAGAAGCGGTTTCCGGGGATATTACGAAGGACCCGGAGGGAGCCGATGATCGGCGTAGAGTTCGACGCCGCAGGCGACGGAAGCCGGCCAGAAATTCGCCGGAAAAGAGATCGGGTTCCGCTTGAGTTTGAGGGGCGTGTGTCGAGATTCTCGGTTCTATCTGAATCTAACAGGGATGGCACCCTTGCATCACAGCGGGGTGGGAGGGTACCTTCCGTCTTCCCCATGAGGGTCCGGCTGTACAGGATTGTCGGCTCTCGAAGATCCCGAGAATGGGGTCACCCACAGAGCCCGTGGGATTCAGTCTGGGGATAGAGGTGTTCAGTGATTCGGTTCTCATAGGGGGGCAGTTTTCCTCCACTCGTGGAAGAGTTGAGATCGGATCGGACAACGATAAAAAGGAGATGAAGCATGCAAACGCGCCGTCGAATCCGCCCGGTCCATCATTGTCTGGCGGTTGTGCTGATGACGTTAGTGGTGGTGAGTGGTTGTGCAGTCCCCGGTTACAACGAGCGAGACGCAATGCTCTTCGAGGACAATCTCCATTCCGAGTTCAAGGCAGGAACCTTTGTTCCCAGCAATGATCATTTTGATGGCGGTACCGGTGTCGGTTTACGCGTCAGTTACGAATATGAATATGGAATGCATTTCGGATTTGAAGTGACCTCCATCGATGATGTTGAGGGTGCTCCTTATACCGGTGGTGCATTGGCCGGCCCTGCTGCGATTCGTGGCGTGGGCGAAAAAGCTCTCGATTTTTCCGATCGACGCACTTTTACCATTAACTTTGATTGGGATGTCCCGCTGTCGCAGGATGGAAGTCTTCCCTACATTCGTTACGGCGTTGGATTGGGTGGGCTGTACACCAAGAACCACCTGAGCCCTGATTTCCTCGCTGCGGTTGAAAGTGGAAGTCCAGGTTCTGTGGTGAGTGTGACTGACCAACTGATGTTCCTGGTCAGTCCAGGCGCCTCCTTACGCTGGAATATGGGCAGTGACGCATTAACCTTTGTTGCTGAGGCCCAATACCACATTGCTAGCCATGATCTGATTATCGATGTCGATAACGATGGTGATAAGGCTGGGAAAGTAGATTTCGGCGGACTGGGTGCCTTTGTTGGATTCGACTACAGTTTCTAGTTCCAGTCTGTTTGACAGACTGCCGCGGGTCCGGGTCAGCCTCTTCGTAATGAAGTGGCTGACCCGGCTTTTTTTATCGAACCTACGTGTTTTTACAGCTCCAGTTCCGGACCGATTTTATGGATCATCGCTCCGCTGCCTGTGGTTTGTTCTTTTGATTTTATTTTACGGAGCGGTTCTGCCAGCGCAGAGTTCCACTGATCCTTCGACCCAGGTCTCACGTACTCAAATCGGCGGCGTCAAATTTTCATTGAAGCTTCCCGATGCACCTCGAGTCGTCCCTGCCTTGCCAGATCTTTCTCGTAATGGTGTTTACGAGATTCCTGGTGGTCTGCTGCTGGAGGCTCCCTTGCCGGTGCTCTGGGCCGGAACCCTGGTGCCGCCGGGAAAGCATTCGCTTTCCATCGAGGTGAGCGTCGGTTCGGTCGTACACCTTTTGGTGCAACCCTTCGGCGGTGGCCCTGCTGTGAGAGTTCCGCTGGTACGTGGTATTCTCGATCGACCAGCAGAGAGGATTCATGCAACTCTCTCCTCTGTCGAGCTGGATCAAGAAAGTCGCTTGTTGCTTCATTTGCAATGGGGGCCACTGATCCTTTCCTGTGTGGGGGAGAAGATTTCTCTTCAACGGCAAGAGCTGGGCGACTGGGTTCTTGATACTTATAGCTTTTCCGATCAGTTTTTTTTGCCGGCTCACTGTGTCATTGGAAGCCTCGAGAACCGCGTCGGAGATGAACCGTTGCAAAGATTGGTATTCATTTCTGGCAAGAGCGATGCTCCACAATTGCGACTGGAAGATCCTGCCCGCGAGCGGATTGCCGCTGCTCGAGCGGAATTGCTGGGGTCCTTACGAAGATCGCAATCTCGGCTACGCCGAATTGAGGGTGGGGCTGATTCGGAAGCGGGAGAGCTAGAAACTTTGCAAAAACGGATCGCCCGTGCGTTTCAACAGCGTTCTGCGCTGGATGCGAAACTGATGCAATTGGACGAGGGGGAAGGGGTGAAGATCTTGTTCCCGACCGGTGCTAAGGGAGTTGGAAGCGCCGGCCTCCAGGTACGACTGGCCTCAGTTGAGGAACGGACGATGTTGCAGGTGATTTCGTCGCTGGGAAGATATCAATTCATGCTGGGAAGCCGTCGCTGATCCGCCCGAGCTTTGGCGGAAACTTCTATTCTCCTGCGATTTTTCTTTGCATCGGCTTCCACTGGTGGGTGGTTAGAGCGAACCAGCCGACCAGCAATGCTGCGGTGATGACGAGCCCGATGAGGTAGGCCCACCAGATTCCGGGAAGTCCTAATTCTTCTTTGAATGTCAGATGGTACGCCAGAGGAAGGGTCAGTAGCGGGAATCCGATGATTCCGATGACGGCGGCAGGAATCGTTTTTCCTGCACCTCTGAGTACCCCTGCCGTGACCGCCTGAATCCCGTCGAAGATCTGAAATCCAGCTGCGATGGGTATCAGTGACAGGGTGCTGGCGAGGACTGCCGCATCGGTGGTGAAGATTCCTGGTAACCTGATTCCCATTAGCCAGATGACGACTCCCGATGCGGCCATCACTGTGGCACCAAGGCAGATGGCGGTCTGGGCAGCTTTGCGAGCTTGTGGGACTTCACCCATACCGAGCAGATTTCCGACCCGGGTCGTGGCTGATCCAGCGATGCCGAGTGGAAACATGAAAGTGAAGGAGATGATCTTGAGTACTATGATGTGTGCCGCCAGTTCGATTTCTCCAATCTGACCCGCCATCAAGGTGGCAGCCTGGAAGGTCCAGACTTCTACTCCGAAGTGGATGGAGATGGGCAGACCCAGCAGTAGCAAGACACCCATTGCGCGGCCCGAGAAGCTGCGAAGAGTCCAGGGAACCCAACCTTCTGCAAGATGTCGACCACGGATGATAAACAGGATGAGCAGCACAAACATCAACCAGCGGCTGGCGCCGGTGGCGTATCCAGCACCTTCGATGCCGAGTGCCGGAATCCCCCATCCACCGAAGATGAAGATTTGGTTGAAGCCAATGTTGAAGATATTGGCAATCAGCACTGTCCAGAGTGCCGGTTTCACGACTCCACGCCCTTGCAAGTACTGACGAAGTACCAGGAAGCCGAGCAGGGCTGGTATGCTGAATAGTTGAGCCTGGATATAGGTCTCGGCTCCCAGGCACAGTTCTGGATCCTGGCCGAATTGCAAAAGGACGGTCTGCGCCGTCTGCCAAATCAGGGTCAATACAGGAATTAGGATCAGTGCCAGGAGTAACCCTCTTTGAAGTGATCGGCCCAGTGCCTGGTGATCCTTTGCGCCATGGGCCTGGGTCACGAGCGGATCCATTCCCTGGATCAAGCCCTGGCCGAGGACCAGGGTACCAAAAGCCCAGGTGTCTCCGAGCGCTACAGCCGCTAGCGCTGAGGTGCCCACTTTTCCGACCATCCACATATCAACCAGCCCCATGACCATGGTCCCCAGCTGGGTGATCACGATCGGAACCGCAAGATTGACGATCGGAGAAAGTTCACTTGTGGCCCTGGACACCTGGATTTCCTATCTTGATGAAGTAACGGTCATCGGGGGCTCTAGCCTCACGAGTCCTGTGAGGGCAGAATATTGCCGATCGGGAGCCACCATGACTCGCCGAGTACAGATGATCCAGGAGGTTTGATGCGGAAGCTTCTCTTGTCCATCTTTTTTTTTACTGGTGATCGGATTGCCGACGCTTTGTGCGGAAGATACTCCATTTCCCTTCAGCGGCAACGATACCTTTGAAGGTGTCATCCCAGCGCCCGGTGATTGGTATGGGATTCCCCTCGGTGAACGGTTTACTCCACATCATGATGTGATGGCCTATTGCCGTGAAGTGGCAAAGCTGTCCGATCGAGTTCATTTCCAGGAATATGGTCGCAGTACCGAGGGCCGAGAATTGGTTCTCTTGATGATCTCGACCGAGGCTAACATCGCTCGGCTCGAAGAGATTCGTGCTGCACAGGCATTACTGGCAGATCCTCGTCGAATGAAAGAGCGAGAGGATCTGGATCTGGATCAGCTATTGGAGGATCTCCCTGCAGTGATCTGGTTGTCCTATAACGTCCATGGAGATGAATCTTCTGCCACCGAAGCGGCACTGGCTACGATCCATCAACTGGCCGATGGATCGGATGAGAAGATTCGAGCCATTCGTGAGAACTGCCTCGTTATCATCGATCCATTACTGAATCCTGATGGACGAGAGAGATATCTGCAGTGGTATCACCAGGTGCAGGCACACCCGGCCAATCCTGATCCAGCCGCTGCCGAACATGATCCGCCATCGCCGTCGGGTCGGAGTAACCATTACCTGTTTGATTTGAATCGTGATTGGGCCTGGCAGAGTCAGGTCGAAACCCGTGCTCGAATTGAACAGTACCTGCAGTGGCAGCCACTGGTTCATGTCGATTTTCATGAGATGTCAGCGGAGTCGACGTACTTCTTTTTTCCGCCAGAGAAGCCGATTAACGCCAATATCCCAGAAGATCGGGTGCAGTGGAGCGAGACGTTTGGTCTCTCCAATGCCGGTGCCTTTGATCGCTTTGGCTGGAAGTATTACACGGCGGAGCAATTCGATCTTTTCTATCCTGCTTATGGTGATTCCTGGCCGACACTCAATGGATCCATCGGTATGACTTATGAGCAGGCCGGAGGTGGGAGAGCAGGCCTCGCCTACCGTCGTCGAAATGGAACGATTTTGACGCTGGTGGACCGACTTCATCATCATCATGTGGCAGGCTTGGCGACCGCTGATTGCGCGGCTCGCCATCGTGTTCAACTA
>JBBWWC010000168.1:0-3212 GCA_050256555.1 Planctomycetota bacterium | reverse complement strand
CTTGCTAGACGAGGGAACATTCCAGGAAATGGATGCTCTGGTCACCCATCGCTGCACCGACTTTGGTATGGAAGAGAGGCAAGTCGCCGGAGATGGAGTCGTTACCGGGTGGGGCGAAGTCAACGGTCGCAGGATCTTTCTTTACAGTCAAGATTTCACCGTCGAAGGCGGTAGCTTATCTGCCACCAATGCAGCGAAAGTTTGCAAAGTGATGGAGATGGCACTCAAGGCTGGAACCCCTGTGATTGGGATCAACGATTCTGGCGGCGCACGCATCCAGGAAGGTGTTGCCAGTCTTGGTGGATATGCTGACATCTTCCTTCGAAACACTCTGGCTTCAGGAGTCATCCCACAGCTCAGCGCCATCCTTGGCCCCTGTGCAGGAGGGGCGGTCTACTCACCAGCGCTGACTGATTTCATCTTCATGGCTGAGGGCACTTCCTACATGTTCGTGACCGGCCCCAGTGTTGTAAAAACAGTCACGCATGAAGAAGTGACTCAGGAACAACTCGGAGGCGCTTCCACTCATTCAACAAAAAGTGGAGTCTCACATTTTCGTTGCAAAGATGATCGCCATTGCCTGGAAGAAATCCGTAAGCTGCTCTCCTATCTGCCGTCAAACAATCTTGAGCCCGCCCCTGAAATACCCTGTGAAGACCCGGCAGATCGAGCAGATCCAGAACTAGCGACCATCATTCCTGACGGTCGAGAAAAACCCTATGACATGCTTGAAGTTCTCCAACGAATCGTCGATCGAGATTCGTTGATGGAAGTTCACAAAGATTTCGCCAGGAACATCATCACCGCTTTCGCCAGAATGGATGGAAAAACCGTCGGCATCGTCGCCAATCAACCGGCGGTACTGGCGGGCTGTCTCGATATCCATGCCAGTGTCAAAGCCGCAAGATTCGTTCGTTTTCTCGATTGCTTCAATATTCCCATCGTATCCTTCGTCGATGTTCCAGGTTTCTTGCCCGGTACTGATCAGGAATGGAATGGAATCATCACGCATGGGGCCAAACTTCTTTATGCCTACTGCGAAGCCACCGTCCCCAAATTGACGGTGATCACGCGTAAAGCATACGGAGGAGCATACGACGTCATGTCTTCAAAACATATTCGTGGAGACCTCAATCTGGCATGGCCATCCGCTGAAATCGCAGTGATGGGAGCACCTGGAGCGGTTGAAATTCTCTTTCGAAAAGAAATCGCCTCTTCAGACCATCCAGAAGAACTGTCGGCAAAAAAAACAGAGGAATATGAAAACCTTTTTGCAAACCCCTTCAAGGCCGCAGAAAGGGGTTACATCGATGCCGTCATTGAAGAACCCGAAACACGCCCTCGACTGATTGAAGGATTACGTCTTCTGGCCGGAAAAAGGGACCAGAATCCAGCCAAGAAGCACGGGAATGAACCGCTATGAACAGCGATGTCGCCGTGAAGATCAAACGAGTTCTGGTAGCCAACCGTGGAGAGATTGCGATCCGGATCTTTCAAGGCTGTCGTGAAAGAGGCATCGAAACTGTTGCCGTCTATTCAGACGCAGATGCCACAGCTCCTCATCGCTATGCCGCAGATGAATCGGTCCGAATCGGCCCGGCATCTCCAACCGAATCATATTTGCGATTCGATAAAATCATCGAAGCGGCACTAACTAGTAATTCTGATGCCATCCATCCTGGTTATGGTTTTCTATCTGAAAATGCCCACTTTGCCCGAGAAGTAGAAAAAGCGGGCCTCGTCTTCATCGGCCCAACACCTGAACAGATCGAATCGATGGGCGATAAGGTGAGAGCCAGAGAACTGATGGAAGCGGCTTCGGTACCAGTCATCCCAGGAACCAACAGTCCCATCAACGATGAAAAATCACTTCTCAAGGAAGCCAAACGAATCGGCTTCCCCTTGCTACTCAAAGCTGCTGGGGGTGGAGGAGGTAAGGGAATCCGCCGCGTCGATCAAGAAGGGGATCTCGTCTCTGCATGGGAAAGGACACGCTCCGAAGCTCAGGCTGCTTTTGGTGATGGACGGATTTATATCGAGAAGTTCGTCAGCCCTGCTCGCCACATCGAGGCTCAGATCATCGGGGATGGCCATGGGTCAGTCTGGTTTCTCGGCGAGAGAGAATGCTCTCTCCAAAGAAACCACCAGAAAGTACTAGAAGAAAGTCCCTCCCCCATCATCGATGAGAATTTGCGTTCCCAGATTCGAGAAGCCTCGATTGCCGGCGCTGCTTCCATCCAGTATCGCGGAGCAGGGACCATGGAGTTTCTTTTTGATGAGGCGAGCAAGAGCTTCTTTTTCCTCGAAATGAACACCAGGCTTCAAGTGGAACATCCCGTGACCGAAATGGTCTCCGGAATCGACCTCGTCGGCATGCAACTGGATGTTGCTGGAGGAAGAAAACTGGAACACGATCCGGATGTTCCTATCCGCGGCTGGTCGATAGAATTCAGAATCTGTGCGGAAGATCCTTACAACAACTTCATTCCATCAACCGGCCAGATTCGCGCCTTACGGATCCCCCATGCTCCCTTCTGCCGTATCGACGGATCGATACGAGAAGGATTGGAGATTTCTCCTTACTATGACCCGATGCTAGCCAAGGCCATCGTATGGGGTGAAAACAGATCTCAGGCCATCGCTCGGTTGTCTGCGTTGCTTTCTCGCCTTCGCATCGGTGGCATTCACACCACTGTTCCACTGGGGATCGAAATTACCAATCAAGACTGGTTCCAACAGGGTCAGTTCGACATTGGGACACTTGAAACCTGGCTCAAAAGTCGATCGGAAAAAACGCTCGAGCCCGATACATTGCAGATGGTTTCAGCCGTCATCGCTCGACACGCTCTCCGAGCTTCTAAAAAGCAATCGACTCCCGCAGCGCACGGAGGAGGAGCATGGGGCAAGGCTGCTCGCACTGATGGGACCCGGAGTCCGCTCATATGAAATACCGAATCGAATGGGACGATCAGACCCGAGAAATCGATGCACACTGTGATCCTCTCGGTAGAGAATGGAAACTACGACTCCCGGATGGAAAAACCATCGAAGCACGTGTTGAAACCATTGAAGAAGGAAGTGTTTTACGTCTCATAACCGATGGTGAAAGCCGAACTATCACATTACTACCCGGTAATCTTGCTGGAAATCCTGTCCGGTTCCTTCTCGATCATAGTCCACTTGAGTTAGATGTTCTGGACCCGTTTGACATC
>JBBWWC010000167.1:0-5103 GCA_050256555.1 Planctomycetota bacterium | reverse complement strand
CCATCGCCACTCGCACCCGGTACGCCTCATCCTTTTCACGAGCAGCCTCTTCTTGATGCTTCCGTGCCTGAGACCGATGGTTGCCCGCTTCCCGGACTCGTCTCTCAAGATCCTTTTGTGATCTTTGCATCGCATCGATTACTTCTGAATCTATGACTTCATCATCCTGACTTCTTTCTCTGGCTCGATCGACAACATCCGCTGGCATCCCAATTCGTTCTGCAATCACCAGTGCATTCGATCGCCCCGGCAATCCGATCAACAAGCGGAATGTTGGCGCCAACAAAACAGGATCGAACTCCATTGAAGCGTTCTCGCACTTCCTGCGGCGATATGCATATTCTTTGAGTCGTCCAAGATGGGTCGTAACAACCGTCAAGGTCCCACGCTCATAGAGCTTGTCCAGAACAGCTTCAGCTAATGGAGCTCCTTCTTGTGGATCCGTTCCGGAGCCGAGTTCATCGAGTAGAACCAAACTCTTGCTGGAACATTTTTGCAAGATCTCGGAAACGACTGTTACATGGGAAGAAAAGGTCGAGAGATCCTGCTGTAAACTCTGCTCATCACCGATATCAGCCAAAATCATATCGAAAACAGGAATCCTGGTCCCTTCTTCCGCAGGCACCGGGATTCCACACCCCACCATCAGCGAAAGCAAACCTACCGTTTTTAGAATAACAGTTTTACCGCCGGTATTGGGACCAGTGACCACCACCTGATATCGAGACCGGTGCAACTCCAAATCAAGTGGTACCACAGCATTCTGCGCCGCATCTAGATCGATCTCGAGATGTTGAGACGATCCTCTTTCACGCCACATCAATAAAGGATGCCTGGCACCGTTTAGTTGCAACTCTCGCCCCGTCGAAATTTCCGGTGCCACACAACCCAACGCATCCGCAAATCGAGCTCGTGCTTGTAAAGCATCCAGTTCGACCAAATGAATCCATAAATTGAGGATCAAATTTCTTCGCAGATGTACCTGGCGAGTCAGCTCTGCGAGAATTCTACGTATTTCTTGAATCTCAGCATTCCGGAGCCTTTGTGCTTGATCACCGAATCGTACAACCGGTTCAGGCTCGATGAAGAGCGTTTGTCCCGAAGCGGATTCGCCGTGCACAACTCCTCGAACCTGATTGCGGCACTCGGCTCTGACTGCCCAGCACAGTCGCCCATTTCTTGGCGTGATGACATTCCCCTGAAGCGCCTTCTTCCAGGGGGAACTCTCGCCATTCTCTTCCATCCAGTGGCGGATCTTTCTCGCCATCGTTTCCGAATCACTGCGTATCTTGGTCAGTACTTCGCTGGCTTCATCCTGGATTTCTCCAGCAACATCAAAAGACTTCTCAAGAATTTGACGAAGCTCAGGGACATCCGTCAACCGGCTCGATCTTTCCGTAAGACAAGGGCTCTCATCATCTGGAAGAACTGACTTCAACCCTCGTGACCGATCGAGGACCTTCCACACCGAAACCAGCACCTTCCCATCCAGAACCCCACTCCTGGCCATCGAATCATCGGCCAGAACTGTTTTCAAATCAGACAGACCGCCAATCTCCAATCGAAGTCCGGCGGCGAATCGGAGCCGTAACTCTTGCGTTTCTTCCAGTAAAGCTCGCGCTTGATCTCCAGAACTGGTCGGAATCGTTTTTCTTACATGATCTTTGCCAGGATGCGAAGAGGCGAAACTCGCCACCAGCTCGAGCAGCTCAGGGAGATCTAACCGACGCTGGGTATCTTGGATGACCTGAGATGATGCCCCTTGGCGAGTAGGGCGTTTGCTACCACCGCGTTGAGGACTTCGACGTGACGGGGTTCCCGACTTTTTGCGGGGATCTTTTTGATCACTGCGATCCTGGGACCCGTCCAAATTGCCGCCTCTCATCGGTTCAACGATCTGCTGGAATTCTTCACAGGAAATCCGCAATCCTGAATGATAGAGCCGTTACCTCGCTGAGCTACGCTGATCCTCGATGTAAAGCTCGTCATTACTTTGCAGGATCTGAATGACGCGGTCCATATAATCCCGCGCCTGGATATCGGTCGAAAGAGTCAATAAGCCACCGCCGCGGAGACCTGGAACCGCTTCGGTCAGTCGTCGAGATAAACTTGTCGCAGCACCCTGCTCCGGTTGGTCCAGCAAGATCCACAGATGATGTCGTGTCTCCTCGATCCAATCTCCACCTCTCAGCAGCGCAGCGATTCTCGCACCCCAGTGCTGACTGTCTCCAGGCAACTCCAGAATTACAACACCTGTTGATCCTCCCCTGCGCTGGGACGCATCCATTCGGGCTTGTAGAAGCCGGCAGAATCGATCCTCTGGTGCTTCCACCAGTGGAATTCCATCACCAGAGACGCTCGGTATCAAAGGCTCGATGAGGGGGATCAGTTCAATAGTTTTCCAGAATTCCCGTCTTCCCTGATCGGCATTTCTGGCCAAAAAACCAAGCCAAGACTCCGACAGTGGCATTCCGACGAATGGTCCCAGTGAGCCACTGGTCGTCGGTATCGGTTGCCCGATCTCAATCTCATTCCCGATCGAACGAAGAACAGCCCCGGGCTCTTTTCCACCCGCTTTCACCTCGACACCTTCCACGCCCATCTTCAACTCGATCCAGCCGAAAAATGCAGGATCTTCGGTGACCCACTGACGTAAGGCCTCGATCATCGATTGGCCACTGTGACACGCCTCCAGTAGCGCACGTATCGCAGCAACAGGATCTGGACCCGAAACCGAATCGTTTTGATGATACGCCTGCGGAATTTCCCCCACTGGGGCGGAAGCCACGCCAGTGGTCTCCTGCGGCTGCGGCTGCGGCTGCGGCTGCGGCTGCGGAGGATGCTCCCCCAGCAGCAATTGATCGATGACGTCAGAATTCTTCAGCTGGATCAGTGGACGCGGTAGTTGCCAGTGATCTCCCGCACTTCCAGGATTCACATCGTCCTGAAGAATTGCCACCGGGATTCCCTCGCTGAACTCTCTCAGTCCACCGACCAGAGGTAGAAAAGCATCACTGATCACAACTGCACAAAAATCCTCCATCGAGGTCATCCGGGGCTTTTGCAATTGATGGATGGGAAGAACCGTGGCCCTGTCACGAAGCCATTCGATCAGCTCTGCCGCTTCTTGCTCATCAGGAGTCATAAACAAGAGGACCGGTCCAACGACGTTGACCGGTGACATGGTGCCCTCCAGAAGTGCTTCCCACTCCTCCCCGCCAAGACTCCGGCGAACCTCATCGATGGGATTCTGGCCGCCAACGGAATGGCCGATAAGATCCTCAATGCTCTGATCTGGTGTTTCAGAATCATTCACGGAAGAGTCTCCTCAGGGGAAAAATACGCAGAACAGCGACTCCAAGATGAAACCTCGTCAAGGCCGCCGGGTCAACCAAGAGCGATGAGAGATCCTGTTAACGGATCTCGGTATAACGACCGTAATTACGTTGTGCGAGTTTCCCCAGAAACTCCTGAGCTCTCGCCTCGTCTTGATTCGGTGCATCTCCTGCAAATAGTCCGATGCAGTGGATTCTCGTTCCTCGATAACGATTCCAGCTCTGAATCGAATCCAGAATGAGACTGGCAGAGGTTTCTTTTCCGACCGTCGGCGACCCATCGGAAAGAAGATAAATGGTGTCCACTTCCCGATCTGAAAACGCCATCTCCAGCGCACCATAAGTATTGGTTTCGCCTCCAGCTTTCAAATCACCAATAAAATCCAGGGCCTTTCGCAAAGAGGCTCCCTTGGCCTTGACCAGCTTCGGTGAGAATCTCACAACGTCTTCGGAAAAAGAAATCACCGAAAATCTACTCTTTGAATCCAGTCCTACTTCAATAACTCGCTGCAGCTGTTTGCGTGCAATCTCAATCCGTGAGGCCCCCACCTCGGTGGCTGCCAGCATGCTGCCGGAAATATCCAGAAGAAAAATCACACGCTGACTGACAATCTCACCATAGAGTCCATCTTTGACCGCCGTCGGAAGACTTTTCTTTTCTTCATCTTCGGTCGAATCCTTCGAGATCGGAGTCCAATCAGATTTGGCCTTCAACCACCAGATTCTCCAGCTCGCCGGATCGAGCGGCAGAGGTTGCGCCGTCAAACTGACCAGGGCATCGCGTATATCTTCTCGCAATCTCCCCTTGGACTCGCCCATCTTCGCAATCAGGGCTCCGACCGAAGACGCCACCGGATGATCTCTGAGGCCACGCACCGCTTCTGCGACAACAACCGCTTCTCGATCTTCTAGCCGCAAAAGCAACTCGGGATGAGATTTAGACTTGGGCCAGGCTCGCAAAACTCTGAGCGCATCAAGGCGACGAGCTCCCTCTCGAGATTTCCTGGCGGCGGTCCGAATCGCCTCGCAGGCTCCTTCTGATTGAAGAGTCCGAGCCAGGCGCATCCCTTCCTCGTGCACCAGCAAACTCTGATGCGGCAATCCATAGCGTAAAAAGAGCTGAGCGGTTTCCTTTTGGTCATGTTTCACCAGCAGCTCTAATGCATCACAGATACTCGATTCGTTGCCTTCTTTGATGGCTGAAAGCAAAGCTGCTCGATCTTCCTCGAAACTCCCGACGGGGAGAAAGCCCACCAGAAACAACGTAGCCAGCCGAAGGAGAGAAGTGCTTAGCACCGGTCATTCCCTTCATCTTCGGCAGACCGAAAAGATTCAAGTTCCTGCTGGACGATTTCTTGTACTTGCGCTCGTAAATCGTCACGGTCCGAAGAATTTTCGAGGATCTTCTCGCTAATCATCCGATCAAGAGCATGAGTCAGCGCATCCCGAACCGGCATATGATTACGAATCAACAAGGTCACAAGCTCGTCGATGAGATGATCAGAAGCCATCTCGGCCAGTAAATCTGGTGAACGCAAAGCGCTTCGTTCCAGTTCTTCGCCAGCCATGGGGAGGTCGCTGGTCTCATCCGAGGCCACCTGAATCAGCTCCGCTATCCGATCTGGATTTCTTAACGAATCGAGATTCAGGGTCAAAAGATCGGTCGCAACTCCGATCAGAAGTAAACAAACCGATCCCAGCTCGACCAGTTGCCCCTCTTCAATCCTCAGAACCTCCACCCGGTTCCCATTGACGAAGGTTCCATTGG
>JBBWWC010000166.1:0-7106 GCA_050256555.1 Planctomycetota bacterium | reverse complement strand
TTCCCGGGACCCAAAGTCCGTCGTCGGGCCCCACTGCTCGATCCAGCCGGAAAAAAGATCGCCTACATCTGCGGCGATGGAGACATTGCCATCCAGGATCTCGATGGCGAAAACTTCCAAATCCTTCACACCGGTTGGAATCCACCGCGATTTTCCTGGTCTCCCGATGGTCAGTGGATCGCCTTCTCGACCCTCGATAATGACTTCAATGCCGACGTGTGGCTGGTCCCCATCGATGGCTCCAGAGCCCCTTACAATCTGACCGCCAATCCTCGTCCCGATCATAGTCCGACCTGGAGTCCCGACGGACGCAAACTGAGCTTTGTCTCCCAGCGTGATGAAGAAGGCGCGGATCTTTGGTGGGTCTGGTTACGCAAGGAAGACCATCAACAAACCACCGAAGACCGGATACTAAAAGACGATCCGCCACCCAAATCAAAACCAAAGGTCCAGCCCAGCGACGAAAAAAAGGAATCTGACGAAAAAGAATCCGAGAAGACAAAGGATGAAAAAAAGGACGAGAAACAAAAGAAGGTCGAAGTCCGTATCGATTTCGATGGGATTCGAATGCGATTACGCCGAGCCTTCGCTTCCGAAAACTCGATCCGCTCCCCCATCTGGGGTCTCGAATCAAAGAAGATCTATTTCGTCTCATCTCATGAGTCCGCAGCCGCTCTCTACTCACTCGAGATTCCCGAAGGAAGAACGCCCAAGAAAATCGCTTCGGGGAGTTCGTCAGTCCTGGAATGGAACCTCAAGAGCAAAAAAATGCTACGCATCGTCTCCGGCACCCCCACCACGGTGACAGCATCCGGCACCAGTAGCGCTCTCTCCTTTACTCGCAGTTTCCCCGTCGATATGGCACAACGCAGAGTCGAGGTCTTCAACGAAGCGTGGGCGACGATGCGCGATCGTTTCTATGATCCAAACCTCAAAGGCCTCGACTGGGATGCCCAGGGTGATCGATACCGACCGCTGGCCATCACAAGACGAGATCCGATCGAATTCGGAGCCATCATCAATCGCATGATCGGCGAGCTGAATGCTTCCCATCAGAACTTCTCATCTGCGTCACGCTGGTCAAAAACGATCCGGGCCACCGGCGTTCCGGGCTGGCGTCTCGAAGCTCCCGATGGAGCGGCGCACTACAAGGTGGTCTCCATCCTCGAAGGAACCCCGGCAGCAGCCGTCGAACTCGATCTCCAGGTCGGAGATGAAATCATCTCCATCGGGGCTCAAGAAATCGCCGCCGGTGCGAATCTCTCCCAGGCCCTCGCTGGCACAGTCGGTGAGCGGGTCCCATTCGTCATCCGTCGAGCGGGCGAGGACCGTAAAGTCGTGATTCGACCGATCTCCAATAATGTCCAGAGAAGGCTTCTTTACGAAAACTGGGTTCGTCAACGTCGATCACTGGTGACGGAATTCAGTTCGGGTCGGCTCGGCTACCTTCACATCCAGGGGATGAATCAAACCAGTCTCGATCGATTCGCCGTCGAACTGTACGAAGCGGGTCATGGCAAAGAAGGATTACTCATCGATGTTCGTGAAAATGGCGGAGGGTGGACCACAGACCGACTCCTCGCATCTCTGACACGAAAACCGCATGCCTACACCATTCCTCGTGCCGGAGGTGCCGGTTATCCCAACGATCGACTGGTCGCCCCTTCCTGGACCCGACCGATCGCTGTTTTGTGTAACCAGAACTCCTTTTCCAACGCGGAGATCTTCTCCCATGCCATCAAGAATCTCGGTCGAGGTCCGCTCATCGGGGTCACGACTGCTGGCGGAGTCATCTCTACTGGCAGCACGACCTTGCTCGATGGCAGTTCGATCCGGGTTCCTTTTCGCGGCTGGTACACCCTTCCCGATCGGCTCGATATGGAGCTCCATGGCGCCGAACCGGATCTGGTAGTTCCTTCGCTTCCCGGCGATGAAGAAACAGGGACCGATCGGCAACTCAAAGTGGCCGTCGATCGCCTGCTGCAGGACCTTCCGCCGCGTCGTCGAATCGTTTTCTAGTACGGCGAGAACCTTTCCGCAAAGTCATGAAAACGACTCAGCCACGGTGCCAAGGCCAAAAGCGACAGATCCAGGACCTTTTTCGGCAAGAAACACGGTCATCTGGCCCGGTCTTGTTGACCAAACCCGGGTCTTCTCGGTAGGATCAGCCCCATGAGTAACCGTAATAACCGCAAGGTCAAAAAGGCCAACCACGGGAAGCGACCGGCGAATCACAATCGTCGTGCCTCCCGTTCGGCAAAGTTCAAGAACTAGTCCTTACCGACTCTTTCGTGAACACGCCCTGATCCTGCCGTACAAACCGCTCCTGGTCATGTCTGCCGCATCTCCGAGATGCGTGTGCCTCTTTCATCACAGCCATTGAATCATCTTCCCCTGGCGTGTTCTGCTGGCACGACCACCTTCTATCCGTTAGAAAATCGTCTCAGGGGATAAATAACGGGCGCAGATACTAGGCCATAGATAAAAAAACCACTCTCCGGGAGGTATCAGATGGACATCGAACTTCTAAAGGAAACCGCAAACAAGATGGTCGCTCCCGGCAAAGGGATTCTCGCCGCAGACGAAAGTCATCCGACCATCGGAAAACGCTTCGCCGCTCTCGGAATAGAAGCTACCGAAGAAAACCGTCGCCTCTATCGCCAGATGTTCTTTGCCAGTC
Organism: Planctomycetota bacterium; assembly: GCA_050256555.1. Classification (GTDB taxonomy): domain Bacteria; phylum Planctomycetota; class UBA8108; order UBA1146; family UBA1146; genus UBA1146. The sequence continues at coordinate 4,426 of JBBWWC010000166.1, read as the reverse complement.
CTTCGATAGAAAATTACATCTCCGGTGTGATTCTGTTCGACGAAACCATCCGCCAGAATACCGATGCCGGTATCCCATTTCCGCAATGGTTAAACTCTCTCGGAATCGTTCCCGGAATCAAGGTCGACAAAGGAGCCAAGGCTCTCCCCGGCCATCCCGGTGAAACTGTCACAGAAGGTCTCGATGGTTTACGCGACCGCCTCGCAGAATATTTTGAACTGGGTGCACGATTCGCCAAGTGGCGTGCCGTCATTTCGATTGGAAATAACATGCCGAGCCCTGCCAGCATGATGGCGAATGCTCATGCCTTGGCTCGTTATGCCGCTCTTTGCCAGGAAGCTTCGATCGTTCCGATCGTCGAACCTGAAGTCCTGATGGATGGAGATCACGACATTCAAACCTGTGAATCCATCACGACGGAAGTTCTTCGCTGCACTTTTGCGCAACTTCAAGAGCAAGGCGTTCAGCTTGAGGGCATCGTGCTCAAACCCTCGATGGTCATTCAAGGCACCGCAGCTGCGACTGCAGGAGTCGAGGAAGTCGCACGGAGAACGATTGATTGCCTCACCCAAACGGTTCCAGAATCGGTCCCCGGAATCGCATTCCTTTCCGGTGGCCAAAGCGACGAAGATGCCACGGCCCACCTTAACGCCATGAACAAAAACAGCCCTCATCCGTGGAATCTGACCTTCTCGTACGGGAGAGCCCTCCAATCGACCGCAATGAAGACCTGGGGAGGTGATCCAGCGGCCCTCGAATCGGCCTCTCAGGCTTTCCTCAAGCGAGCACGTTGCAATTCAGCGGCTACCGGAGGATCTTGGGAACCATCGATGGAGGAAGCGACTGCCTGAGAAGAGCGCAACGGATGCTTCTGGTCGGGGTTTAATTGATAGCCCAGCCTTTCTCCATTCAAGAACAGGAGTGGACCGGATGACCAGTGTCCGAAAAATCCGTCCTCGAACAAGGTCTCGCGACCTCTTCAGCAGCTGCGCCATGCTTCTGGCTGTAATCATCTTCACGAGCGGTTTCGTCTCGCCAGAAAATGACGATCCCGTCGTAAAAAAATCCGTGCTCGGGATCGAAGCAGCACAACACCTTCTCGGACGAACCTCCTTTGGCGTCCCCTTTACACAGGTCCAACATATCGCCTCTCTCAGCAAACAAGCGGCGGTTCAGGAACTTCTCGATTCCCTTCAAACCGAAGCGGAGACTTCCTATCCATCCTGGGCCAACATGAGACCCGACGAGGTTCGTAAACAGCGTGGCAATACGGATGAAAGCAAGAAAGCCTTTCAAAAACAAAGCCGTCGCTGGCAAACTGAGCTACGCGCCTGGTGGGCTCGGGAACTCCTCTCAACAACGTCTCCACTGACAGAGCGCCTGGTGCTGATGTGGCACGGCCATTTCACCTCGGAGATGAAAAAGGTTCGTTCGGCACAAGCGATGCTGCAACAAAACAACCTGTTCCGAAGTCATGGCAGCGGTGACTTTCGTGAGCTACTTCAGGCGATCTCGTTGGATCCGGCAATGACGATCTACCTCGACACTCGGAGGAGTACCCGACAGAAGCCGAATGAAAATTTTGCGCGAGAGTTGTTCGAGCTCTACGGCCTCGGGGAAGGAAACTACACCGAGAGCGATGTCCAGGAAGCCGCTCGAGCCTTTACCGGCTATCGGATCAATCCTAAAAATGGAAAAGTCCAGCAATCACGTCGACAACATGACTCTGGTCAAAAGACCGTTCTTGGAGTTACTGGGAAACTGGGAGCCGAAGAAGTTGTCGAGGCAGTCATCCAGCATCCGGCCTGTCCCAAATGGATCAGCCAGCGCTTCTGGACAGAATTTGTCTCTCCCACCCCCGACCCGGTAGTCATCGAAAAATGGGCCCGTACCCTGGTCGAGAACAAATGGCAACTGAAGAAACTACTCGAACAGGTTCTTCTCAGCGAAGCGTTCTGGGCCATCGAAAACAGGGGAGCTCTGGTCAAGAGTCCTGTCGATCTGGTAGTCGGAACCATCCGTAAATTCCAGCTCGAAGAGGCCCCTTCGGGACTCGCCCTCCGCAGCTTCACACGCCTGGGTCAGCAACTGTTCGATCCCCCTAATGTGGCCGGTTGGCCCGGCGCAGAAAACTGGATCGATGCCACGACTCTTCTCGAAAGACGTCGATTCCTCGCCGAAGAAATCAATAACATTGCAATGCTCTCCATCAAGAAAAGAACTTCCGCTGACCAGCGTAAAGAGAAATCAGATGATCCGCCGCAGATGGATCCTCAGATGGATCCCCAGATGGACCCTCAGATGGGACCAACGCAACAAGAAGTACCGAAACGATTAACCCGGGCCGACCGTCGTCGTCTTCAACCTCGAGTCCAGAGTTTCTTTGAAACCATCTGGGTCACTCTTGCTGACCAACAGATACAACGACGCAAAGTATTATTAGACTGGCTGTTGCCGTTGACTCCGGTCACAGAAATCCCAGAAACGGGAACCGGTATCCAGCTAATGAGGGCCGTACTGCTGGACCCCACTTACCAGTTGAAATGAGAAAGCCGATGAACTTTGATCGAAGAACTTTCCTACGTGTCGGTGGAGCAGCTTGCCTACCTCTGATGTTTCCCGGTGTCAAAACCTGGGCGCTCGATGAAAAATCTGCGCAAGATTCTCTAATGGCCAGCAGGATCTTAATTCTGGTCGAGCTACAAGGCGGGAATGACGGACTCAATACCGTGATTCCATTTCGAGACGAACGATACCGGCAGCTCCGGCCACGCATTGCAGTTCCAAATTCCAATATCATCGATCTCGGCAACCATCTCGGTATGAATGAGGCTTTCAAGCCACTCGAAAATGCCTGGGATGACGACCAAGCCTGCTGGGTTCTTGGACTCGGATATCCCAATCCCAATCGTTCGCACTTCCGCAGCATTGAGATCTGGGAAACCGGATCCGATTCCGACGAAGAGCTGACCGATGGTTGGCTCGCTCGTCTCCTTGCAGGAATCAACCGTGATCCAAATCGCGCAGCCGACGGAGTGATCCTCGGTGGTGGCGATTCTGGTCCTCTCTATGGTGCCGGGACTCGCGTCATTCATCTCGATGACCCAGCCAGTTTTGCACGAGCCGCCCGGGAAGTGCCAGAAGTGGCTCGCGGCAACGATGCACGCAAGGCCCTGGAACATCTCCTGGATGTTCAAGAAGATGTAAAAAGAGCGGCACGAATCATCGAAGAAAAGCGTTCCCAGGCTCCCGATCTGGGAATCAAATTCCCCAATACTCGGTTCGGAAAAAGATGTCAGATTGCCGCCTCGATGGTGGCGGCGGATGTCCCTTGCCCGATCATCAAGCTTTCACATACCGGTTTCGATACTCATACAGATCAACCTCGCAAACATCCTCGCCTACTACGTGAACTGGCCGAGGGTTTGGCAGCTTTACGAAAAGCACTGATCGCTTCAGGACACTGGGATCGAGTTCTCGTCTCGACCTACTCAGAGTTTGGCCGTAGAGCCAAGGAAAACGGCAGCCAAGGAACCGACCATGGCACTGCTGCTCCACACCTTCTGCTCGGCGGCCAGATTCGCGGCGGTTTCGCCGGTGCCCAGCCAGACCTGGGGAAGCTGGTCAAAAACGACCTGGTTCACACCACCGATTACCGCCAACTCTATGCCTCCATCGAGCAAGACTGGTTTGGTCTCGAGGCCCATCCGCAGATCGCCCGCGGAGCCACTCCCTTGCCGATTTTCCGTCGCAAATAACTTCAAGAATTATTTGAGTAACCAAAATTGAGAGCCTTGGACATCCAGGAACATTATATCTCGATCTTCTTTTTCTGAAGAAAGATCTTCTTTACTACAACCGAGATCAAATTACAGATATCTTATTCGTGTAAGGAGACTCCATCAGATGACAGCGTTAATCCTCAGCATCCTGGCTCTGGTCCTCGGCCCCGTGATCGCCGTTACGGGACAGCGTTGGCCACGACTCTTTCCGGTGCTCGATGGCTTCGTTGTGGTTTCGATCTGTGGTCTGGTCGTACTGGAAGTGATTCCACAAGCGCTCGAAGAGGTTGGATTATGGGCCATCCTGTTGGCCATGACGGGACTGATACTTCCCTCCGTCTTTGAAAAGTATCGCGGCGAAGTGGCTCGTAAAGCACATAGCTTCGCACTCTCACTGGGTATCCTGGGAATCATCAGCCACTCTTTCGTCGATGGAATTAGCCTGGCAGTGGCTGGTTCTGGAGCTGAAGAATCCGCTCTGACATGGGCTATCGTGATTCACAGATTACCCGCAGGACTGGCCATATGGTGGTTATTGCGCCCCACTCACGGCAAACGCATCGCCGTCGGAGTGCTGGCACTCGCTTCGCTGTTGAGCATTGCCGGTTGGTTCGCCGGAACCCAGGATGAGATGTGGATTAGCG
>JBBWWC010000165.1:0-4420 GCA_050256555.1 Planctomycetota bacterium | reverse complement strand
GCAGCACAGCAGGCCGCAGCAAAACAAGCCGCAGCACAGCAGGCCGCAGCAAAACAAGCGGCATTACAGCAAGCGGCAGCGAAACAGGTAGCAGCGAAGCAGGCCGCATTACAGCAGGCGGCAGCGAAGCAGGCGGCATTACAGCAAGCCGCAGCAAAGCAAGGTGAGCCGTCAGTCCCGGCACAGCCAGCAGTGGGTAAGGCTCCGGCAGCCAGGTCGGCATCCGCAGCACCCAAGAAGCGCGGACGACCCGCAGCTCCCAGTCGGAAACCGGGTGCAAAACCTGCGGCTCCGGGACGGAAAGTGCTGTCGAAGAAAGCCCGAGTCGGTTCGGCGGCTTCCTCGATGGGCGAAAACGAAAATCTTGCGGAGGACACGAAGAGCAAGACTCCGTTGCTGATCGGTGGTGGAATTGCCGTTGTGATTTTGATTGTGCTGGGTGCGGTGATGATGAGCGAAGATGAAGTTCCGGTAGTGGTTGAGTCGGTTGTCGACAAGGAGCCCGAGGTCGATCTCAAGAAGATTCGCGAAGACGAGGCTCGATTAGCACTGGATCGCGTGGAGAAATCGAACAGCGAAGATCCTACCGATCGCGTTTCCGCAGCGAATCGCCTTTCGACCATCATGATCGAGTTTGCCAATACAGAATCAGCAGTGGAAGCGGCACAGCTTCGAGAGCAACTTCTGAAGGACTGGCAAGTGGCGACGGAGCAAGCATGGACCTCCATCAAGGAGAATGTTCGCGCTGCTTTCCAGGATGGCGATTTTGAGAAAGCTTCTGGGTTGGTAGAAGAACTGCCCAAGGTCTTTGATGGAGCCCAGTCGATTCTGTCGGGATCATTCGAAACCGAGCTCGATAATCTGCGCATAGATACGGCGGAACAGCTTCGTTTCAAGAAACGCCTCGATGAGCTGTCCGATAAAGCCGGTAATTATGCTCGTAAAGGATACGAAGACATTGCGATTGCAATCATCCAGGCCTTGCCAGAAAAGGTCGAGGAGGAAGCGCCGGATGTCTGGCGAATCAAGGAAGAGCTGGTCAAGACGATTCAGCGAGATGGACTTGCGTTGCTTCTGGATCGGGAAGAGGCACAGGAAGAGCAGATCGCTGAGGCTCGGCTTCTAGAACAGGAACGCAAGAAGGCCGAGCGCGAACGGCGCTGGGTGGAACTTCGCGATTCCGTTAAATGGACATCCTTGCTCGGGCGATCGAATCTTTACAACTGGGTTAGCAGTAGTGATCGGGGTTTGATCTCATCCGGACAGCCTGCGTTGTGGAGGATCGTCGAGCGCGAAGGTCTCGGCGTCATGGTTGGCGACAATCGTAGCGGAAAAGATATGTATACCGGGGTCTATTCCAATCACTGGGAGGACTTTGTTTGCCAGTTCGAAGTAAGTTTGAAAACGGGCACTCTCCGTATTTCTCCCAGGAGCCAATCACGTCCGAATGACGGGGCCATCATCGATCAAACATCACCGATGTTTGAGCTGGGAGAAGACTTTCCGAAGAACCGCTGGGTCTCGGTCACGATCGAGGTTCATGGCGATACCGTGCTGTTAAAATATGGAGATTCTCAGACCGAATTGAGTCTGGATCCTGCGACCACACGGCTTCCCTCCACGGGTGGCTTCGTCTTCTGGATTGGCGATGGAACCCGTGTCGAGATTCGCGACGTCCGGGTCAAGTTGGTCAGCGACACCCGTGATGGTGGGATTTTCGCCAAGTAAAATAGCGGTTGCCGATACTGCCAACCTGGCAGTCCGAGATGCGGCCTCTGGCATGCCCCCTGTCGTTCTGGCAGGCCGTAAACCGTTGGCTCTAACATTTTCTCTGCAAGTTATTGTTTTATAGGTGTTTATGGAGGCCTCTCTTGGCGTGGATGGCCCGCTGTTTGCGTAGGTTGAGAGAGCCGCTCCAGTTTTCTGGAGTCGGGTCAGCCGGGACAGTTCGTTTTTCGGCAATACGTTCGAGGGGACACGAGGAGGAGCCAGCATGGCAAAAGAACTGACTTTTGAAGACGTAGCACGTGAGAAACTACTCGCCGGTGCGGACAAGGTCGCACGTGCGGTGCGTACGACTCTGGGGCCTCGCGGACGCAACGCCGTCATCGATCGATCCTGGGGTGGGCCGAAGATTTCCAAGGACGGTGCGACCGTTGCCGAGGAAATCGAACTGGAAGATCGCGTCGAGAATATCGGTGCTCGTTTGTTACGAGAAGCCGGTTCGAAGACCGCACGCGATGCCGGAGATGGTAGCACCACGGCAACGGTTTTGGCGGAAGCTATTTTCCGTCAAGGAATGCGTCAGGTGATCGCCGGAGAGAATCCAGTTCTCTTGCAACGAGCGCTACTTTCCGTTTCTGGCAAGATTGGAACCCAGCTGAAAGCGTTTGCGGACCCGATCGAGGATCAGGAAACGATAGTCAGTGTGGCTACGATTTCTGGCAATAATGACGAATCCATCGGCAAAGTCATTGCTGAGGCACTCGATTCAGTGGGAGACGATGGGGTCTGTAGCATCGAAGAAGGTAAGAGCATCGAAACCACTCTTGAGGTGGTCGAAGGTCTCCATTTTGATCGCGGATACATTTCCCAGCAGTTTGTTGCGGATGCCGATTCCGCTGATATCACGCTGGAAGATCCTTACGTTCTGATCATGGAAGATAAGATTTCCAATATCTCGCAGATTGTCGGTGTTCTGGAAAAGGTTGTGGAGAAACGTAAACCACTGCTGATCATCGCAGAGGATATTGATGGTGAGGCTCTCTCCACCTTGGTGGTGAATTGCCAGCGCGGTGTTCTCCAGTTGGCCGCGGTCAAAGCACCGGGCTATGGCGAGCGGCGCAAAGCGATGCTTCAAGATCTTGCCGTGGCGACCGGAGGCCAGGCGATCTTTTCCGATCTTGGTATCGAACCTGGTTCGATCAAGATCACGGATCTTGGCCGGGCCAAGAAGATCGAAATCAATTCGCAACGGACAACCATCATGCAGGGGGCAGGCAAGAAGAAGGACGTTGCTGAACGTTGTCGCCTGATCCGCCTGGAGATTGACAATGCGACCAGCGATTATGATCGGGAGAAGCTGCAAGAGCGACTCGCTCGACTGATCGGTGGTATTGCGGTGATCCGTGTAGGCGGTGCGACGGAGGGCGAGGTCAAGGAGCGCAAGAAGCGCTACGAGAACTCGCTGGCTGCGACGCAGTCGGCACTCGAGGCGGGAATCCTGCCGGGTGGAGGCTTGGCGTTAATCCATTGTTCAGACGCAGTGGCGGAAATGCGTTTTCGTGATCCACTCGAAAAGTTGGCTGCCGAAATTCTGGCCAAAGCGTTGGAAGAGCCTTTCCGTCAATTAGCTCAGAACGCTGGAGTTGAACCTTCAGCACTTCTTCGAGAGATTCGTAATATCGATGAAGATACCTTTGGGTTTGATTTTGCCCGCCTGGAGCTGTGCGATTTGTATGAGGTGGGAGTTCTTGATTCTTGTGACGTGATTCACAGTGCCCTTCAGAATGCGGTCAGTACGGCCACCATGATCATGACTTCCGATGCTGTGATCACGGATATTCCGAAGGAGACCGAGGAAGAGGACCATCATCACGATCACGAAGGTGTCGGAGCATTCTAGTTCTGAATAGCGATGTAGAGGGAGAAATTTCATGACGAAACAAATACTCTTCGACGAGGACGCAAGGCGCCAACTGTTTCAGGGGATCACCACCCTGGCACGTACCGTAAAGGTGACCTATGGCCCGGGCGGACGAAATGTTCTGCTGGAAAAAGGTCTGGGTAAATCCGAGGTGACTCGTGATGGCCAAACCGTGTCACGCGAAATTGAAGTGGCTCAGCCATTCGCGAACATGGGAGCTCGCTTACTCAATGAAGTGGCAAGTAAAACCAACAAGGAAGTAGGGGACGGAACCACGTCCTCAATCATTCTGGCCGAAGCGATGGTCCGTCGTGGCAACCGCTATGCGGCCACCGGAGTCAGCCCTGTCGAACTTCGAAGAGGAATCGATAAGGCCGTGGCTACTGCTGTCAAAGAACTTGAGGCGATCTCGACCGATGTGAAAAAGCGTCAAGAGGTCGTCCAGGTCGGCACTATTGCAGCCAATGAGCAAGAACTCGGAAAACTTTTCGGCGAAGCGATCCACAAGGTCGGAGAACGTGGTGTCGTGACTGTCGAGGAGAACGATGGGGTCGAGACGGATCTACAACTGGTCGAAGGACTGGAGATCGACAAGGGCTGGATTTCGCCATACTTCGTCACCGACAGGATTTCTGGTCTCTGTGTGATGGAGAAGCCCTGGATCCTTTTTACTGATCACAAGATTTCGAATATTCAGGATCTTGTTCCGGTACTGGAGCAAGTGGTTCCGACGCAAAGACCACTAGTTGTCATCGCAGAAGATGTTGAAGGTGA
>JBBWWC010000164.1:0-6341 GCA_050256555.1 Planctomycetota bacterium | reverse complement strand
CCAGTGTGGGTTACCAGAACCTTTACCGACCAGACGTATTTCGACAGTTCCCGGTCCGGTTCCGAGGTCAAATTCTGCCATCGATAAGATTTTTCCGGAGGCAGTGGTCAACAGGCGTCGCGGTTCTCCATCGATGAAGATTTCTACCTCATACTTCTGTGAAGTAGGAATCGACTCTCCCTGGACACGAGCCAGTGCCGCCAGAGCAAATCCGGCTCCACGGCCGTAGCCCCATGGACGACGGCTCTCAAGCCAGCGGGCACTGATCGCCAGTTCATTGACGGACCGTCCTGCTGTTGCGCAGGCATGGAGAGACATGGCGGTGATGATGAGTGGATCACGACACCAACTGCCCTCCAATTGCGCATTGGGGCCACCGGGCCATGATCCATTGGCACTTCTTCGAGACAGCAACAAAGTTGCAGCCTCCAGAGCCATTGGTGCGCGCTTCATGGCGACAAGGGTCGACACGAGATGAGAGAGCGAAACATTGGAGAGGGTATCTCGGACTCGATGTAAACGATTCACGGCACCAAAGTCACCGGCATTACAGACTGCTAGCGCGTGCATTATCAGGGTTTTGAGGTCGTCTCGGTTCGTTTCGGTATTGCGAAAAATCTTTTCGAGAGAAGGGAGTCCACGGCTGAAAACTACGTCGGGAACGGAAAAGCCATTGTTTCTGGCCTGGCCGAGTGCGATCAACGCCGCGGCACTGGATTCTGGTGCAGCAGCACCACCAGCCCAACCCCAGCCACCGTTGTCTTGCTGAGTCATCGCCAGTTTTCCGATGAGAGCGAGAATTCGGCTCCGGATCATCTTTAACTTCTGTGGATCGACTTCCAGATCACCGCGAGAAACCATCGAAACGACTTCGATAGCCCCACGTAATTGTGCCGAACGAGTTGCGGTATCGCGTCCTTGTTCGCGTAAAGAGATGAGGCCTTCTCCGGTGGCCAGGTCGATCAATATCTGGTCGAGGCTACCGCCAATCCAGATTTTTAGCGTTCGATCGAGCCACTCACCTTCGCCGGGCAAGGTCAGTTTCTTCTCGGCGCTATTTTTCAGGCTACCACCAGCACGAGCATTGGCGACCAGTCCCCAGGGGCGAACCGCAATGGATCTTTGTTGTTGAATGGTACGAGTCTTGTCACCATTTTGGATTTCCAGGCGGACTACAACAGGAAGTGATGGATTGGCCGGGAGAGGGCCAATCGACCCGAGGGTGATTTCTTGGAGTCCAGCTCCCACTACCAGATCAGTACTGATCTCCTCTGCTCCATCGGCACCACCGATTCGAATTGACAGCGTACCCGTTCCGCGTTGACCGGAAGAGTTGACAATGCGAATACGCGGCTCGATGACATCTCCTTCCATGGTACTGGAAGGTAAGATCGGATCGATCACGATGTCATCTCGTGCGATAAAAGTAGTCTCGGCATCGCCAAAGAGATCATTTTCGGCGATGGCTTGGGCGCGGATTTTCCAGGAGGTACTGCGAGCAGGAACCGTAAAGGTGATCTCGATCTTGCCGTTTTCATCACTCACCAGTGCGCCAGCCCAGTGAGCGGTGAATGATTCAGAAGATCGAGCCGCTAGATCATTATCATTGCTTAAACTTTTATCTTCGTCGGAAGCAAGACCGAGTCTGGATTTCGCGGAGCCACCGCGGGAGCGGTTCCCGTAAACACCACCGGCTCCGCCAGAGAGTTTCATTTTTTCTGCAACCCGGATGGCCCCATCGGCTTCCGGAGTATAATCCATTTCTTCAATAGCAAGATTACGTTGTTGTGGCTGGCGAAATCCGGCGAGAACACTTCCACTCCGTGTTCGTTCGTCGATAACTTCCTGGGCGATTTCGGTGGTGATTCCCTCATATTGAAAAGTGCACGAAGTCGATGTCGTCAGCTTGGCATGCCCGCTGAAACTACGACCAGATATTGAATCAGACTCGCCAGAAGTTCTGGAGAGAGGCTGGAACCAGTCGGGATAAAGGCCATCGACAGCCTCATCTACGACAGCCAGTGCGATTTCTGCAGAGATCGGTTCTCCTTGGAGATTCTTGGTCAGAACTTCCAGCGTCAATTCTGCACCAGGAATCACCGGTTTTTCTGGTGCAATGACTTCCAGTAGAAGGTTTTTCCGGACTCGGAAGCTGGTATTTGCCAGGTGTAATTTTTGATTCTCCATCATTGCGAGCTCGATCGAAATCCCCGGAGACATCTGCGGGTCCACATCGATATCGATCGTGTTTTTTCCGGCAGTCAGCTCGACGACTCGATATTCAAGAATCTTGTGTCCGACTATGGTCAGGAGAGCGCTGCTCTTTTTACGGGTGTTCTGTAGCTCTAGCTTTACAGAGTCGCCAACATCGAGCCTGGTTTTTTCGATCAGCCAGATCAAACCTCGATTTTCATCGTCTCCTGAGATGATCAATGGCACTCGGCTGGAAACTCGATTTCCAAATCGGTCAGTTCCTTCGGCAACGATGGCAGCATTGCCTGCAGAATCGAGCGGAATCCTTGTTTCTACCTGTCCGTTCTCGTTGGTGACCAGTTCTCGTTCTGTCAGGGTGTTTTCAAACCAGCGGCCATTGTTACGGGTTCTCTGGACCAATCTGAGCTTGATGTCCCGTTCGACAGCTTCACCGGCTACGTCACGAGCTTTGACCATGATGGGTAACGATTCTCCGACCAGGTATTCACCACTGGCCCTGGGAATTTCAACAGACAGTTTCCAGGTCGTCTCGGAAAGAACGACTTCGATCGTCTGCTCTATTTTTTGTTCTGGCATGTAAGCGCGGAAACTGATCCAGGCGAGGAGTTGTTCACGAGTGTCGAAAGAGATGTTTGTTTTACCCGAATCATCGAGCAGGAATTGTTCTTCACGGCCATCTGGGAAGATGATCTGAACCGGAGATCCTGCCAGCGGCTCTCCATACCAGGTGAATGCGGAAACGGTTGCCTCGAACAGTTCTCCACGGGTGTACACCAATCGTTTTGGTTCGATGTTCAGATTCACGGCCAGTGGGGAGAACTCTTCGACGATAAAGGTCTGCTGATGAGTGATGCCTTTGGGACTGTTGACACGGATGGACCATTCGCCGATCGGTGCTTCCTGTGGCAGAGAATAGGAACCATTCAGGGTTCCCGCATCGCTAAAGGTCTCGACTTTGTTACTGACCAAAATGCCGCTCGGGGCGATGAGAGTGATTTGACCTTCCAGCCCGGCTGGATTGTGCCAGCTACCATCGATGACGTCTCGAACCACTGCCCGCCAGTGGACCGTTTCTCCCGGTCGGTATGTGGCTCGGTCGGTCAGGAACTGGCCGCGGGGCGAGATGTTTCTGGCAATGCTGGTATGACTCAGATTCATTCCAGCAACAGCGGTATCGGATCCGCGCATTGCGAGAACCTTGACGGTTGCGTTGGTAGCCAGTGAGTCATGGTCGAATTGGACGGTTCCGTCGGAACCGGTGCTGACCTCATGGATGGTGGTCTGATTGTCAGCATCGGGAAGCGCAATGAGAACTTTGACGCCAGCAGCAGCTTTCCCTGTCAGCATTTCCTGGGCATAGACCAGCACTTCACGCATTCCCGCCTTGACGATAATGTCGAGGTCTGTACGTATCACCAGGGTAGTGGAGCTCAATTTTTCTGAAGCGACAGTGACTGCCCAGGTCCCGGTACCTTCGCATGGAAGTTCAACTTCTTGATGACAGGGGCGATAATTTGCATAGCTCTCAATTTCTACTTCCATCGTTTTCCATGGGTCGATGAGGTCGAGATCGAGTTGTTCGATTTGTTTACGCGAGTGGTAATTGCGAAAGTAGGCTTCGATGTCGATCGGATAAATACTGACCTTGACCTTTTCGATGTTACGAGTATCGAGGGTAAAGCTGGCGGGTTGATTGGAGCGATGGAGGCGTTCAGTTTCTATGGTCAGGTGCTTCTCGGTCAGTTGCTGCAATCGCTGGCGTGCTGCTGATTCCGACGGGGTACCAAAGCACTCCCGGTATGCGACCACGGCTTCTTCGAGCCGCAGCAGATCCGATTCGAGGATCCTGGCGATGTCGAGGCGAGCCCGATTTCCTTCCGTGGTGTTGGGATATTTCCCGATGATTCGTTTCAGATCTGCAATCGTCTGTTCGTACAGTGCGCTTGCCCTCCTCGATAACGTTTCCCAGCGGTTTGGCCGAGATCTGGTTTCACCTCCATTTGAGCCTTCCGAAATTTCTTCGACTAACTTACGGGCTTCATTCGCATAGGAGTGTGCATTTTTGAGTAGTAGTGGTCGAGTACGCCGATCGAGGGGGTATAGCTTGACGAATTCTGCAATCGCAGTGCGCGCTTCTGCCCAGCGCTGATCCCCCAGTAGTTGTTCACCAATTCTGGCATCGATGGCGATGATCGATTCCTGAGCTGCGGACCAATCAGGACCGTCCGGAGCCCGACGGCTATATTCGACGAAAGCCTTTCTGGCTTCCTTGAGTTGTTCCATCTGCTGAAGGAGTTGACCACTGCTGAAGATGGCCTTGCGGCGCCGTTGTTCCAGAATCGCCGCGTCTCCGGTGATCTCTTTATTGATGAAAGACTTCCACTGGGCGAGGGCTGCTTCCGATTGCCCATCGTCTCTGAGGAGTTCACCGATGCGGAATTCCGATTCGATTCTTTTGGCATGATCAGGAGCGGCTTCGATAAATCTTCGGAGTGCAGATACTTTCAGGTCTTTCGAGTTGTAGGTGTCGACCAGCGCCAACAACGTGTTGTTTTTGATCTCTTGTAATTGCGCAGCAGATTCCCCCTGATAACGATCTCCCCAGGGGGCTTTGGCTGTAATAGCTTCGTCGATGGTTGCGATGAGGTTTTGCATCGCTCGGCGGGAGAATATGCCAGTTTTGGCGCGCGCTTTATCAAGTAAGACCAAAAAGAGCTGTTCACCGACTTCTTCATTGTCCTGACGTGGGTCAAATCGAGCCAGGTATCGATCAGCATCTTCGATGACTTGCGGGGAGGTTTTCTTGAGTTGAACGGAACACCTGATTGCCCCATACAAAGATTGCTCGAGTAAGATCAGGGGTGGTTGTAACTGAGCTGCTTGGAGGTAGAGCTGACGAGCACGTTGGTATTGAGGTGGCTCAGGATCGGCAGTGGTGGGATCAGGATCGGCAGAGATTTGGTCAGCGACTTGCAAGAGAGTTCGAGTCAGTTCGCCGATTCGATCGCCACTGCGAAGTCGGGAGGTCTCTTCTTCGATGATCTTTTGCGCTTCGCCAAAGCGCTCCATCTTCATCAAGATGGCACTGCGGCGAAGGCGTGCTTTGTAAAACCACGGGCTCTGTGGCGAGGTGGTCTCCAATTTTTCCAGAACCTGGAGAGACTCTTCGAAACGATTGGCCTTCTCCAGTACATCGGCACGGAACATCCACCAGTCATCGAGACGGTCAGGTTGTTCTTTTTCCTTGGCGTCGAGTAATTCGAGAGCGGAGTCGGTGGAGTTACGAAAGAGCGCTTCCCGCAGCTCATCGGAGATGGGAAATCCGGGAACTTTCAGATCTTCTGTCGAATCGGCGGTGACTTGTGCTGTCGCCAATCGACCAGCCAGTGAATCTGCAGCCAGTGTCTCTGGATGATCACCGGGTAGTAATAATAGTAAGAGTAGCGTTAGGACTGACAGGATCAGAACTCGGGGGGGCATAGCACCTCCGTTGGGGGGTCCAAAGGGAAAGAACCTGTTACGTGTCGAAACCAGAACATCGAAGTCTGCACCTCGAAACCAGTACAAAATCGGGCAGGAGAGGGGCTCTCAAACCTCTTCTGAGTCATCCTAGAGCCTCCAAAGATCCTGGCAAGGAATGACAAGCGCAGGGTAAACGTCACAACTACGTTTAGGATTCCAGCAATCCGAGAATTTTCCCACGAATTCCAATGGTGCAACGAGCTTCGACGAGAGCATTTCTACGCCCCTCAATGGCAAATCCTTGCCATTCGAAATCAAAACTATCACCAATCCTTCTGAGAAAGGATCCGGTGTGCCATGGACAGGTTGGTGGATCACGTCGACTGGGTCCGAGTAAGAGATGAGTCAATCCACGTGGTTCGAGGGCGCGTCGTACTGCTTCACACAAAACTCCGAGCGGGATGTGTCCAGCATGTTGTCCGATATTGGGGGTGCCGGTTAATCTTGAGATCCAGTGGCCCAGGGCAGAGTCGGGTTCGACTTGAAGTTGCCATGGTCTTTCTCCACGCGCACGAACCACTTCTTCGAGATTTTTTTCATGCGTTCCTGTTGTGATGACAGGGGTCCAGTCTTCGCTGCCAGGAATCGCATCGGCAACGATGGCA
>JBBWWC010000163.1:0-7859 GCA_050256555.1 Planctomycetota bacterium | reverse complement strand
ATTTTCGGAAACTCGGTACCGAATTCACAGATTCTCGATCTCGAGGACAGCCTTCGCTAGTAAGAATCTGCTCTCCCAGAGGCGCAGCAGTTCCTCATACAGACAACCATCAATTACTCACCGGATAGACCTGTGCTATGTACGGAAGATTCCGGTAATACCCCTGCCAGTCGAGGCCATATCCAACAACGAAATCGTTAGGAATCTCAAAGCCACAGTAATCGATGGTAGAAAGTTTGACGTTATTGGCCGGCTTGTGTAGCAAGGTACAAATTCGAATCGAGGACGGGTTTCTTGCTTCCAGCTGCGATCTCAGATACTTCAGAGTTAAACCGGTATCCACAATATCTTCGATGAGTAATACATGTCGATGAGATATCGATTGCTGCAAATCTAATTCGAGGCGAACTTCACCGCTGGTCACTACCGAATTACCGTAGGACGAAGCGCGCAAGAAATCGACGCTAAAAGGGAAATCTAGCTGACGAACCAGATCTGCGACAAAAACGAAGGCACCCTTCAAAACACATACAATGATGGGGTCCTTGT
The DNA here is from genome assembly GCA_050256555.1 of Planctomycetota bacterium. Lineage (GTDB taxonomy): Bacteria > Planctomycetota > UBA8108 > UBA1146 > UBA1146 > UBA1146. The sequence goes on along the minus strand of JBBWWC010000163.1, from coordinate 7,310 downwards.
CTCCCAGATCTTTCTTCACTTCACGTGCAATCTCTACCATCCGAAGACGAATCTCATCTTCGTCGAGGATCGTCTCCAACCGATGCTCCGGAAGAGGAGGTTCAGGATTCAGTCGGAACTTGGTGGGTGTTGCCATCATTTCCTCATCAAACTTCTAGACCCAGGAATTGTTAATAATTTCGCCCACGCCACCGGCCCCAGGCACAATGTAGTCGACCTCATTCAATCCACTCTCTCGCGAATCTTGCCCTGGAATCATCTTCAACACTTCGTCGGGACTGGAACCACGATCGAGTCGTAAAGCCCAGATCTTGACCCCTGGAACCGCAGCCTTCAAGGCGCGAACAAATTCTGGAGTGATGATCAGATGAGCACAAATGATCGCCTCAGGTGTCCCTTCGACTTCTTCACGGTAATGCTCTATCACTCGGATCAAAGAAGATCCTGTCGCACCCATCGGATCGGCAAAGAACAGATGACTTCCCTCGACACTTCCACCAATCTTGCTGCCGTGCAATGCGGCCCCAGTCACGGCACCGGACTCATCGACAGTTCTTTCCATGATGACATGGTCCTGGCGGATTCCTGCCGGCTCTAGAACCTGATGCAACACTTGCTGACAGATGTGAGAAGGTATCGTTCCTGCTCGCGCCACATTGACAACCACAGCACGACTCGAACGATCCAGCACTTGACCACGGAAAACACCCAATCGGGTGAACTGCTTCATGTTGGTGTCAGATACAACAACACTTCGAGGCAACACATCGGCAACAACTCGCTGCAGAAGATGGCGATAAACAATTTCTAACAGATCATTAAATCGTGGCTGCTTGGTTTCGGGATGACACATCTGCGTCAATAAGCTTTGCGTATATGGTTCTGCGAGGATTCGAACCTCTTCGCCGTACTGATGATCAATGCCAGCAGATTCCCGACCCAAGTTCTCGTAAGCAGTTTCCACCGACTTACCCCTCTCTTCCCTGAAGATCTTCCGGTCCAAAAGCTCGCGGCAGAAGTTCTCGCAGACGCATCGATTCGCCTTCCTGCCCTTTCCAGATCCAGACCGTGAGATCGGATGATTGCGGCAGTTCGGCAAGGACCTGACGACACGCTCCGCATGGCATCGCCTCGACCGACTGCCCTGATGAATCCTGGGCTACTATCGCTATCGCCGTTGGAATCCCAGGGGATCCGGCAGCCGCCCAGTTCATCACGGCTCCTCGCTCGGCACAGATGGTGAGCCCGTAGCTGGCATTCTCTACGTTACACCCACCAAAAATCTGGGAATCGCTCCACAAAGCAGCTCCAACACGAAAGCGTGAATAAGGCGCTCGTGCATTGTCCAGCTGCTGGCGTGCCATCTGGAACAGAGCTTGCGGATCAAATTGAGCATCGGAATCTGCGGCCAAGGCTCCCCCTCTCGGGGAGAAATCATAACACGTGCCGCAGATAGATTCGCACCATCCCGAGACTACGGAATCGCTTCCAGCAAATCGTCGCAATCGGGATTTTCAAGCCAGGCTGCTGCTGGAGATAGGCTTTGTTGCAGCGCATCCCCACGCAGTGCACCGTGTATAGCAACGGTGGCTTGATCACCTTCACCGGCCAGAAGAACTTCAGAGACCGCACCTCGCGCCGGAGCATCGGGGATTTCTTCGGAAAGAAGTGACATCGTCCCCAGCAACAAAGCAGCAGATGCATCGGTCGAATCTTCCTCTAGCCGCGACCAGAGTTGCTCTCGGACCTGGTCAATCCGAGCACTGAGATTCTCGTTTTCTTGCCACCGACTGGCCAACAGAGTCGGATCGAGTTCGATCGCCATCCGCAGATCTGCTTCCGCTCCGACAAGGTCATCCTCTAGCAGTCGCGCCAGTGATCTCAACAATCTAGGTAATCCGACTTCGGGAAGACCATCCACTGCCAAATCAAGGACTCCGACAGCCGCTTCCGAATCTCCGACAGTGAGAAAATTCCAGCCGTCGCAAAGTCCTGTCCGCGCCGGTCCCAGATCAACCTCTAGATTTCCAGCATCTTCAGCAACGATGATTTCTTCATCCACGGAGTCGGTCGTTTCGGCATAAACAATGATGGGTCCATCTGAATCCGCATAGCCACCATCGTTCCAGTAGTTCGAAGTCCAGGAAAACGAAGAACCTTGCCGATGCCACGAACCGTGATGCCACCAGATCAAATGGAAGCTGGAGTGGTGAACCCAGGGAAGAGCCCAGCCGGAACACCAGGGGATCGGATCATAGAGGTACCAGGGAGTGTAATAGTTGACCAGCCACGGATAGGTCCAGACCGGTCCATGATGATGCCAGTGTGAACTGTGCCCCCCGTGGTTATAGATCGGCTGACACCACCACGGCACAGGATTGTGAGTGGTAGTGGTGATCGGCATACCACCAGTATGAGTGGCGACACCGCCACTGGTCGGAAAGGGCGGCAATGCCACCGGTCCTGTAGAACTGATCGCGATTCCCGCTCGGCGGCGTGAAGATGAAGAAACCGAGTCAAGACCAGGCTTGATCAGCGTCCCGGTTCCGGGCTTCAAAGTAGTCCGAGGACGCGCCAGTCGATCGATCAGATCGCGAGTTTCCTGACCGGGTTTCAGCTCCCGAACTCCGGGTCGAATCCTGGTGATCGCTCGAGGCAATCGAGAATCTCCAAAAGTCACCGTACCGAGCAACTCCCTGCGATCATTGCGATCGGGTCGCCGTAGAGCCGGCAATGGTCGTGACGGCGAAAGTGGCGCCGGCGTGATCTCGGGAGGATGTAGAACAATCGGAAGGCGCGTTGCAGTGGGTCTATTCGAGACAGGAAGTGCAGTTCCACGAGAGCGGGATGGAAGAGCGGTGGTCGAGCGACGACCACTGCTGGTGACCGGTGCCGTCGGGCGAATCTGCGGCGTCGTAGGACGAATCTGTGGCCGTGTCGTCGGGCGAATCTGCGGAGTCGTAGGACGGATCTGTGGCCGTGTCGTCGGACGAATCTGCGGCGTCGTAGGACGGACCTGTGGCCGCGTCGTCGGACGGACCTGTGGTCGCGTCGTCGGACGGACCTGTGGCCGTGTCGTCGGACGGACCTGTGGCCGCGTCGTCGGACGGACCTGTGGCCGCGTCGTCGGACGGACCTGTGGTCGCGTCGTCGGACGAATGCTACTTCCACGAGCTGGAGATTGAGCCTCCAGGCGCTGATCCACCAGCAACCCGGTACCACTCAATAGCATCAGAGAAAGAAAGAACGCTGAAAATTCATGGCGTTTGTTCACCGTGGAACTCCCATCCGATTCAAGGATCCATACCCAGGATACCACCATTCTCGCTCATCTGGGAGGTTACAAAACACACCCCAAACTGTCAGGAGAACTGCAAATAGCCGTTTCCAGACAGATGACGGCCCAGCCAGAACGTTATTCAATCACGGCTATACTTTTTTCGGAGTCGAAAAAAGCAGGCAGACCGCCACGCCGACAACAATTCCAATCACATCGGCAAAGAAATCACCAGACGAGAGAAATCGTCCTGGAATCAGCGTTTGAATTCCTTCATGGAGAAGAGCGAACAACACCAGGATCACAACAGCACCGGGAATCCAGTGGAATGGTGCTGCCGCAGGGCCTTGCCAACCACGAAAGCAAAGAACCAGCAGGAAAAAACCCGCCGCATGCAACACCTTATCTCGACCTGGTTTCGACAGCGCCTCGGGTAACCAATCAGCAAGAACATCTCCCGGCACCATCGCAGCCGCTGCGGCCATGGTCAGAGCAAGCCACGGGATCCACCGCCAGGCCGAATTCATCCAGGCACCTGCTCATTCATTTGCGCTGTAAAAAGCTCGTTCCAGTAACGCCATACGTACCGGAACACCGGCTGACACCTGGGCAAAGATCCGTGAGCGATCTCCATCTGCCACTTCCGAGGTGATCTCTACTCCTCGATTCATCGGCCCTGGATGTAAAATCACTAGAGAAGGTTGCACTCGAGCAAGGCGATTCTGATTTAACTGATAGGATTCGATGTATCGCTCCATATCACCGAATTCCCCATCTTCCATTCGCTCATGTTGAACTCGCAACATCTGAATCCCATCGAGATGAGGAAGTACAGCATCCAGATCACTCTCCAGCACTACACCGTCGGCTACCAGGCTCTCATCTTGCAAAGCAGGCGGAGCGATCAGGAAAACTTCGGCCCCCAGTGCCCGAAAAACCACCACGTCACTTCGCGCAACACGACTGTGAAGAATGTCGCCGACAATTCCGATTCGTAGTCCTTGCAACGAACCAAACTCTTCGATCAGCGTGAAGGCATCTATCAAACCCTGACTGGGGTGTGCCTTGGTCCCACCACCGGCATTGATGATTCCCGCATCACACCCCATAGAAAGCTGGCGAGCGGCATCTTCATCACGAGCTCGAACCACGATGGCCCCGGCCCCGATCGATTCGAGCGTCCGCGCTGTATCGAGTAACGTTTCCCCCTTGACCAGACTGGAGTTCTCCGTTTGAAGCTCTAGCACCTTACCACCCAGGCGATGACAGGCTGCGGCAAAGGATTGAACCGTTCTCGTGCTGGGTTCGGAAAAAAGAAATCCGACATGACGCACCTCTTCGGTCCACAAGGGAAGCCGTTGCTGACGCATGAAGATCGCTCGATCCAGGATCTCTTGAATCGACGCCGTCGAAAGATCGGAGAGTTCTACCAGGTCTCGTTGTGCAGCCTTCAGCATCGGGCATCTCCCATCTCTCTGGCACCATACTCGCGCAACAGCTGGCGCGGATCCTCACCAGCATCCAGGGTAGAGCCGATCGCTTCCAGCAAATCCTTGTGCTGCGGAAGAAAGGGGCACACCTTTCCGACTGGATTCCGATCGTGACCGTACAGCCTCTCCAGAATCGCTTCTTGCAAGGCTGGCAATCCTTCTCCGCTGATCGCAGAGATGCCAAGACCTACCATACTGCCACTATCAGCCTCGTCGCGACGGCTATGGATCACCAACGTTCTCTCCAGTGGTGTTCCATTTTGCCCCGCCAGCGGGACTCGCCCACCGGGCGGAACCAGATAAACAACCAGATCTGCCTGATCCATGGCGGCTTTCATCCGGCGGACACCCTCTTGTTCGATTTCGCCTGGGGCAGCACGTAACCCGGCCCCATCGACCAGCTCAACAGGAAATCCCGTGAAACAGACCTCGCCGGCGATCAGATCCCGTGTGGTTCCCGCTTCGGCGGCCGTCAAAACTCTCTCCTGCCCCAACAAGGTGTTGAACAGAGTGCTCTTACCAGCGTTAGGTTCGCCGGCAAGAACCACCCGAGGAGCTTGTAGCATACCGATTCCGAGACGAAATCGTTGGAGCAACGCTTCCACTTCAGATCGCACCACTCCATCCGTACAGGCTTTCTCAAACCAGCCCGAAAAGCCCACAGCCGAAGCCTGCTCGAGAAGAAATGCACAAACTTGCGAACTGGCCGCCTGCGGCAACGCTCGCAAAGCTTCCTCACGGATCTTGCGGCGCCAGCTCGACTCGGTCGGGGACCAGAGGGATAAAGGATTTTCAACTACGGAAGCCCCCTGCTCGACCAATCGCTCGAAGACTCGATCTCGAATCAGCGGACTTCCATGAAGCGTGAAAAGATAGCGCGGAATCTCACCGGGCCAGTCGAGAAGGATCACGTCATCGATCACTTCCCCCTGTGAGTCGACCACGTTTCCATGAGGCGAAAGTCCTTGGCCCCGAAAAACCTGATCGACGATGGAGCGACTTCCATGACCGGAAAGAAGGATGGTGTGAATGGCAGCGCGTCCGGGACCGGTCAGCACAGAAACCGTGATCTCAGACATCTTCTTGGATCCCGTCCAGAAAAACTTCCAGACCGTCGAGAACCATGGCCGGTCGGTGTATCGCTCCTTGCAGGAAATCGATCAAGAGAGGTGCATCTCCTCCGGTCACGATGATGGCCGGATCGTCGGAGAATCCAGCCAGCACTCGGTCTCGAAGAGCCTGTACCCCTCCGATAAACATGGTACGTAGCCCGCCCTCGATCGAAGCCCTCGACTCGCAAGCCCATGGGCCCTGATCCATCTCTTCTCCCGGATCACGAGGAGAGATCTCCGGTAACGAGGGAGCCACCTGCTGCAAGCCGAGCAATAGCGAATGAAAACCAGGAGCAATCCAACCGCCCTGAAGCTGGCCCGCAGCAGTCACCGCATCGACGGTCACTGCGCTTCCCGCATCGATCAGCAGGGCATCTCGACCATCGCTGCTGGCGCCCCATGCCAGGGCACAGAGCGCACGATCGGCACCAGTTGTTTCAGGGTGATCTGTCAGGACTGAAGAAGGAAGGTCTGCACCACTGTGAATCCAGTGAGCATCGTCACGATGACCATCAGCGAGCCATTTCTTGATCGTCGCTTCATGAGCACGTTGTACCGAAGAGATCGCAATCGCATCCGCCACCGGAAGGTCGACAAGAACATCAGCGATGGCCAGATGAGTTGCGCTACCAAAGCGGATCTCACCTGACGAATCCCGATGTCGCCATGAGAGCAAAGAATTTCCGATATCGATGACGAGCGTTGCCACGCAGCATCCTTCCAATCACTGGAAGGATAACGTGAACCGAAGCTCGACCCCAGCATACTTGTGGCTAGTAATCGAAGTCGAAATCACCCATCGCTGTCCCTTTGACCACTCCACGCAGCTCGAGTTGTAGTTCATCCGGGAAATCGGAGTAAGCCAGGGCTTCCTCGAGCGAGATTCGATCAGCCTGGTACAGGTTGCGAAGTGACTGATTAAAGGTACACGACCCGTAATGCTCCCCTTCACGAAGAGCATTGCCGAGCTCATGAGTACGACCTTCACGAAGCATTTCCCTGACCGTCGGGCTATTGATCATCATTTCCAGCGAAGGGATCCGTCCCGGCTCATCCTTGAGTGGAACCAGTCGCTGACAAACCACTCCGGAGAGAACCAACGAAAGCTGAAGTCGAATCAGATCATGCTGATGTGGTGGGAAGAAATGAATGATTCGCTCGATGGTCTGAACCGCATTCACGGTATGCAGAGTCGAAAGAACCAGATGCCCGGTTTCAGCCGCAGCAATCGCTGCTTCCATCGTCTCCCGGTCACGCATTTCCCCGATCAAAATCACATCCGGACTCTGCCGTAGAGAATGACGAAGAGCGATCGGGAAGGATTCGGTGTCGATACCGACCTCACGCTGATCGATGATGGATTTCTTATCACGGAAGGTGAATTCAATCGGATCTTCAACCGTAACAATATGACGGTTTGCGGTTTCATTG
>JBBWWC010000162.1:0-8301 GCA_050256555.1 Planctomycetota bacterium | reverse complement strand
TCTCTGAGTAAGAATCTACTGATCAGCTTTCGGATCTCTGGAGGATTCTGAGCCAGCCTGACGGTTTGCTGGTCAGATATTTCAGGCCATGGAGTGGAAGTTTGCGCACGAACGACCAGCCAGCCGTTATTTTCTCGGATTATGTTGAGATGGAAAACTGCAGATCGATCATTCCTGCCACGTTTTTGGATTTTTATTCCAGGTGCAACAGAAACGCGTTCTTCGAAACCAGTGATGAGTATTTTGTTTCCGATTCGATCTTCAATTCTTCCGTAAACTTGAAGGGTATTTGATTTGGTGTCGCTGATTTCATCTGGAGTTATTGGTGTAACTGGACCGGAAGAAAAGAACATGGTGATGGAGAGTAGGGTACTGGAGATCATTTTTGTAATTCTTCTACGTCGCAAAGACGACCATCTGTAAGCGTAACCAGAATTCTTCCTCGGGAACTTCTATGAAGATTAATTGCGGGAGATCCTAGCTCAACTTCACTGGAAATGTTCCCGGACGGATCTTGTAAACGTAGGATTCCATCTTGTCCGGCAATCCACATCGAGTTGTTTTCTTTACTTGATTGTAATGGTGCACAGCTCATAGGAGTTAGGCTCTGGAAATGTCGTACTTTGTTTTGATCAATGATAGCCCAGCCGGATTTTGTGCCGTAAATACTTTGTTGGCCAGAGTCCCTGGTCGAGGTTGAGGGAGGCGGGCCAGCGAGGAGATTGTTTTTTCTCAATGTCTTTCCATCTTGGAAAAGAACGGTTTCTCCAGCAAGTATTTGTACTGCGGTGCCTGGGAGTATTACGGTCGATCCGATTTGTTTTCCTGAAGAGTTAAGTCGATAGAAAAGCCGAGTTTGATCAATGATGAGCAAGTCACCATCTGATGTTTGCTTCAGTAAAGAAATCGGAGCCTTGCATCGATAGCTCCAATTTTCTTTGCCGTTTCTATCTAGATAAGATACGTAGCCATCGATGTCGCCAACTACCCATCCTGTTGCGAAGTGATTCGCTGCTGTGCGGGGAGAAGTGGCTATGGTTCCGAATGATTTTACTTCGCCGTTCTTTTTTACAATTAATGGACGGCCTGAAAATGGAACAATCAAAACTTGTTGTTTCTGTTCCACGAGAATCGGAGCGGGGTGCCCTTCAATTCCGACGTTGTGTTCGCTCAGCGGTTGGAGGTTCCCAGCATCTATGAGTCTGACTTTGCCATCTCTGGTGGATGTGATCAGTAAATCACCGATCAATGAAGATTGGCAAACAGCTTCCGGTAGTGAGTATGTTCGTAGTGGACCACGGACCAGTGAAATCAAAACATTTGCTGGCGACTTCCCGGACAGTTGAACTTTCTTTGTTCTGCATCCAGAACGCTCAATATAAAAACTTTTCGTTTCATTTAGTGCAAGGTCAACGGTCAGCGGGCTGGTACCGATCAGTCTTCGATCATGGCTGTAGATCCGTGCGCCGGATGGCTTGCTTTGAATCGAGACTGGTATTTTTAATCCATTAATTTCAATCTCTGGCAAAACACTCAGGTCAGCACTGCTCAGTTTGTCGAGTACTTCTCGTGCCGCAGCAGCAGCTCCTTCTTTTCGCAAAGTTGTTGCTCTCGAAACGGCTGATCGAACTTCCTTCAGTTTTCTCAAACGATTGGACCGTTGCTTTTCCAGAGTTTCTACACGTGTTTGGTTTTCGCTTTTTTGGCGTTGTTCGATGTCGATTCTTATTCGTGTGCCTTCAGAGGCGCCAGAATTGCCAGCGAAAGTCCAGGGGTGTTCTGTGGCTACTCGTTCAAACGCTTCCGCTGCATTGAGAAGACTTGAGATCTCTGGCCCAGTGGCTTCGATGTTTCTTGCTGCAGCAAGAAGCCCCTGCGCGCGCCACTCAGACGAGATATGTAAAAGTATGACACCGAGTAGCAACAACAACGAACCAGCCATCACACCTTTTCGAACTTTCTTTGATGAATCCAGTATCGATCGTCTATTTCTCAGTTGATCGATCAGCTCTTCATCCAGAGCTAGATTTGGATCTACACTTCGTAATATCTTTTCGGCTTGAAGGGCAATCTCTGGGTTTTGTGTTTTCGACATTTGAATCGCCTTGGATAGACACGATTCGGCTTCAGGTTCATCACATCTTTGCAATGCTTCACCCAACTGGAGCCAGTATTTAGCATTACCTTTTCGCATCGATTCAGCTTCTCGAAGAATCTGAATGATCCGCCGATGGTTACCGGTTCTTCTCAGTTCCTTGAGAAGTCCATCGAGAATGACTTCAAGTTTTTTAGTCGGGATATGAACTCGTAATCCCCAGCCAGTTTGCAGGTCTTCCAGTGTTCCGGATGACAATACCAGGAGTCGTTGAAGGCGAATCCATGCACCCGGTTCGTCTCCTCTGGCGATCAGGATGGTGATGGATCTGCGCAGGAAGGAGGCTTGTGCTTCCGGGTCGAGGTGGGCAGCGCAATCTGCAGCTTCTTCGAGTAGCTCATGTCCAAGAGATTCTCCGGCACGGTCTATCAGTGCCTGGTATAAGTGCAGAGACGCTTCCGGATTCTTTACCACCAAACTTCTAGCTTTCTGAAGCATTTCTCCAACCGTAGCTTCTCGGATCAGATCTTCTTCAAGGAATCGGTAAAGGATGGAGCAGGTGTCGAATCTTGTTCCTGTTGAAAGTTTTAGTATTTCATCGATGCTGCGAGAGCCATCGATAAGTTTCCAGATCGCATGAGATTCTGCTGGAGGATTCGCCGACTCTTTCTGGCAAAGTATCCAGCGAATGTCATTGATTCTTTCACGTATGATTTTCCATTCGTCAGCCTGGCGTAGTCCTTCGATGATGACTGACATCGGGTCGATCTGAATTCTTGTGACTTGATTGATTTCATCTTCAGATGTCGGTTGAATCAAATCGGGAAAGAATTCGAACGTTCCGTGTTCCCAGAGAAAAAGATCGAAAAGTTCTTCTTCTACTTTTAACCGGAGTGCTTGAGATAATTGGTTGTCATTGATGACTCCTCTTTCGAGCAAAGCTCGTCCGAGTAGCATTCCCGTTTCTTCTTGATCTTGTCGTGCTTGATTGAGGTCAACCTCGGATACCAGGTCAGATCTTCGAAGTATGCTTCTCAGTCTGATCTGACTTGCGGAGCCATTTCGAACGAAAGTGATATGTCCTGTCTCGAAAACGATCGAGACGTTTTCATGATCACGAGTGATTTGCAGTGTGCCTGTGCGAGCCCCATTCGCTAAAGTTTGCAGTAGTTCCTGCAAACCAAAGTGTTCCAGGTGACCATTCAAGCTACTCATGACAAACTCCCGCTCTTCGTCATTTACGGATGACGAGCAACCGGAGGTCCCGACGAGTAGGTGCCCCCTTGCCTGGTAGGGGGTAGGATCTCGGGAGAGACCTCGAATAAGGATACAGAATGGTGACAAGATCCAGCAACTCGGCTCCTGAGACTGAACCACGTGAAGTGCCGGAGATCCTTTCTCCGGGGCTCTACGTGCATGTCCCTTTCTGTAGAAGTCGCTGTAGTTACTGCGATTTCCATGTGTCTGCTTTGCGCTGGCCGGTGGTCCGGGAGTATGTCTCCGCACTGGTCAAGGAGATCGAGTTCCGGGCAGCCGAAGGATTTGAGCCCCGCACAATTTTTATCGGGGGCGGGACTCCCAGTGCTCTGGATCGAGAGTCCTGGGATACCTTGCTGGGTACATTGTCGAACTGTTTTGGTGGTGATCTCCTCGAGTGGACCGTTGAGATGAATCCGGAATCAATCGACGCTGAAAAGATAGAGATTGCACTTTCGCATGGCGTGAACAGGGTCAGTACTGGAGCTCAAACATTTGATGAGAAGGGGCTTTCGCTGCTGGGGCGCCGTCATGATGCGAGCCGAGTTTTCGAAGTACATCAACTGCTGGATGAGTTGGGTGTTCCCAGGACAAGTCTTGATCTGATTGTGGGTTGGCCCGGGCAAGATCTCGATTCTGTGAGGAAGGATCTCGATGCAGTCGCAGTCATCGATCCTGATCACATAAGTCTGTATCACCTTAGTTATGAAAATGGTACCTGGTTGCATACGATGCGAAATCGAGGTGCGATTGATCCGCTTCAAGATGAAACTTGTATTCGTTTATCGCGTCTTTTTCTGACTGGATTAGCAGAACAGGAATATCACCGCTATGAGGTTTCGAACCTGTTCAAGCGAGGTGGAGAATCTCTTCATAATCTGAACTACTGGAAGCGTGGCACATATCTAGGCGTCGGAAGTGGGGCCGCCTCATTTTACAATGGAGAGCGCTGGAAGAATCGTCCTGATGTTTCGGCTTACATATCCGCTGCGGGTTGTCCTGAACGTGTCGAGAAAGAAGTCCCAGTCGGCTTCACAGTTTTGTTTGAAAAGATCATGCTGGGCTTGCGTTTATTGGAAGGAATCTCTCCAGCAGAGATTTTTGAAGAAACCGGTTATGACATCGTCTCGCTTTGTGCGGCTGATTTGCGCCGATACGAAGAACAGGGTTTTCTTATCCAGGGAGAGAACTCTCTGCGTGTTACCGATCAAGGCATGGATCTTCTGGATGAGATGATCGTAAACTTGCTCGAAGAGCTGGAAAGGACCGGAGATGGCAAAGAAGACCCTGAAAGCTCCGGATTTCTCGATAGCGATGCGCATCCTGCGTCAAAGAGAGTGGGTGGCTGACGATTTACTGGTCGAGGTACTGCAGTGCTGCCCCCGAGACCCTTCTGCTCGTGATTTCCTTGAAATATTAACGCGTCGAGGTTTTCTTTCGATTCCGCTAGCCAATCAGGTTTTGCGCAAGATTCGTGATTTATTGCGAACCCGGCTGGCAGATGGCAGCCAGCGACGCTTTGAGGACAGTGCCTTGGGGCGATTGGCTCATGATCGTGCCTGGTTAACCATGGAAGAACTGGAACAGGCGATTCTGGAACAGGCTGAAATGAGACGAATCGGGCTTCGGTTCCGAATTGGTGAGGTTCTTGTGCGTCGTGGTGTTCTGACCGGTCAGCAAGTACGTATTTTGCTGGATGAACAGGGTCGATTGACCAGAACCTGCAACGACTGCGGTCGAGTCGGCGTGGATCCAGGATTTTGTAGTGACTGCGGTGAGATCCTCTCTCCTTCGCCTGCATTGGGTCCCTACAGTTCCGATCTGGAGTTTTCTCGAGATCTGGTCGCCAATTCGGGGGTATGAGCGCTTTTTGGCACCTTTTTGCATCTCATCTTAGTCTTTTATGTAGACCCATCGTCTGGTTTCAGGCGGTGCTTTGCAGATTACTCAGGTAGAGGAACTGCCAAATGAATAATGAAAACGTAAATCCGTCCGACGAGTTCATGAGCCCGGATGTCACGAAACAGCCGGCCGAATCTGAAGTTGTCCGGAAGCCCGTTCGGGAAGCACAAGACACTCCGGTTGATAGTGATCTTTCCGAGTTCACCGGAGTCGATGACGATGAAATGATTGTTCTGTTGGACGACGTTGGAGATATCGATTCCGCAGTGGAAGCTGAGGAATCATCTTCGACTACTCCTGTTGACGATTTGATTTTCGATGAGCTTGAAGAGCTTCCTGAATTGTCAGTCGAACTGATTGATGATTTACCTGAAGTCGAGGATGTCGAAGATATCACAAGTCTTGTTGAGGGTTTTGAGGAAGAGTTTGATAATCCTCTTCTCTCCAATAAGGAAGTTGTTCTGGAACGAATCAAGGAGTGGGCAGTTGAATACTGGAAGCCGGGAATCGCAGTGGCTTCCTTGTTCGTAGCCATGACACTCGCCTTGAGTTCTTCTCCCTGGTTCGGTTCGGATAATGCTAGTGCTGAGTTTTCGAAGGCAGCGAATGCTGCTGTGAACTTCGAAGAATGGGTCGACGAGATTCTCGATCAGCACATGGCAGGAACAGGAACGGAAAAATAATGAAGATGAAAAAAGCAATTTTACTTTTGGTTACGATTTTGTTTCTAGTTCCTGCGGCTGATCTTTTCGGTGGCACAATCTTTCTGAAGAATGGTCATGTTGTCACGGGTAAGGTGATTGCCAGTGACGAAGAGAAAGTCATCGTGACCTGGGATAATGGTCGGGCGACCATCTATCTCCGGTTTGTCGAGAATGTAGTTCTTGATTCAGCCGAAGAAGAAAGCCTCGCCAGGCGAGTTGAAGCGCAAGTAATCAATTTGAAGCGTCAGGTGAATCAGGACATCGAGTTGCCAGACCTCGGCGAGTTGCTGGGGGAGGATGAACAAGAACCGACGGTCGCAGTCGAAATGGACATCGTTTCTGATACCGAAGCCGATCAAGTATTAACAGAAGCCGAATCAGTTTCGACTTCTGAAACTTCCGTTTCAGAAGTCGCGTTTTTGCAGGCAGAAGAAGAAGTCTTTTTGCCCAGCTTCACCAGAACGGAACTTCCCGGGCTGGGGCTTTTTGTGGATGTCCCTCGTGGGTGGGAATCAGTCAGTGCGACAGGTGCCGCCCGAGTAATTTCAGAAGACGGCTCCGTGATGATTGCTGTCGATCGATATTCTCGCTCTGACGTGGTTCCCGAGGAAGCTGCAGTGATTCTTGGTGAGCGCTTGAAAAAAGCCGGATTTGTTTCAAAGTCCGGTGGTCGATCTGCTCTTCTTTCGGTGCTTCATCCTGCTTTTATCAACGAAAGTTTGTCCCCGACGGGGGCGAATGACTGTCTTCATGGATTGATTTCTGGTGAAGATGGAGTGTTATTGGTTTCGGTTTACACTGCGATCGAAATGAATTCTGAGGTCGATGGACTGATTGCATCGATTTTAGCTTCATTGGCGAGTCCTATAGCTGCGCGCTAAAACTTGTAAAACTACCTTAAAAGCACGATGATCTTTACTTCAGGAGGCTTCCACCGGATACCGGTGGAAGCCTCCTTTTTTCGTCTGAAGGTCCGATGTCGACGGAAAGAGCCTTAAGAGTGAAAAAAGAAGTTGCTACATCTCGAAAATGTTCTGTAGGATACCGCCGTTGACAGGAAGTACCGATACCTCGAGGGGAACGGGAGGTGCTTCCACCGAAAAAGGGAATGTTGTGGCGAGCTGAATGACTTTCAGTAAGCGGCTGCAGTTTTTCGGTCAGGGGGGATATGTCTTCGTCGTCTCGACGTAGCCCGCCTTTTACAAAATGGACGACTCGGGGGCTGGGTTGATACGACCCATTTTCCTAGACAGCGCATCCGCTCTTTTGTTTCGCCAGGTACATCGTCGTACCTTGCGGAAACATGCTTGCGTGGATGGTTCCTCTCCGCACATACTTTCCAGCAAATCATCCGGTGATCGGGTCAGGGCAATGGTTGTCCGTGGTCGATCCTCGGTCGTCCCCTCGGAGGGGGGCGAGAGCATCAGGGTTGAGGGGTAGACCCCCCGATAGGAGTTAGCATGGCCAAGAAGAAGGCCGCGAAGCGGAAGACCGCTAAACGGAAGACCGCGAAGAAGAAGACCGCGAAACGGAAGACCGCCAAGAAGAAGACGGCGAAGAAGAAGACGGCTAAGAAGAAGCCGGCCAAGAAGAAGGCCAAGAAGAAGGCGGCCAAGAAGAAGACAGCCAAGAAGAAGACGGCTAAGAAGAAGGCCAAGAAGAAGACAGCCAAGAAGAAGACGGCTAAGAAGAAGGCCAAGAAGAAGACAGCCAAGAAGAAGACAGCCAAGAAGAAGACAGCCAAGAAGAAGGCTAAGAAGAAGACAGCCAAGAAGAAGGCTAAGAAGAAGACCGCAAAGCGGAAGACTGCCAAGAAGAAGACCGCAAAGCGGAAGACGCGTAGAAAAAAGTAACGACGCCTTCCGGTCAGCAACGGTCCTGGCGCACGGCGAAAGTGCGATCCAAGTCCTCTCCGGAGACTCGTCCAAAGTACGATTACTGGGGATGACGAAGGTAGTACGATCGATTCCGGCTGGGGCCGTTCCGGGGGGCAATTGCTCACTGGTTTCTACCCGGCCCGGGGCCATGAAAGGGGAGATGGGATTTAGATCCCGTCTCCCTTTTTTCTTTTGTGTCTTGTGGCCCACAACAGTTCTTCTCCCAGCTGTTGGTTTCCTGCTCTTTTGAACTGATCTGTTGCTCTGAAGGGCTGGAGAGCTGTTTGGCTGCAGAAAACAAGGGGAAAGGAGAGGACGTGAAGGAGATCGACGCTGCAGAATAGAATCGTGACGGAAATAGCAGCGGAAATGACGTAGGACTGGATGCGGAAGATAGAGAATAGAGAACAGAAGAATAGAGAACAGAAGAATAGAGAACAGAAGAATAGAGAACAGAAGAATAGAG
>JBBWWC010000161.1:0-1558 GCA_050256555.1 Planctomycetota bacterium | reverse complement strand
CAAAGCTTGCTGACCAAACTCGATGATGGTCAAGGAATCTTTGGTGGCCTACTAACCAATGAAGGAGCAAAGACCAGGTTTCTTCAAACAGTTGACGATCTGAGCGTATTGACCAAAGCCCTGCGAGGTGGCGAGGGGATTCTCGGCTCCTTACTTCAACAAGGTTCTCCACAGCAGGTACAATTTGATTCAGTTCTGGCCCGAATCGACGATGAAATGAAGTACTTCTCTGAAGGAGGAGGAACCATCGGAATGCTCTTCAAGGATTCTGAGCTTCGAGAAAAGGTACGATCTGCTTTCAACAGAGTGGATGAGATCACTTTGAAGTTGACTGGCACTGATGGACTGGCGGGAAGAATCCTCAACGATGCTACTTTCTCGCAGGCATGGATCGATACAGTGACCGATCTAAAGGCAGCGTCACGTCAGTTAACAGAATCTGGTAGCGGAGCTCTGAGTCGACTCTTGCATGATGAAGAACTCGCCAACGATTTAGATTCTGCCGTGTCTTCCATCGCAAGTATCAGCTCTTCGATTGAAAGTGGTCCCGGCACATTACATAGCCTGATCAACAACCCTGAACTCTACCAGGAAGCCCGAGAGACCCTGACCTTGCTCCGTGACTCCACGGAAGACTTACGCGAGCAAGAGCCAGTCACGGCCTTCTTCAGTATCCTGTTTGCCCCCTTCTAAGAGAGGTCTCAGTGGAGTACATCGTCGCCAGTGCGAGCCTGCTGGGCGGGTTTGTCCTTCTTGCGTTCGCCGGGGATTACCTGGTCGCCGCTGCAGCAAATCTGGCGGTACGGCTCAAAGTATCACCTCTTTTTATCGGCATCACAGTAGTCGCTGCCGGTACCTCGCTTCCCGAATTGATCGTCTGTCTGATTGCGCAGTTCCAGGACAGCCCCGGTTTGGTTATCGGAAACATCTTCGGTTCGAACATATTTAACATCGGACTGGTGCTGGGGTCGGTACTGGTCCTGAAAAAAGTTGGGGCCATCTCCATCGGCAAGATGGAGGTCAGTGTTTTGATCATTTCAACACTGTCACTACTGATCTATCTGTTCAGCCAACAAAACGACGAAGGATATTCGGTATTGACTCAACCCGTTGCTGTCGTGATGGAGACAGTCTTCCTCTTCATGATTTTCCTGATCTATCGCAGTGGGAAAAGTAAAACAGCTGTTCTTGAAGAGATCGATGAAATGATCACAGAAGCCGGATCTCTTACTGTGGCCCTTTCCCTGGCCCTGGGTACCTTCGGCCTCTGGTTGGGCGGAAAACTACTGGTCGACGGAGCCATCACTCTGGCCTCTTTGCTTGGAATCCAGGAGACCATTATCGGGCTCACCATCGTTGCGGCAGGAACTGGCGCACCAGAGCTTTTCGCATCACTGGCTGCACTTCGTCGGGGATCCTCTGCCATCGCAGTAGGAAATGTGGTGGGTTCAAATCTTTTCAACACTATTGGCGTTCTCGGCGCTGCAGCATTGGTAAAACCGATTTCGATTCGGATTCCGGATGTTGAAGTGGACATGATCATCATGTTCTTGATGAC
>JBBWWC010000160.1:0-12583 GCA_050256555.1 Planctomycetota bacterium | reverse complement strand
ATCCTTGCTCGATGCAGTCTTCGAAGTGCAAAAGCTGGTCGGCGAAGAACGTTTC
Organism: Planctomycetota bacterium; assembly: GCA_050256555.1. GTDB lineage: Bacteria > Planctomycetota > UBA8108 > UBA1146 > UBA1146 > UBA1146. The sequence continues at coordinate 12,528 of JBBWWC010000160.1, read as the reverse complement.
GATAGTGGAAAGCACGGAAGTTAATATGTCCGATACCCATCCAGTTGTCGCGGCGCTTCCGCCAGCACTTCAAACCATGGTGATCAACACCATCGAATACCAGGGGCAGATGCAGCTCAGCTGCAAAGCCCCCAATCATCGCACTCTGCTGGAAAACTTCCGTCACCAGCAGGGCTTTGACTACCTCGTCGACGTCACTGCCATCGACCATCTCGGCAAAGATACAGACGAACGATTTGAAGTCGTCTATGTCCTCAGACGCATGGGCCAGCATCTTGAGCAGTTCCGACTTCATGCATGGCTCGGTGAAAGTGATCCCAGGCTCGCATCTGTCGTCGACTTGTGGGATTCCGCTCGCTGGGGAGAACGCGAAACGCACGACATGTTCGGGATCGTCTTCGATGGCAATCCAGACCTTCGAAGATTCCTGATGCCCGAGGATTACCCGGCATTCCCGCTACTCAAGGATTACCCTTTAAAAGGTCGCGAGGAACGACGCCAGTTCGTACGAGTCGTGCCCCGAGGTGATCGAATGGTCGAAGAAGAGCCGACCGATTACCCGACTAGCATCGGCCGTGGAATGCACACACCTGAATATGACGAGGAGGTCCGCCGTGACTCCAAGCCCCGCAAGTGAACCCAGGGACACTCCTGTCCCAAGCGCAAAAACTTTGGACAAAGAGCTCCAAAAGGGGCTTCGAAGTCATCGGTCAGGAGCCAATCCATCCAGCGTCACCAGTGTCGCAGATGAAGATGGAGATGGTCGCCTGGTCATGAATTTTGGCCCCCAGCATCCAGCAACCCATGGCACCCTACGAAGCATCTTCACTCTCGAAGGAGAAACCATCGCCAAGGCCGATGTTGAAATTGGCTTCCTTCATACAGGCTTCGAAAAACTTGGTGAAAACATGACCTACCAGCAGTGGGTCACGGTTTCCGACCGGATGAATTACCTTTCTGCCATCAATAACAATGTCGGCTATTCGGTCGCCGTTGAAGATTTACTCGGCATCGATGTCCCTCCTCGCTGCGCTGCACTTCGAGTCATCATGTCTGAGTTGTCTCGGATCGGCGATCACATCCTGTGCGTCGGACTGCAGGGAATGGACCTTGGGGCCTTTAGTGTCATGCTCTGGTCTTTTGAAAAGCGAGAGCTGGTCTACGACATCATTGAAGCGGTATGCGGCGCTCGGCTCACGACTTCGTGGACACGAGTCGGTGGAATCATCAGAGACGTCCCGGAGTTCTTCCCTGACCTCGTTTATTCCTTCCTGGATGAATTTCCACCACTTCTGGAGGAGATCCACACGATGCTCCTCAACAACAAGATCTTCGTCGACCGCGTCAAGGAGATTGGAGTCGTCACCACTGACCAAGCTCGCTCCTGGGGGCTAAGTGGGCCCATCGGCCGTGCTAGCGGTCTCGATGCTGACGTCCGCAGAGACGCCCCCTATCTCGGATATGACAACTACGACTTCAAGGTACCGTTGCAAACAGAAGGCGATTCATTTGCCCGTTACATGCAGAGAATGGAAGAGATTGAACAATCTCTTGAGATTATCCGTCAGGCGATGGCTTCTTTGCCGGGCGGACCTGTAGTTCACGACGATTTCAAAACAAGTCTTCCGGCAAAAGATGCGGTCCATAACGACATGGAATCGCTCATCCACCACTTCAAACTGGTGATGCTGGGGCATGGAATCAAACCTGAGCCAGGCTCGTCCATCTACAGTGCCACCGAGGCACCCTGCGGAGAGCTGGGGTACTTCATTCACTCTGATGGTAGTGACACAGCTTACCGACTCAGGGTTCGCCCCCCTTCGCTCTACAACTACGCCATCTTCCCTCGACTGGTCGAAGGTGGAATGATTTCCGACGCAGTTGCAGTTCTTTCTAGTTTCCACGTCATTGCCGGCGAACTGGACAGGTAGGAGCACATTGGCAAATACCCTTTCCTTCTCCCCCGAGACGATGAAGCAGTACGAATGGCTTCTGACTCGCTACCCGGAACGCAGGGCAGCGCTTCTGCCAACTTTGCGTCTTGCGGAATCTGAATTCGGAGAAATCGGCGTTCCCGAGATGCGCTTCGTCGCTGAACTGATGGAACTTTCTCCTGCATATGTCTTCGGTGTCGTCACTTTTTACACGCACTACCGAAGAGCAGGCACCGGTACATACCACATTCAGGTTTGTAGCACCCTCTCCTGCGCTCTCAGGGGCTCTGAAGATGTGGTTCAACGGATTACCGAGAGAATCGGTATCCAACCGGGAGAGACCTCCGAGTGCGGGCTCTTCTCCCTGTCCAAGGTCGAGTGTCTCGGATCTTGTGACACAGCGCCGATGCTGCAGTGCAACGACGACTATCATGAAGATCTGTCACTGTCAGACGTCGACCAGTTGATTGAGCAACTTCGCTCCGAAGCTGCAGGAGGCACGAACTGATGGACTTCCGCAAGATTTTCACACAGGACATTGATAAAGACGATTGCCACACGCTCGAATTTTACAAGGCACAGGGTGGCTATCGTGAAGCCGATAAGGCTCTCAATAAAACAGACCCCGACGACTTGATCGAACTGGTCAAGTCCGCCAATCTTCGTGGCCGCGGTGGTGCTGGATTCCCGACCGGCGTGAAGTGGGGATTCGTTCCCAAATCTTCTGAAAAACCCAAGTACCTGGTCGTCAATGCGGACGAGTCAGAACCTGGAACTTTCAAGGATCGCGTCATCATGGAGAAGAACCCTCACGTTCTTCTCGAAGGGATCTTGATCTGCTGCAAGGCCGTCAATATTGAGACCGCCTACATTTACATTCGCGGCGAGTTTGTTTTCGCAACACGACGCCTCCAGGAGGCCATCGACGAAGCCTACGAAGCCGGAATCCTTGGTGACAATTGCCTCGGATCTGGGGTCAAGATCGATGTCACCGTTCACCGTGGCGCAGGTGCTTATATCTGTGGTGAAGAAACTGGCATGCTGACTTCTCTCGAGGGAGATCGCGGGCAACCCAAACTCAAACCTCCATTCCCTGCGATCGAGGGCGTCTTTGGCTGCCCCACTGTCGTCAACAATGTTGAAACGCTCGGCAATCTCCCCTACATACTGGAGATTGGCCCCGAAGCTTATCGTCAAATTGGCCCCGAGAAATCGCCCGGACCAAAGCTTTTCTGTGTCAGTGGACACGTCGAAAAACCAGGAACCTTTGAACTTCCGATGGGTGTCTCCTTACGTACTCTCATCGATGAGCATGCTGGAGGAATCTGGAAGGGTCGCAAACTCAAAGCTGTTATTCCTGGCGGATCTTCGGCACATGTTCTGACTGCCGACGAATGTGACGTCGCCATGGATATCGAATCCTTGTCCGCAGCAGGAACAATGCTCGGCTCTGCCGGTGTGATCGTGATGGACGATTCCACCTGCATGGTCGATGCTCTCGTCAACGTGATGCGCTTCTACCATCACGAATCCTGTGGTCAATGTACCCCTTGCCGGGAAGGCACTGGCTGGCTTGAAAAGATTGTCCATCGTATTTCTCATGGCGAAGGGCGAATGGAGGATCTCGAATTGATTCTCGATGTCTGTGACCGAATGGTTGGAAAAACGATTTGCGCCCTGGCAGACGCCGCAGCGTTCCCTGCCCAGTCCTTCGTTACAAAGTTCCGCGACGACTTCGTCGCAGCAATTCAGAACGGGGGAAGCCCCGCCTGGAAGAAACGGCACCCTTCTGCAGTGGGCGGAGCAGCTTCACATGTCTGACCAGAACACCCCCATGACACGCTGGCAACTCAATGGCCAGGAAGTACAGAATCCTTCCGGCATGACCATCATGGAGGCGGCCAAGGAGCACGGAATTGAAATCCCCTGCTTCTGCTACCATCCAGGTCTGTCGATAGCCGGAAACTGCAGGATCTGCATGGTCGAGAGTAACCGCTCTCCCAAGCCGGTGATCTCCTGCTCCGAGCGAATCGCCGATGGTCTCGAAATCGAAACCGAAAGCGAAGTAGCGGTAGGAGCACGAAACTCCGTCATGGAGTTCCAGCTCATCAATCACCCACTCGACTGCCCTGTTTGTGATAAAGCTGGAGAGTGCGTACTGCAGGACCACTCCTACGAACATGGTCCTGACAGAAGTCGATTCGTCGAAGACAAAAACATTCGTCATACCAAAGAACTTGGTCCGTCCATCTCGATCTGGGGTAACCGCTGTATCGTGTGCACTCGCTGCGTTCGATTCTGCGATGAGATCAGCGGCACCAGTGAACTGGCAGTCGTCGAACGAGGTGACCGATCGGTTGTCGATGTATTCCCTGGAATCCCGATCGACAATGCCATGGCCGGCAACACCGTCGATATTTGCCCCGTCGGAGCATTGATCTCGCACGACTTCAAATACGAAGCTCGGGTCTGGAACATGGATCGCAAAGACTCGGTTTGTGGTGGCTGCGCCAAAGGTTGCAACATCGAAATTGAATCTCTCGACGGCTCCGTCAAACGTTTGATGCCCCGAGAAAATCTTGAAGTCAATGACTGGTGGATGTGCGATCACGGCAGATACGGCTGGAGACATCTGTATTCTGATCAACGTTTGATCAGCGCACACAATGCTGATCAAGAGCTCAACGACACCGAGGCCACCATCGAGCTTGCGGAACTGGTCAGCAGCGCCAACACACTGGCCATCCTTGTCGATCCGTTCCTGACCTGTGAAGAACTTCATCTGATCCACAACCTGGCCAACTCTCGTCCAGGATCGATCGTCGGTGGCTGGTTACCGCCAGAAGGAAATGAAGAAAAGTTCCCAGCAGGATTCACCATCAGCGGAGCCAAGCACCCCAACCGCAAAGGGGCTGAAGAGATACTTGGTGCCGAACTGTTTGGTCAACAAGCAGCACAGCTTCAGGACGCCCTCAACAGCGGCACAATTTCGACGGTCATCGCCTTCTGTGGCGGTCCATCCGAGGACGGACCAGGGTCGGCATGGAGTCATGCGCTCGCCAAAGCCACCACGAGAATCGTGTTCTCCGTGATGAAAGGTGACTGGCTGACCGAAGCCTGTCTCGTTTTACCTGCGACAGCGCCATTGGAAAAAGAAGGCACCTGGATCAACGAAGACGGAAGAATTCAAAGGGTCCGCTCGTGTTGGAAACCTGGCACGGAGCCGTTCCCTCCTGAGCTGGTACGACTCCAGGATTTACAGGTCTCTTCCGACAGTCGGACACGAACACTCTCGGCCTCGGGAATCTTCCGCGAGCTTTCTGAAAATCATGATTCTTTCTCCGGGCATAGCCACAGCAATATCGGCAACTCCGGATCGCCACTGTCCAACCGACCTGCAGAGGTAGGTCTCGATGGAGGGGCACAATGATCGCTTCAGATAGCGAACTCTGGCCATACATCTTCGCAGTGTTGCGGGCAGTCATCATTTTCGGTGTTGTCCTGCAAGTGGTCCCGGCGCTGGTTTACTTTGAACGAAGGATTTCTGCCTGGATTCAGGATCGGATTGGCCCTAACCGGGTCGGCCCCATAGGAGTTCTTCAACCCCTGGCGGATGTCATCAAACTGGCCTTCAAAGAAGACCTTACTCCTCAGGGTTCCGACAAGTGGATCTACCGCCTCGCTCCCGTCATCGTATACGCCCCGGCAATCCTTGCTTTTTCTGTGATCCCGGTCGGCCAGGACCTTCAAGTCGCATCTTTCGGAGTCGGCGTCATCTTCCTGCTCACAGTTTCTGGTTTTTCTGTATACGGGCTCGCATTCGGCGGCTGGGCTTCCAATAACAAGTACTCGTTGCTGGGAGGTCTCCGTGCCTCGGCGCAGATGATTAGCTACGAAGTAGCACTGGGCCTCTCCATCATTGCGATTCTGATGACTGCCCAGACGGTCGATCTCAATGAAATCGTTCGCCAACAATGGGGAGCTACCACTCTTGGTCTAATACAGTGGAATCTTTTCCAACAACCGATCGCCGCCGTCATTTTTCTTATAGCAGCTTTCGCTGAAACGAACCGACTCCCCTTTGATCTGGCTGAATGTGAAGCAGAACTCATCGGCGGTTTCCACACGGAATACTCTGGTTTGAAGTTTGCGACCTTCTTCATGGGCGAATACATCGCAATGATCACCATGTCAGGCTTGATGGTCACCATGTTCCTGGGTGGCTGGAGTCTGCCCTGGGTCGAAATTTCCACCTCTCCAACCATCGGAGACATAGCCCTGAGTGTTGGTATTTTTTCCGGCAAAGTGATCGCTCTGTTGTTTTTCTACATCTGGGTGCGGTGGACCCTTCCCCGTTTCCGGTACGACCAGCTGATGAACATCGGCTGGAAGGTGTTCATTCCTCTGTCACTAATAAATCTAGCCCTGACTGCCGTCTCTGGAGTCCTGGGATGGAATTGGCTCATTCCCCTACCCTGGTAGGGACACAGCAAGAACGGAGTTCGCATGGCAAAACACGAAGATGCCAGCGAGAAGAATAAAGAAGTAAGTACCGGTACGACTGAAGCGCGGGAAAAGGCTAGTTTTGCCATCCCTGTGGCCAAAGGTCTCGCCAACACACTTGCTCATGTACTACGGGCCGAACCCAATACGATTCATTACCCGGATGAAAAACGTACTCCCTACCCAGGATATCGTGGTGAACACCGTCTAAAAAGAGATGAGCTGGGACGCGAAAAGTGCGTGGCCTGCTTCCTGTGTTCCACCGCCTGCCCAGCTCATTGCATCGAGATCGTTGCTGAAGAAGCCCCTTGGGGTGACCGAGAAAAGAGACCGAGAATCTTCAACATCGACATGATGCGTTGCATTTACTGCGGAATGTGTGAAGAGGCGTGCCCGTGCGACGCCATTGAACTCACTCCTGTCTACAACATTCCTTCGAGAACCCGTGGCGAGAAGATCTACGACAAAGACAAGCTCCTGTCCCTTTGATGGCATGCAAAACATCAAGGACTAGAGAAGGGAAATGAAGTGCTAAGCCCCTGGCTTCAACATCTATTTTTCGCGATTGTCGCCACCTTGGCGGTAGCGAGCTCACTGCTCGTGGTCACCAGGCGGAATCCGATCTATTCGGCCCTGTTCCTCATCGTGATGTTCATCATGGTCGCGGTAATGTTCATGTTGCTCGATGCAGCATTCCTCGGCTTCATGCAACTACTTGTTTATGCGGGCGCCATCATGGTCCTGTACCTTTTCGTCATCATGCTGATCAACCCGAGGGACGGAGATCTGCCCGACGAAGGTGGCACCATCGAAAAGTCCTTCGCGGCAGGAGTTTCACTTCTGATCTTTTCCCTGCTGGCTTTTGCCATCTCAAACTCTGCCGAAGTGGACCGACTGGCGACTCCTGGTGGAATACCGGCACTGGAAGAGGTGCCCATCTCCCACGGCGGAGTCGCATCCTTCGGACTCGAACTGTTCCATAAACACCTGCTCGTTTTTGAAGTGACCTCTGTTTTGATTCTTGTCGGAATCATCGGCGCCGTCCACCTTGCGATGCGCCAACGAAAATCAGACAACGATGCACAAGATGGGGAAGGAGCGGTAACCGCCAATGTTTAGCCTTCCTACCATCCTCTACCTCAGCGCACTGCTGTTTAGCATCGGAGCCTATGGTGTTCTCGCCAGACGAAACATCCTGGTAGTGCTGATGTCCCTCGAGCTGATGCTTAATGCCGTCAACATTGCACTGGTCGCCTTTGGCCGGGTCCACGCTCTGAATTCTAGCGCCGGTGAACATGGAGGCCAAATCTTCACGTTGATGGTTCTGGCCGTCGCAGCAGCTGAAGCCGCCATCGGCCTGTCGCTGCTACTGGTGATCTGGAGACGCTGGCAATCCATCGATCTCCGTGATCTTTGTCGGCTGAACGGCTAAGGGGGAAGACATGGACACCAACTTACTCTGGATACCGCTGCTGCCATTCCTGGGCTTCCTGATCAATGGAATGTTCGGTCGCAAACTGGGACACAAGGCAGTCTCCACCGTTGCATGTTTGATGCCGGTACTCTCCTTCATTGTCTCCTACGCAGCCTGGAGTCAGCTCGTTTACGGTGCTGGCGATCTTCACTGGGACGGCTTCCCCTGGATCTGGCTTGAAGGAATCCTGGAAGTCCCCTTCGCTCTTCACTTCGACGGACTTGCCTCTGTCATGTGCCTGGTTGTGACCGGAGTCGGGTCTTTGATCCACCTGTATTCCATCGGATACATGAAGGGAGACCCGAGCTATCATCGTTACTTTGCTTACCTAAATCTCTTCACCACCTTCATGCTGCTACTCATCCTTGGCGACAATCTGTTGCTGATGTTCATCGGTTGGGAAGGTGTGGGACTCTGCTCCTATCTCTTGATTGGTTTCTGGTACGAAGAGGACGCCAATTGTGTCGCTGGAAAAAAGGCCTTCATCGTCAACAGGGTTGGCGATCTCGCCTTCCTCATCGGTATCTTTTTGTGCCTTCAGCATTTCGGCAGTATCGACATGTCGGTACTGACCAGCGCCTCGGAAATCACTCGTGTCTCCGCTGAAACGATCGCCTTCCCATGGGGTGCTGCCGGGGTCGTGACGACCATCGCGATACTACTGTTCATCGGAGCCACCGGGAAAAGTGCACAAATACCCCTCTATGTATGGCTCCCTGATGCAATGGCCGGTCCCACTCCGGTTTCAGCACTGATTCACGCTGCCACCATGGTGACCTCGGGTGTCTATCTCTGTTGCCGCCTGATGCCCCTTTTTGCCGCAGCGCCGGCAGCCATGACGCTCATCGCAGCGATCGGAGCCTGCACAGCGCTCCTGGCGGCACTCATCGCGTTTTCACAGAACGATATCAAGAAGGTCCTGGCCTATTCGACGGTCAGCCAGCTGGGTTACATGTTCTTCGCCATCGGAATGGGCGCTTTCTCGGCAGCTCTTTTCCATGTCGTAACTCATGCCTTTTTCAAAGCACTCCTCTTTCTTGGTTCTGGTTCAGTGATCCATGCCATGCATCACGAACAAGACATGCGGAAAATGGGAGGATTAAAAAAGCGTCTCCCCTTCACCCACTTTACCTTCCTGGTCGGAACACTCGCCATCGCTGGTGTTCCTCCTCTGGCCGGATTCTTTTCTAAAGACGAGATCCTCTTTGCCGGATACCAGCAGGGCTTTCTTGACGGCAACAGCACTTCGCAGATCTTCTGGCTCATCTCATTCTTGACCGCAGGAATGACCGCCTTCTACATGATCCGCTGCGTTGCCATGACCTTCTGGGGAGAAAGTCGGGTCGAACCAAGCCTTGAGAAGAAAGTTCACGAACCAGGAGGCTGGATCGGTTTTGCTCTGTTCGTCTTGGCCATCGCCAGTGCTCTTGGTGGATTCCTCAATGTTCCTGAATTCCTTGGCGGCCATACGACGCTGGGACACTTCACCGGGCTTCACCATAGCGCGACCGATCTGACCGAAGAACAATCCCAGATCCTTCATGCCGCCGAATGGAAAAGCATGTTCCTGAGCTTGCTGATCGCCGGATCAGGACTAATTCTCGGGATTTACTGCTACGGCAAAGGGCATCGATTAAGAACAAGCTTTACCGAGAGTCCACCAGGAAGATTCCTCGGCAGGCTTTCGCAGCGGAAGTTCTATGTCGATGAAATCTACGACGCAGTCCTGGTCCGCCCCTTTGAGACTTTGAGTCATTTACTGTTCATCTTGTTCGACCGGATCTTGATTGATGGAATCCTCGTGAACGGTCTAGCACTACTAACACGTAGCTTCGGTGATGTTTTCCGAAAAATGCAGACTGGTTTCATACCTGGTTACTTACTCACTTTCGGATGTGGGACGCTAGTGCTCCTCTACATATTGCTGAACTTCCTCAGGGAAGGCGGCGCGCAATGATTCCTGAAATCGATTCCTTCAACCTTCCGATTCTCAGCCTGGTGGTCCTGACCCCTGCCGTAGCAGCGCTGCTTCTATGCATGGTCGACCGTAACAACAAGGCCTTGATTCGCCAGATTGCGCTGATGGGCAGCTTCCTGACCTTGCTCTTCTCGCTTTTGATGCTCGGCAATTTCGATTCCACTGTGGCGACCATGCAGCTGGAAGAGAATCACCCCTGGATCGAGTCCTTGGGCGTCTCGTACCATCTGGGTATCGACGGGATCTCGCTGCTATTGGTACTCTTGACCTGCTTTTCGATGCCATTTGTTTTTCTCAGCACCTGGTCTGCGATCGATGATCGCGTCAAAGAATTCCATATAGCATTACTGTTGCTACAAACCGGTATGGTCGGAGCATTTGTTGCCCTCGATTTGATTCTTTTCTACCTCTTCTATGAAGCGATGCTGATACCGATGTATCTGATCATCGGTATCTGGGGTGGCAAGGAGAGGATCTACGCGGCCCTCAAGTTCTTCATCTTCACCATGGTCGGCTCTTTGATGATGTTCCTGGCCATCTTGTATCTGTACACACACACCGGAACTTTTGACCTGCTGCTGATACTTGAAAAACTCAAAACCACGAACCCTCTCGATTCGACGCAACAGCTGTGGCTGTTTCTGGCTTTTGCCCTTTCATTTGCCATCAAGGTTCCGCTCTTCCCTTTCCATACATGGCTTCCTGATGCTCATGTCCAGGCGCCAACGGCAGGATCCGTTGTACTGGCCGGAGTGTTGCTGAAAATGGGAACCTACGGATTGCTGAGATTTGCCATACCGCTATTTCCGCAGGCCGCTTTTGATATGCAATCGACAATGTCATGGCTTGCGATCATTGGAATCATCTTCGGTGCCTGCATGGCTCTGGTACAGACAGACATCAAGAAGCTAATTGCCTATTCATCGGTAAGCCACCTCGGCTTCGTTGTCCTGGCCTGCTTTGTTCCCAATATCGAAGCCCTCACTGGAGCGATGCTACAGATGGTCAACCATGGGCTTTCTACCGGAATGCTCTTCTTGATGATTGGAATCATCTACGAACGTCGCCACACCAGGGAGCTGGCTGATTACGGTGGCATCGCCAAGGTGGTCCCATTGTTCACCATCTTCTTTTTGATTTCAGTACTCTCGAGTATCGGGTTACCTGGACTGAATGGCTTCGTTGGTGAGTTCTTGATCCTCTACGGTGTTTTCAGTTTGGCACCCCTGTGGGGCTTTCTTGCCAGCACCGGAGTCGTTCTCGGCGCGCTTTACATGCTCAACATGGTCAGGAAATTCCTTTTTGGACCGCTGGTTCACGAACAAAACAAAAACATTGCGGATCTCAATACTCGAGAAATCATCTACCTGATTCCTTTTGTTGTGATGATGGTATGGCTCGGCCTTTACCCGGCCCCCTTCATTAAAATGATGCAGCCAACCTTATCCCTCTATGTCGAGATGCTGAAGAATTAGGAGCGACAGATCATGGAACTCGTAATCACCAGAGCAGAGATCCTCGCGCTTCTTCCGGCGGGAATTCTCTTCTTCACTGGGCTCGTACAGCTCTTTGTTGATCTTGGTAAATCCTCTTCGAATGGTCGATCCGAAAAAACACATCTGGCGATGATCGGCGTGACCGGAATTGTTCTCGGTCTTTCGGCTCTCTTCATACAAGGCTCCGAGTCCTCCGCCGGCACTCTCTACGCTGGAGCGATGACTGACGACCTTTTTGGTCGGATGGGTGCTGCTGTGGTGCTACTTTCCGCCCTCTTCTGCACCTTGATGTCTGGTGGCTACCTGGCCAGCAGCGGTAATAACCGTGCTGAATTTCAGAGCCTCATCTGCTTCAGTGCCGGGGCCATGGTTCTTCTTTGTCAGGCCACTAACCTGATCTCGATTTTCGTCGCCATTGAAACTCTATCGCTTGCGGTCTATGTCCTCGCTGGCTACTTCAAGGAACAGCCTTCTGCCAGTGAAGGAGCCTTCAAGTATTTCGTTCTGGGTGCATTTTCCAGCGGGATCCTGCTACTGGGTATGGCCTTTATCTATGGCATCTCCGGTGGTGCGATCTCTCTCGCAGACATCTCAGCGTCGACCGCACGAGAAGACTCGCTTTTTGCTGTGGGTGTTCTTTTCATGGTCATCGGATTCGCTTTCAAGATCGGTGCGGTCCCGTTTCATTCCTGGGTTCCGGATGTCTACCAGGCCGCACCCGTACTTGCGGTCGGCTGGATGGCGATCGCCGTCAAATCGGCCAGTCTTTTTGCCCTTTGTAGATTTTTGCTCTTCACCGGTGGCGGACAGGTTCTTACCCAGACCCTGGCAGCAATTGCCGTGGTAACGATGTTGCTGGGTAATCTCGCAGCATTGAACCAGGTCAGCCTCAAAAGAATGCTGGCTTATTCCGGAATTGCTCATAGCGGTTACCTCTTGATCCCGCTGGTACTCGCCATCTCTGGAGGAGTCAGCGCCAGTTCCAGTCTGCCCTTCTACCTTTTCGCCTACGCCGCCACGACTCTGACCGCCTTTGGTGTCATATCTGCGATCAGCGTGGCCACCGACCGCGACAATATCCAGGACCTCAACGGACTGGCACGTAGCCGCCCCTTGCTGGCCCTGGGCTTTACCGTGGCCCTG
>JBBWWC010000159.1:0-17895 GCA_050256555.1 Planctomycetota bacterium | reverse complement strand
TCGGTACAGCGTTTATCCTTTATCATCGTTAGTCTAACGTCGCTTTGCCAAAGACGTTGCTCTTGACGTTGCTCTACCAATGAAACGTTCTGTAATTCCTTGTGGGGGGCCTACATGCCTTTGATTTGTCGCCTATTTACTTCTTTAGCTCTGGTGTTTTTCCTTTTTGTCAGCGGAAGTCTGGGAGCCCAGATTCTCGAAAGCTGGGTCAACTGGGAGAGTCCACCGGTCCATCCGCTCGACTGGGTTGCCGATAGCGACTTGCTACTGGCGACCAACACCGCCGATGGATATCTGGAAGTGCATGACGTTTCGACCGGAAATCCAGAGCATTTGATGTCGATTCCGGTCGGTCTGGATCCGGTGTCGGTTCGAGTTCGGAACTCCTCCGAGGCGTGGGTGACCAATCGAATCTCTGATTCGGTCAGTGTCGTTGATCTCGATCGAGGCGTGGTTCGCTGGACTCTACGTGTTGAAGATGAACCTGCTGATGTGATTTTCGCCGGAAATCCGCAACGTGCTTATGTTTCTTGTACAGGTACCGATGCGATTCTGGTCTTTGATCCGGACAATCTGAGCGCACCTCCGACGCGGATTGCGATTGTTGGAGAAGAGCCCCGGGCTCTGGCCAAGAGTCCGGATGGAAATACTGTTTACTGCGCCATCTTTGAATCTGGCAATGGCACCACGATTCTGGCTGGTGGTTTTGATATCAACGCTCCCGGGGGCGGCAATGGAGTGGTGGCATTTCCGCCCAACGTTGTCAACGATGCCGCTGGACCTTATGGCGGAATCAATCCGCCGCCGAATAACGGAAGTGGATTTGAGCCACCATTGAATCCTGCCGCCGGGCCGCCGCCGGCCGTTTCTCTCATCGTCCAGAAGCTCGATGAAGATCTCTGGGTGGATGACAACGGTACCGACTGGGGGGCGCTGGTCAGTGGACCACAAGCCGCTCTTTCGGGACGACCGGTCGGATGGGATCTGGCCGATCACGATGTGGCGGTCATCGATACCAGTGATAACTCGGTCGATTACATCCGTGGCTTGATGAATATTTGTATGGCGATTTCGGTTCGTCCTTCGGATGGTTCCATCTCGGTCATCGGAACTGATGCTCATAATCTGATTCGCTTTGAACCCAATGTCGAGGGGCACTTCATCGATGTACTTCATGCGTTGATTCCTGCTGCCGGCGGCAGTCTTCCAGATATCGAGAATCTCAATCCGCATTTGCCTGCCGGTGAAAGTAATATTCCGCCAGCGGAGCGGCTGTTGAGCATGGGAGATCCGCGAGCAATCGTCTGGAGCTCCGATGGCAATAGTGCTTATGTCGCCGGTAAGGGGTCGGGGAATGTCATTCGTATCAATGGCGATGGGACCAGAGATCAAGCTATTGCTCCCTTTGATGTTGGAGCGGGTGCTACAGGGTTAGTCCTCGATGAAAGCCGTGGGAAACTGTACGTGCTGGAGCACTTTGATGCGTCAGTGGCGGCGGTCGATATCCAGAGTGGAGAAGTGACCGGGCGCAGTATTTTTCACGATCCGACTCCGCCGGAAGTTCGGGCTGGTCGGCCATTTTTGTACGACACCCATCTGACATCTGGTATGGGGCAGGTTTCCTGTGCCTCCTGTCATGTCGATGGACGAACGGACCGACTGTCCTGGGATCTTGGTGATCCATCGGGTGAGACGGTTCCTTTCCCAGACATCTGCAACATGAATCTGCCGATCCCGGGGGCTCCTGATTGCGATGATTTCCATCCGATGAAGGGCCCGATGTTGACCCAGACTCTGCAGGACATCATTGGCAAAGAGCCTCATCATTGGCGAGGCGACCGCTTTGGCATTGAAGATTTTGGTGGCGCTTTTATCTCGGTCAACGGCGATGATTTACCACTGGTCGGTGACGATATGCAGTCATTTGAAGCTTATTTGGCCAGTATTTATTTCCCACCCAATCCTTTTCGCGATTTGACCAACGCTTTGCCGACGAGTTTGCCGCTGGAAGGTCATTTTACTAGTGGCCGTTTTGCACCGGAGGGACAACCTCTGGGTGTGGGGAATGCTGTTACCGGATTACAGCTCTATCGTGATGCTGCGGTGGGTCTCGATGGTGGTTTGCAGTGTGTTACTTGTCACACCTTGCCGATTGGAATCGGGCCCAATGCATTCTTGAGTGTCGGATTTGTAATGGAAGAGATTGCTCCGGGTCCCTTTGGTGAAAAACATCATGGGATGGTCAGCGTTGACGGATCGACACAACAAAATATCAAAATCCCACAGTTACGTAATCTCTACAAACGTACCGGCTTTGACATGACGCAGTCGCTCAATACTGCTGGTTTCGGATTCTTGCACGATGGCGCAGTGGACACGATTGAGCGGTTTATCAGTGAGCCGGCATTTGATGTTACGAGTGATCAGCAGATCGCCGATATCACTGCATTCATGCTCGCTTTTTCCGGATCTGATCTGCCCGAAGGTAGTAATTCGAATCCCCTGGAGCCGTTTGGTACGCCGAGTCTGGATACGCATGCTGCTGTTGGTCAGCAGATCACTCTGAATGAAACCAATCGTAATAACCCGGTAGTTTTGTCGATGATTGACATGATTCGTTCTGAAGCCCTTCTTGGAAGAGTAGGCCTTGTTGCGAAATCGTGGACTGATGGAGAGCTTCGTGGTTGGGTCTTTGTCGCTTCCGTAGGGTTGATGCAATCCGATATCGTTGGCGATTCACTGTTGCTCGATGATTTGATCAGTTCTGCCACCTCCGGGGCCGAAGTGACGCTGATGGTTGTGCCGACCAACAGCGCGTTGCGATTGGGGATCGATCGCGATCTGGATGGATACTTTGACGGCATGGAACGGCTGGCCTGTTCCGATCCTGCAGATCCGCTGTCAATACCTGGGTCTTGTAATGGTATCAATTTCGTCAGAGGTGATAGTAACGGAGATGGTTCACTTGATATTTCAGATGCGGTTGCAGCACTGGAGTTCCTCTTTGACAACGCTAGCTCTTCCACGTGTGAGGATGCTTACGACACCAACGACGATGCTGCCATCAATATCGCAGACCCGATTCGGTTACTTGGTTATCTCTTTTCTGGTGCTGCAGAGCCGCCGGCTCCCGGAGTTACGTGCGGTGAAGATCAAACCGGGGACGCATTGGCTTGCCCGGAGAGTGTTTGCCCCTGACGTTACAGCCATGGTGGTTGGTGGTCTCAATTTCTGGGGTATCTGATGGATCAGCCCTGCAGCCGAACAAGGCTGCAGGGCTGATCTGTTTGATGGTTGATTCCGCGGGGCGCCTCAGGGCTGAAGTGGCCAGAGGACCGGTATGAGGAATCCGGCGACTGCCCAGATGACGATGACCAGGGGAGCTCCGACCCGAGCGAAATCTCCAAATCGATATCCACCGGCGCCGTAGACCAGAGTGTTTGTCTGGTAACCGATCGGCGTCAAGAACGACAGCGATGCGCCGAAGGCGACCGCCATTACAAATGGAATCTGCGATACTCCGAGTTGGGCTCCGATCTGCAACGCTACCGGCACCAGTACGGCGGCTACGGCTGCGTTGGAAATCATCTCGGTAAGTAAAGCTGCAGTGATGAGCGTTACGAAGATGAGTCCACTAGGGCCAACATAGGGCTCGAGATCAGAGACGATCTGAGCGATCCATGTGGCGGTTCCGCTGCTGACCATCGCTTTGCCCAGAGCCAGCGTTCCGGCAATCAGCACGATAACTTTCCATTGCACGGCTTCGTAGGCTTTGGCGCTGTTGATACAGCCAGTTAATACCATCGCTACTGCTCCGACCAGAGCCACGGTGGCCATCGAGAACATCTGTGTTGCCAGCATCGCAATCACCGCGATCAGGATGACGATGGCTAGCGGCGCTTTCTCCTTCTTCACCAGCACGTCTCCGACGCCGGACATCAATACGAGTCCTTCTTCGCCTCGAATCCGATCCAGTCCTTCAGCAGTGCCCTGGATCAGCAGCACATCCCCGATCCGTAACGGATGCTCACTGATCTTGCTTCGCATGTGCATGCCATGGCGCTGGAGTCCCATCACGTGGAGGCCAAATCGACGTCGCAATTCGACAGATCCGAGGGTCTGCCCGATGTAGTGACTACTGGGAAGGACCAGCAACTCTGCCAGTTCCGCTTCTTTCTGGGTCGTGGCTCCCTGTGTTTCGGAGATGATTTCTGAAAGGGTCGCGACTCCCTGTTTTTCCTGAAGTTTCATCAGGTTCTCGATGGTTCCCGAGATCACCAGGGCGTCTCCGAGTTGAAGAATCTCATCTTCGAGAGGAGGCCATATGATCTCTTCTCCTCGAATGATCTGAAGGATTCGAACTTTTCCGGAAGAAGATAGCAGGGTGTCACCGAAGCGCTTTCCGATCAGTTCGCCTCCTCTGACTTCGATCTCGGTGATGTATTCACGGTGTCTTCGGTCTCCTCCAAGACTCGCCAGGGAGGTGATGGTTTGTCTTTTCGGCATGAGTCTGGGAGCAATGATGAGAAGGTAGAGTAGGCCGATCGCCGCCAGGATTGCCCCGAGCTTGGTGAACTCAAACATGCCCAGTTCGATTTCGACTGCGTGCCCCTTGGTGGACTCTCTGGCGATCGAGGCGACCAGGATATTTGTCGAGGTTCCGATGAGTGTGCATGTGCCGCCGAGGATCGCTGCATAAGAAAGCGGGATGAGTACCGTTGAAGGATTCACGCCGCTGCGGAGGCAGGTTCCAAGGACAACCGGAATGAACATGGCGACTACCGGTGTGTTGTTGAGGAAAGCACTGGCAATCAAGACGATGACCAGGATCAATGCCGTCAGGATGCGATTGTTACCACGACTCCATTCACTGAGGTGGTTCGAAAGGAAACCCAGGGCACCAGTGCGGAGCAATCCTTCGCTGACGATAAAGAGTGCGCCGACACCGATCACCGCTGGATGGCCAAAACCGCGTAACGCTTCTTCGATGGGAAGCATTCCGCTGATGGTGAGTATCAACAATAAAATGATTGCAACGATATCGACGGCCAAGATCTCGCTGGCGAACAATAACATCGCGCCCACGAGGAGTATCAGGACCTGGATGATTTCTGGGGTCACGGAATCCTCTCCTCTCTTGAGTTCAGAACTTCTGATACTCGACGTTTTTCAAAGTCTAGTCGAGTATCGGGTTGTTCCCGCAGCCTACTGTTGCCAGGGAGTACGGACGGCGGTTAGGCTGGAAGCATAACGGGGCGCACTCTAAACTCTCCAGTCGTTTATCCAAGTGTTCCTTGCGAACTGGCGTTCAGACGGCCTCTGGGGACGGGAGACCCTTGAATTCGGACATTTTGAATCTGGACAGGCATTGGCAATTGATTGTGGTGGGAGGGGGACTGGCGGGTCTTTCCTGTGCCGCATCTTGTGCCAAGCAGGGAATCGGACCAATTCTGCTGCTCGAAGCGGAGAATCTCCCGGGGGCTCATTCGAGTGGTCGTAATGCCGGATTGGTTCGTAACTGTGCGGAGGATCCGTGGATCACTCGTCTTTGTATTGAAGGGGCTCGTTTCATCGAGCAGAACCTTGGTGGCGACGAACGAAATGCTAGATTTCACCGGACAGGTTCTCTGATCTTTGACCAGGGGCAGGCGGTCTCTGCAGATTCATGGCAACAAGTTCCTCATCAAGACTGGTCGAGGCAGCAGTTTCTTGACACTTATCCGGAATTTGGTTCTGCCCCCACAGGGACCCCGCGCTACGTCGCCTCCGATGGGGTGGTCGAGGTTCCGGCATTGCTGGCGGTATTTGCGCAACAGGCGATCGCTGGTGGCGTCGAAATTTGCTGTGGAGTGACAGCGGAGAGGCCGATCGCCAGTGACGGGTGTTTTCAGGGCCTTCGGATTGCCGGTATCGATGTTTCGGCGGAAGCAGTTGTGGTAGCCAATGGTGCCTGGGCAGGACAGTGGTCCGAGAGTGTCGGGTTGCCCATCGATCTCCAGCCTTTTTTACGAAGCTGCCTGACCACGGAAGCACTTTCTGGCAGTCGAATGCTACGACCCTGGCTCTGGAATCATGATCATGGTTGGTATCTGCGACCGGGAGTTGACGAGACACTATGGAGTGGTTGTGAAGAGATCGAAGATCAACCCGGTCGTGCCCAGCCGCAGGGGGATCCCTGGGGTGGGCTCCAGAACAAGATCGAGGATTTGATTCCACAGATTCATAACCATTCATTGAGACGGATCTGGGCAGGTCATCGTAGTTTTTGTCCGGACCGACGTTTTCTCCTCGGACCCGATCCACGTCTTTCCGGTTGGCACTGGGCGGTGGGATTGGGGGGCCATGGTGTGACTGCTGCTCATGCGGTTGGGGAGAGGGTGGCCCACGGCATCAGCTCCGGATCTGATGCTCTGGAGGCTCCATTTCTCTGGAGTGAGGAGCGGTTTTCACTGACTTCCGCTGGAACGACTTGAGAAGTGTCAGTAACCGTCGATGATCTGCGCAGCAGGATCGTTGGAAGAGACCAGTGCTGAAGAGCTCATTTTTCGAAATAGTAACATTCTGTTCTGAAGCTCGAGCACGGACAGACCAGGGGGATACATGACGACGGATGCGAAGAAACTGCCGATGGATAAAGGTAACAAGAAGAAAAAGAAACGTGACCGGCAGGCATTTCTGGCGAATAAGCATGCTCTCTATCAACAGGCGGTCCAGGAGCCCGAGGCGGACACCCAGTTCATGGATGAGGTCTTTCGCAAAAAGTTCAAACGAAGTCCGGTACTGTTGAGAGAAGACTTTTGCGGGACCGGGTTTTTGTCTGCGACATGGGTCAAAGAGAAAACTGAGCGCCGCGCGATAGGCTACGATCTTGATCTCGATACCGTCAACTGGGGGATAGAGAATAATCTTTCCGATCTGGATGAAGAACAACGATCTCGCATCGATCTTCGCATTGCCAATGTTCTCGATGCACCTGAGGATCCTGTCGATATCGTTTGTGCCATGAACTTCTCGTGGTGGATTTTCAAACAACGGAAACAGCTACTGGAGTACTTCCGTTCGGTTCGCGCCAGTCTTCCCGATGAAGGTATCTTCGTGCTCGATATGTACGGAGGTAGTGAGGCCTATGAAGAGCTGGAAGAAGAGCGTGAAAAAGAAGGTTTTAACTATGTCTGGGACCAGGAGAAAGTTTGTGGAATCAGCGATGAAGTGATTTGTCACATCTCGTTCCATTTCCCGGACGGTTCCAAGATGAAGAACGCTTTCACTTATGACTGGCGCCGATATGGCATGCGAGAAGCCCAGGAGATCCTCGAAGATGCTGGATTTTCAAAGGTCGAGGTTTTCTGGGAAGGAACGGATGAAGATGGCGATGGGGATGGTGTCTTCACCCACGAGACCGAAGCAGAGAACACGGAAGCCTGGATCGCTTACCTGGTGGCGATTCCATAGTGCCACTGGGCCGAGCTTTGATCCGGTTCAGCTGGGCAGATTTAGAGGTCGTCGCGGTGATCGACTGATGCTGGCCACCGCCCACAGCCAAACCGGATAACCTTCCTTTTCCAGTCTTCGCGTGGCGGCCCGGAGTGTCGCTCCGGTTGTGTGGACGTCATCGACCAGGATCACAGCAGTGGGGGCCGGCATTTTTCTCCAGGTACCACCCTTTCTGAGCTGGAAGGTGGTGTCGGGCAGTCGCCTCCGATCAGTCGCCGTCAGTGAAGTTTGCGGGCGGGATCCCTGGTGAAAGATCGCGCAGTTGTATTGGAGTCCTAGCAGCCTGGCCAGCGGGATGGCGAGTCGCTGAGAGAGGGGCGCACCGTGGCGCAGTCGCCGTTTTAGTGATCTCGGAATGGCGACCACGCATGGCGTAAATCGCCCCGCAGTGCCAGATTTATTACTGTGTTGTCTTTGTAGCGCAGCGCTGACTAATTTCGCCAGCTCCTGAGCGATCGGCTGGCTCAGATCATCTCTATGACCCCATTTGGCGGCGAGAATCAAATCTCTGAGTGCTCCTTCATGGGTCGAAATATGGACCAGTGGCCGATAGGGTGTCTGTGAGTGGCAACCAGGACAGCGTGGAGCTGGATCTCCGGGGATTTGTAAGCATCGGCAGCACAAGAGCGATCGCCGGGGTAGTTGCCTCTGGCAATCCTGGCACAAAAGCAGATGCGGACGCTGCTGGGGAAGATCAAGTATTTCTTGGCACAGCAGGCAGCTGCTCGGGAGAAGTAAATCGGCCAGAGCCTGTAAGACGGCGATAGGGCGGTGGACGTCCGTTTCCCCGACTCCGGACAGTCGATCTGGACAGCCAGGGGGAGTCGCGATATCGTCTGCGGCTGTGCCGGTGTAGCTCAGTTGGTAGAGCAAAGGAATCATAATCCTTGGGTCCGGGGTTCGAGTCCCTGCGCCGGTACCAATTTGATCCTGGAGCTCCCGGTCGACCAAGGTCGATCGGGAGTTTTTCATCGACCTCATGCGATATCCGTTGCACGATCCTGCTGGCGCATATGTTTGGGGAAGCAACTCGTGGACCAAAGTTCAGAATCGAGAAGGGGGTCGTATCTCACCCGAATCCGATGCCACAAATTCTGCGGGGCGACCGGTCGTGGATGCCGCACTCGTTCGCAAGACGGCGCGACTGGCTCGTCTTGAACTTTCTGACGAGGAGATCCCGGGACTGGTCGATCACCTGGAAAAAATTCTCGACTTGGTGGAAACACTACGGTCGGTTGAAATCCCTGCGGGCCACTTGATCGATGGTTCCGTTCGATCGGTGTCTGTTGATGGAACGCGTCGAGATCAACCTCACAGTGGCGATGACCCCGGCGGTCCGAGAGACTCCGGACGTATCGGCGAAAATGCGCCGGACTGGCGTGATGGCACATTTGTGACCCCGCGTGTTGTTGGATAGGTGGTCGATGTGAGCAACGAGACACTTCCGCCGAATCATGCTACGGTCCATGAAGTTAGCCAGTGGCTAGCTCAGGGGCGTTGTCGTTCGCGGTCACTGGTGGAAGGTTATCTCGAATTTCTTGACGGTCACGGCCGAGACATCGGTGCCGTAGTTGAAATTTTTGGCGAAGAAGCCCGCATTGCTGCGGATCAGAGCGACCAAAGACGAGAACAAGGTGAGTTACTCGGTCCTCTCGATGGGATTCCATTCACGGCCAAGATGAACATTACGACTGAATTGGGGACCAGCGATGCATCCAGTCGGATGCTCAAGGGGTTCCGGGCTTTCGAAGACGCCACTGTAGTCGGTCGGTTACGAGCCGCAGGTGCAGTGCTGGTCGGGAAAAGTAGTTGTGACGAGTTCGCCATGGGGGCATCGAATGAAACTTCGTCCCATGGAGTGGTTTCGAATCCCTGGGATCGAACACGGGTACCGGGAGGGTCCAGTGGAGGTGCTGCAGCTCTGGCCGGATGTCACGGCTGGGCCTTTCATCTCGGAAGTGATACAGGCGGGTCGATCCGCCAGCCCGCAGCATTCTGCAGTGCTACTGGATTCAAGCCGACCTGGGGGAGGGTTTCGCGGCGGGGTTTAATTGCGTTTGGATCGAGTCTCGATCAGATCTGCCCGGTGGCCCGAGATGCGACAGATTGTCGTCAGGTTCTTGAGGTTCTGGAGGGGTACGATCCGCTCGATTCGACCAGCCTCAAGACTGTGGGTGTCGCAGGTCCTCCCATCAAGAAAGTCGCACTGGTGAGCGAAGGATTTGGTCCCGGGATTGATGAGAGTGTCACCACTGCAGTCAGGGCTGCAGCCGATGAGATGGCTGCACAAGGAATTGAGATCATCGAGCGGTCGTTGCCCCATCTGGAAGCCGCCAATGCCTGTTACCAGGTGATTTCTACCGCCGAGGCTTCTTCCAATTTGGCTCGTTACGATGGGATTCACGTCGGAGCTCGCTCAGATGCTCAAGAACTTCAGGAGATTTATGAGGGCAGTCGCCACGCTGGTTTTGGCAGTGAAGTTCGGCGCAGGATTCTGCTAGGTACCTTCGTTCTTTCGGCTGGCTACCGCGATGCTTATTACACGCAAGCGGTCGCAGTTCGAGATCTGATTCGAGATGGTATGAATCAAGTTCTGGAAGAGTGTGACGCCTTGTTGTTGCCGGTTTCTCCTTTTGGACCCTTTCCTATCGGGGAACGGATCGATGATCCGCTGGCCCTTTATGCTTGTGACATCTTGACAGTGACAGCAAATCTTGCAGGAGTTCCGGCGCTGGCCTTGCAGTGCGGCTTCGATGAAAATCGATTACCGATCGGTATGCAATTGATGGGCGCTCACGGTAGCGACCACCAATTACTGGAGCTGGGGCAGCGCTGGCAGCAATGGACCGATCATCATCGGATGCTTCCCGAAGAGGGGGAAGCATGAGCGACTGGCAAACGGTGGTTGGGCTGGAAATCCACGCTCAGATGTCGACCGAAACCAAGATGTTCTGCGGCTGTGTTCGCGAAACAGGTGCGCAACCGAACCAGAATATCTGTCCGGTATGTACTGGTTGGCCCGGTGCTTTACCCGTGATCAATGAGTCTGCGGTCCGGCGTGCGATACGGGCTGCCATCTGTCTTGGCTGCCAGATCCAGAGAGAAAGCCGTTTTGATCGAAAAAACTACTTTTATCCCGATCTTCCCAAGGGGTATCAGATCAGTCAGTTCTATCGACCCTATGCGCTGGGAGGAAGTATCTCTTTTGTCCGGGAAGATGATTCGGATGGGATCTTGCCGCTAGTTCGTATTCACATGGAAGAAGATGCCGGGAAGTCGATTCATGCCGAAGATGGAACCAGTCGTATCGATCTCAATCGTTGTAGTAGTCCGTTGCTCGAGATCGTTACCGAACCGCTAGCGATGAGTGGCGTCGAGGCGGCTCAGTGTGTTCGATCGACACGAGAGCTGTTGCGATGGATCGGAGTCTGTGATGGAGACATGGAGAAGGGTAATCTTCGTGCGGATGTAAATGTGTCGGTGCATCGACAGGGAGCTGAGGTGCTGGGGACTCGTACCGAACTGAAGAATCTCAATTCTTTTGTTTCGATCCAGCGATCGGTCGAAGTGGAATCGGCGCGTCAGATGCAGGTCCTGGAAGAGGGCGGCGAAATTCGACAAGAGACTCGGTTGTGGGACCAGGATCGTGAGGAAACTGCCGAGATGCGTGGGAAAGAAGATTCTCCCGACTATCGATATTTTCCTGATCCAGATCTCCCTGTAGTCGTCATTGAATCGGAAGATATTGATCGTGAGCAAAATGCTTTGCCAGAGATGCCTGGCGAACGTAAAGCAAGACTGGTCGAGAAATTGCAGCTGAATCCACGTGAAGTGGAACCGTTACTGGCGCGTCGTGAGAATGGTGATTTTTTCGATTCGATGATCGAGGCTGGAATGTCGGCAACTGCGGCCTCTAACTGGTTCAGGGGTGAAGTGTTGAAGCACCTGAATGAGCGCGAGCAACGGATTGAGGAATATCCACTGACTGCCAAAGAGATTGCAGAAGTGGTGGAGGCTGTTGAGGAAGATCGAATTAGTGTGGCCAAGGGACGTGAGATACTACAGAAGGCTCTCGATGAAGATCGTTCTCCAGGAGAGATCCTCTCGCAAACAGGCGAGCAGGTTAGCGATGAATCGGCGCTGGTGAAGTGGGTTGAAGAAGTGCTGGAAGCCAACCCTGACGCAGCTGAGAAGATTCGATCAGGCGATGGGAAACCGATGGGCTTTCTGATGGGGCAAGTGATGAAAGCCAGTGGTGGTCAGGCTCACCCACGTATGGTTCAGGAAATTCTGAAGAAGTTAATTCAAGAAGGTTGAGAGCGCTGGGGCGGTTGCTCAGGGAGCCGGCAGAGTGACGGTTTCGGAGCTCTGGGTGGTGATGACGAATTCGCTTCTTCGCCCTTCGTTTTCCAGGATTACTTTTTTGGATCCAAACGGCTCGACTTCAATCCACGTTGGTAATGAAACAGCTTGATCGCTATCGTCGATCAGGAATGTACCTGGTTTCGATTTTATTTTTACAGGGATTGAGAGGCCGACCGAGGCATCGTTGGCCGGGAATTTCTCCAGAATTTCCATGGTCCAACGTCGTGTCGCAGAGAGATCTCCCTGGTTTCTCGAAGTGATAATTAATTGGCGAAGGTCTTTCGCTTGTTGATCTTCCTGTTGCCATTTCTGGGTCAGCTGCTTCACCTCTGCACCGGCTCCGAACTTTGTCGCTTGCTGTAAATGAGCGGCCAGATCTTGGCCCTTGCCGAGGAGTCGTGAGTTTTTGGCATTTTGTAGCGCTTCCTTGGCCGCAGTGGAGTAGGTGCGCTGACTATCGATACTGCGTTCCTCGACCAGAGTTGCAGCATTCTCCAGGCCTGTTTTCCAGGGGCCAGAAGGAAGCCACCTGAGCCACGGGGAGGCTTCTTTTCTCCATGACTCGGGCGTCATGAGTTCTGCCTTGGCAATGACTTTCTGGATCGCGAACTCGGTTTCGATAACGAATAAGGTCAAAATGAAGAAGGGCAGTAGCAGCACCAGCAGCCGGATATTTTTCAGGGCTCGGGTTCCGCGATGAGATTCATGAGAAAGAGATCTTCTTTTGTGTCTGAGCCTACGGATGCTTTCAGCGACTGCACGAGCTTCCTGTAGGTTCCCTTCGTTTGCCAGTTGAGCAGCGAGCCTCTCGAGAGCGATCTCAGAAGCTTGCTCCTCACCAAGGTCGAGAAGGAAGTCGATTCGAGCCCTTTGCATTTCAATGTTTTCCGGATACAAGGCCTCAAGGCTGTCGATGAGACGTAAGGCTCTTTCCTTTTTTGAGTTCCGGAACAAGAGACTTGCGGTCTTGATTGCTTCACGGATCTGTGAAGTTTGGTCCTGATGCGAAGCGATCAGTAGCAATCGTATTTGGTCGTCATCTGAGAGCTCTATCGCTCTTCGAAGATAGCGTCGACCTTCTTCGGGCTGGCTACTTCTTAGTAGCTCTTCGCCATGGTGGATGATGATTTTTATCTGAGATTCTTTCACATCTAATCGTTCAGGATGCAGCTTTAGTAGATCCTCAAGGATTTGGATGGCAGCCGCTGAGTTTCTTGCGAGTTGGTTTGCTTCAGCGATGCGTATTTGGGTCGCAATCACTGCTTCTGTGGAGCGGTTGGTTTTGTGAAACTGATTTAGCTTTTCGAGAACCGTCAACGGATCGGCGGCCATTTTGATGGCAATTTCGAGCTGGTTGACTATTTCTTTGTGTTGTTCTTCGGGCAGTTTTTCTGAGCTGATTGCATCCAGTTCTGGGAAGTTCGTTTTGAAGACCCATCCGTTTTCCGCACCTCTGGCGAGTTGTTGGCGCGTCTTTGCTGGTGAGAAGGGGGAGTCATGGATGATTTCTTCGATGGTTCTGAAGCCATCGATGAGAAGTGCAATCCGCGAGAATATCCACGATTCATTTTCGTCCCTGGCGGCGACACCTCTGGGGGAAAGTACCAGTAGTTCTGTGAAGGCAGGAAGGGTTTCGTCGGTTTTTTTGCAGTTTCGAAATAGTTGCTCGACATGAGCAAGAAAGTCAACGGCTGGAATGGCGACTGTCGATTTTGTCGTCTTGACCGTTGCCGGTTCGAAAATGACCGTCTCCTGGGAAAGCAGGAAGTATTCTGAAAGGTCAGAACAGCGATGCTCAGCGGAGATTTGCTGGCGATCTTTTTCATTGATGATGGGGAAATCTTGGAGGCTTTCGTCGAGGTTGAATTCCTTTGAATACCAATGCCCTAAAAACTTCTCCAGTTGTTGCGGCTCAAGAATTGAATACAACTTTTGCGAGGTCGGGAACCAGCGAAAGGGTGGATTCTCGGGGGCATGTAAGGAAATCCCGTCGAATTCGATTTCGACTGAAATAACCCCGAAGTTCAGGGAGAAGATCCCTGGAGACTGAGCCGTTATTTTTTCATTGAGTAGATTCATGAGATCAAAGTTCATGATCAATACTGCCTTCTCTTGGATAGTGTTTTCCAGGGGTGTCGTTTGAGAGCGATCGCCATCGCTTTTAGCGGATCATCGGTGTCCATTTCGCTGATGGCTTGATTGAGAAGTTGCCAGGATCCAATAGTTTGGTTTCGGGCGAGCCCGCGTAGAGCGGAGGCTCTGGTTTGCTGGTCAGTGGAACGTAGTAACGATGTGTAGGTGTTTTCAAGGTGGAGGCCACCGATGCCGCCGATCGATTCGACGCAAAGCGCTCTCAGTGTGGTGTTGGTGGCTGTAATCCCCTGTAGAAGCCATGGGCTGGCTTCTACGATAGACAGCTTTCGGTATGCGATGGCGAGTCGTTTCTTGGCTTCGAGATCTGCTGTTGGCCAGGCGCTGACAAGACGTGCTCGTTGGCGAATGGTGCCGTTCTGTTTCAGGTATTGTTGGGTCAGCATCGAAACGGCAGGGTCTGTCGAAAAGGGAATCAGGTCTGCAAGGCCTGGGTCTGAGAAGGTCCATTGCTTTTGCAGGAACAACTCCAACCAGGAGCGCTGAACAGCAGTGTCGTATTCACGGCCAAATGCCCATCGAATCAGCTCCATCTGATCGGCTTCTGGCTCGATGCTTGATGTCCTTAACCAGCCGATGGCGATTCTTTTGATGACTTGATTCTGCGAATGAATCAAATTCAACGCTGTCGTTTCCGGGGTTGAGTCGGTTTTCAGTTTCATCAGTTTGGTGGTGTCATGCCGATTGTCGATCGATAAAAAACCGCCGGGCAAGATCGTCGCATTTGCTGCCGGGAACTCTCCTCCGACGACATTTGCCACGAGCCATGCCCCGCGGTTACCGATGTTGGCGCCGATACCTTCGGTGCCCGCACCTTCCGGCTCCCGTAACCACCACGTCGAAGAAGAAGAGTCGAGACCCTCTTCTTGGTCGGTGTTGATTTGGTAGAGACGGTCCCTCTCTCCTTCGAGCACCTCGACCACGGTTCCGTAAAGAACATGATCGGCTCGATCAAAGAGCGGCCAGGGGTCATCGACACCCTGGGCCATTTCTGTACTGATGAAGGTCAGTAATATTGATACGTATGGAATTAGTTTTGGTTTGATCATCTATGGCTCCAGTGTGATCCATTCAGCGAGGTAGGCTCGATTTAGCTCGTTGAAGCTGTACCCGGAATCTCCCTCGACAAGTGCGGATGTCAATCCCAGAGCAGAAGCCATGACGTTCAAACCCGGGGTGTCTACGTGATATGCGGTTGTGAATGGGCCAGAGAAATCTGCATTCTGAACCCCTCCAAAGAGGCCGACAGGAGGGGGATTGTTGGCGCACAAGCCAACCGCATGTCCGATTTCATGGGAAGCAACCACGGCGACAATCCGGCTCCATGCATCGATGGCTTCCCAGATCTCGTCATAGCGAAGGTTCTCATAGTTAGTGTTCGAAGGGTCGAGGCGTTCGAAGTTATTGCCCAGAACCACTGCGTCGAGTGAATGTTCGCTGACGGGGATCCCCAAGCCGGGTAGGACTCCGGAGAAGCGGTTTCGGAATGTCCATGAGTTCCAGTAGAACTGAACCATGTTGCTGGTGAAGACTCCTCGTTGGGGCGATCGTTCATCGTTGCCGGTGGAGTTTCGAAAATCAAACGCCGCACGTCCCAACGCATAGCTGACTGGTTCAACATCATCTCCACCGATGCCGATGAAGCTGGTCGCTTGCTGGGTTTCCTTTTGAAAACTGAGGCGCGGTTGTAAGTCAGATCCATCTGGTAAGGACCCGGCACCGTAGTGGTCGCGTATCTGTTCGAGAATGGCATCTTCAGTCCATAACAAGACCTTTTGATTGGCCTGTGTTGCTGCGGCAGAGGGGAGTGGCTGATTTGATTGCAGCCCGATGGTTAAAAGATCTTGTCGGTGATCCGATTGTCCATCTGCGCCGTATACCGAATTCGGAATGAAGTCTCCAGTCGAGTCTTGATCGATAGTGATGGTGTAGTTGTCGCGTGTGAAATCCAAACTCCAGCGGTCATGCCAGTCAAAGGGGCGCACATTTGCGGAACCTGGAGCGACATGGAACTGGTAACCGAAAGTCAGAGCTGGGTTTCCTCGTAAGTCTTCTATGCTTGCCCACAGCGACAGTGTTCCCAGCGGTATGGGGCTGTTATCGGGAACGATCCAGCTGGCGCTATTCCCGGTGATGCTGAACAGGTCAGAGAGATCGGATCCAGGGGCCCTTTGAGCGACGACCTGATCCGATTCTATGGAAAGCGTTGAAGAGTCCGGAGCTGCTCCGCCGAGGCCGCTGGCCCAGGAGACGGTGATCCGGGCTCCCCTGTCCGGGACCGAAACGTAAAATGGGATCTCGGTTCCTGAATCGGTCAAATAGGGTTCACTTCCGTTGAGGTAGCCAGGGATTTCTCCAATGGTCAAAGACTCGATGATCGGTGGAACCGTATTGAGCGACATGGTCGGGCTTTGTTGTAGATGTTGACCGCTGGCATCCGCTGCAATGATGCGGAGTCGTGCAAATGGGCTAATCACATTGGGGGTGTCGACATGGGAGTGCCAGTGGAACATCAGCGGGGTTCCCTCACTTTGAACCGGAAAGACCATATCGCTATTAGTCGATTCAAGTGTGGCAGGAAACCATGGATCGGAGCCGGCGAGTGACCATTCCACTTGTACGGTGACATGATCACCCTCTGCATCAGAAACAAATGCGGTCACTGGAATGGCTCCACCTATGGGACCGGTTGGAACGTTGACCGAATGAACTATTGGTGCGGTTGATTCGCCGATCGAAAGCGGATCGCTTTGTGCCTCTGCTTGTACTTGGCCATGGATGTCGATCAGTCGAATTTGCAGTAGGACATCCGCCTGTGGGAGGGAGAGAAGATCACCTCTGAATGACCAGGATGTCGCAACCGGTTCAAAAGGTGGAGTGAGTGGAATCTGATTTTCGCCTTCTTTTACGGTGGTGATGGGATTCCAGTGAACACCCATATCATCGCTGAAGAAGATCCATGCTTCCCATTGTCGTTGGAGCGGATCGTTGACATCGAATCCAACCGTGGCTGAGTTCAGCTGTACGTCGACGGCAAAGTTCTCGATCAGGGGGGCTTGTGCTTCGGCGAGGGCTGTTCCCCGTTTGCAGCCGGAGAGGAGAGTCAGCAATGCCAGGGATAGAGCCAGGGTTAACCTGAAGAGAGGTGGCTGATGCAAAATCGAATTTCCTCCCGAATCCATTCCCCCCTCTCAAAAAAGGAATGGCTTCTGATTTCATCGTGTCAGAATCTGTCTCACTGACTGTCTGATCCATTCAGGAACGGTGTGATCTCGAAGATTTGAAAACAAATCTGAAATCGCTCTGTCCTGATATGGAAGAATACGATAATCCTCAGATGTGGCAAATCTGGTGGTGCAGGCCGGTGCTATCCTTTGTGCTCGTAGTTGTTTAGAATCAAGGTTTACCAGAGATATTCGACTCTGATGATCCGGAAGGAAGCAGGCGATGTCCCACGCTCTTGGCTCTGTCCCGGTCCCAGAAGGTCTCTTTTGCCGTTTGGGCAAGCACCTTCTGCGACAGATCTCCGCTCAGATGTTGTTTCTTTTGCTGTTTTGTGGCTTCTCGACAGATGCGGTTGAAGCGTATTCACCGGATGTGTCCCGTTCCAAGGCCAAATTGGCGGCAGCGATTCAGCAAGAGCGTTTTGATGCGGCTTCGCACGCAGTCGATGAACTGATCCAGGATGGAAGCAAAAAGGCGATTGAAGCATTGATCCAGGTTGGATTTGCCGGGGATTTCTACGGCGTGGAGCGCTACATCGGTTCGAAGTTGGTGGGGATCGATACGGGACCGGCATTTGATCGTATGTGTGAGCTTGCGACCAAGGATAAACGTCCTGCTGCCCGGATTATTTTGACGCTGGTTCTTTCGGCACGGAAAGAA
>JBBWWC010000158.1:0-13917 GCA_050256555.1 Planctomycetota bacterium | reverse complement strand
GGTGTAAAGAACAGCCGCTACCCAGGCGTAGAATGAGACTCCAGTTCGATGGAGTCGGATGACAGCGGCGATAAGGCTAATCAGGCTGGATACGAAGAGGGTTCGGTTTGCAATTCCCGCCCCGAGAAATAGCTCTGTTTCGCTATCGGCCTTCGGTGCCCATACAAGCTCGGTAAGAAGGACGATCAAGGCCGGCACCATTGACAATATGGCCCCGCCGAAGAAAAGCGGTGTGATGCGATTTTTCGCCATTTGTTGTGTCA
The DNA here is from genome assembly GCA_050256555.1 of Planctomycetota bacterium. Lineage (GTDB taxonomy): Bacteria > Planctomycetota > UBA8108 > UBA1146 > UBA1146 > UBA1146. The sequence goes on along the minus strand of JBBWWC010000158.1, from coordinate 13,654 downwards.
AAAAACCAGCAGCTCCAAATGCTGCGGTTGTGCCCATCGGGAGAAGCCAGCTGAATGGTGGCCCTACGTCGATCCTGTATAGCACTGATGTCATCAACGAAGCGAGGAAAGCAGTCCAGATGCCAACATAGATTCCGAGCTCTCCAACGCGAAGTTTACGAGTTTCGGTAGGCCACAGATCGTCACCCTCGAGGACTCTGCGGTAGAGCCAGCGCAGTTGATCCTTCTCTCGCTTTTCAATAATTCCGAGCTCTTTCCACTCCTCGATGGTGCTTACATGTTCTTCGATGCGATTGAGGAGGTGGTCTTTTACAACACTGACTTTCATCTGAGTCGGACGTCCGGCAAGAAAGTTAACCAGGCCCAGATGGACCTCTTCGGCGGAGGGACGGTGCTCAGGTTTGTAGGCGAGACAAGCCAGACAGATGCGCTCAAGATCTTCAGGAATCTCCGGCTTCAAGGATCTTGGAATGGATGGCTCTCCGGCCAAAATCGATGAAATGGTTGGAGGCTTTCCTAGCTTGGCGAAAGGATGCCTGCCTGTTAGCGCTTCGTGAAAAAGAACTCCAAGAGAAAAGATGTCAGTCGCAGTAGATGCAGGATTCCCTTGCAAGCGTTCCGGTGCTGCATAAGCAATGGTTCCGGAAAATCCTTCTTCCAGGTTCTCAGTATCGATATTAACGGATAGACCAAAATCGAGGATTCGGACTTCGTGTGAGGGCGTGACAACAATGTTCTGGGGTTTGATGTCGCGGTGCAAAATTCCGGCACGGTGCGCTATGGCAAGTGCACGAGCGGTTTCGGAGATGATATTGGAAAGCTGTTTTGGCTCCAATACAGACGAAACATTTTGTAGCTCATGTCCATCGACAAGCTCCATCACGATGGCGGCATTTCCTTCGTGCTCGATGACCCCATAAACGGTTACGATGCATCGATCTCCAAGTGCAGCGGTACGCCTCGCTTCTTCGATGACTTTTTGTCTTTGTTCTAGGCTTCCCACATTGCTGGTCAGAACCTTGATGGCAACTGGGCGATTGAGCGTCAGATCCCTGCCTCGGTAGACAACTCCGAGACCACCGCGTCCGAGTTCTCCTTCGAGTGCGTATCCTGGAAAATTAGGCAGAGTCGCATTCTCAGACCGAGCCGGTGGGTCCTGGGCTGGCTGATTGTATTCGACAGTTTCGTCGTTATCGGGGCAGCTCACAGAAACTCCTACCTGATGGGTTTTGAAGCACTGGATGCTTCGAGACTAATGATGCCATCTCGAAGCGTTGAATTACAGGGTGTTCGGCCATGAAGGGTCAGGGTGGGCATTTGCAGGATAGATATGAGGAGATGTCTGTATTGTGCGTGGCCCGGGTTGAGCTTCCTTTCATCACAGGAAGTGCCCATTTATATCATCGTCGGGAGAGCCCATAAAAAGGTGCAGCCCAATAAGCCGATGAGTGGCCCATCGGCGGTATGGGGGCTGATGGCCTCTGCGAGCGTCATCATGATGGGTAGGCAGATGAGAGCCAGAATCAACTGTGGGGATGTGAATTCTGCCGAGTGGTAAATAAGAGCCAGTACGGTGACCAGGAATACCATGGCGCTACCTTCGAGAGTGCGGTGGTATTCACCATTCCAGAATTTCCCATCATGCCAGATGGCTTTTGTTTTGTAGCGATGTTTTCCGTATTTCAATCCAACAGGCTCGGCCAGGCCGTCACCAAATTCATTTACCAACTGAGGAATCAAAGTGATGATTTTGTTGTCAACGATGGCAATAAACGGAATGTAGATCAGGAAACGAAGAATGTCCTCGATCATGTCGTATCTCATACTGTAAGGACGATCTTCGAGTCGGTCCCAGGACACAAAAGCAAATCTGAAGATTGGCACATGCCTTCGAATGACATTCCATTCGGTAAAGATGATTTTTAACTGGCCGAGAGAAAAAAGAAAAACGGTATCGATAAGGATTTTATCCCCAGCAACAAAGAAGAATGGAATGACGAATGCTTGGAGTTTCCTCCAGGGCCGGAGTCCGAGTTTTCTAACGAAATTAATTCGAATGTTGTATTTCAAAACCAGGTGTGAACAGAAGATCTTTCCCAGTAGCTCGAAAATCGATGCTGCTATAAAAAATATAAAGGCGGGATAGCTTAGTCCGGGGATGATGCCCTGCTGGGAAGCGAGAACCATACCGGCGGCGATGAGGAAGTAGGCGGTACCCGCAATTGCGACAAATCTATCTTCGCCGCTCCAGTCGTAGTTTTGGTTTTCGAGACCGTATGGGTCCTGGTGAAGGACTTTGAAGTAGACATCCAGGTCTTCATGAATATCCATGGGTTTGGCGAGGTTTGTCTTATTTTCACCCATAAAATCGAGGCCCTCCTGTTCCCCTATCCGGATGATTCGGGCATTGAGACCTGGAATTGGCGAAATTTTATGAACTGCGACGGCGAGAGGCTTGATCAGTGATCTTCGTAGCAACGTATTTCAAAGACTCTGATCTGTTGAGAGTTGTGAGTTTTGAGCACATGGAGGCGTAGGGATCGAATCGGCCCGACATCAAATTGATGTCTCTGTAGTCGCAGATAGTTCGATTTTTTGTTGGTGATTTCGTGTTTTTTTCCCGTCTCGTCGATAGCAGTAATGATGTAATCCTTCACCATTTCTGGCTGCGGTCCTCGGATGATATTTCTTGAAGCACCATCCGATGCGGTCAGGGTTAACTGGCGATGAAATCCACTGTCAAAAGTGATTTGTACATTTTTGATGGAAACAGGAGTTTCCCAGGACAGTTCAATCCACTGACCTTCGTCGATGGCCTTTGCACCCCAGCGGTGATCCCATTTGCCAGGAATGTCGCGAACCTTTCCATCGATTACATGAATCGGCTCGGCACCTTCGAGATGGCTAGAAGCTGTGATCGAAGCAAGCCGGGCTACATCTTTGGCGTCGTTGTTAGCGATGGAGCGGATCGACTGGTCATCTTTGAGAAGTCTCTGTTGTAGTTCTTTGATGAATTGAGTTCGGAGAACCTGTGGCGTAATTTTCTTTTCTGTACAGATTGCAGCGGCGGTTCCGATGGCCTGCCCGGTACAGGCGCAGGTGGCCATGACTCTTGCTGATGTAAAAGCAACATGAGAACTGGAGATATTCCGCCCAGCCATCATCAGGTTTTTGATGTTGGCGCTATAGAGAGCCTCAAAGGCGATGTTGTAGGGCTCTTCGATTTTCTTCGCATAAGATGGCGGCTGGTCCCAGTCGTCAAAGCCGCCCGGAGGGTGTTCATCAAAGGGCCAACCGCCGATACAAACACCGTCATCTCGATTTTTCCAGTCGCCGGTCAGGTCGTGTTGAGTTTGGATGTGGGCTCCGGTGAGGCGGCGGCTTTCGCGTTTTCCAGGAATCATGCCAACGCGCTGTAATGCCCAGTTGGCGGAGTCGGGCCGTTCTCCGGAATTTTTTATCCAATCCCAAATTCCCATCACGATTCGAAGCAAATCGAATCGCAACTCCTCATTGTCGTGAATTACATCGCGGTCGCCGCCCAGCTCAATCCACCAGTAGCCATACTCGTAAGAACCGCGTGGAATTTTTCGGAACAGAAAATCATTCTCGGTCATTTTTCTGGCCCAAGGAGGTGCTATGAAATCAATTGGCTGATCGTGCTTGGTTGCCGTGAAGAGAATCGTTGATCCTTGTGAGTTTTTGTCACCTTTTTCAAGAGCAAGGGACTCATTATATGTAGCTCGAGGTTCTCGACCGGTTTTGAACTCAGCCCCGGCTTCCAGGCCTAGGCGGCAATCTCCGGTGCAGTCACAAAAGGTATCCGCTTCGATGCGGTAGATGGTTTCAGTTTTGTCGCAGCGGGCAAGAACTTGTGTGATCTTGCCATTGGTTACCGTTGCCGAATATACAGCGGTGTCCAATTTGAGCGTCAAGAGTTCTTCTCGTTGACATAGATCGTAAAGGGTCAAATCAAAAAGTTCGAAGGCTCGATGGGGATTTCGGCGTGCGTCTTCGATCCGTATCTCTTCGATAATCCCCCCTTCGCGCCAACCGGCACGCCCACCATGAACATCTGCACCGACGATGTGCATACCGATTTCGCTGGAAGCATTCCCCCCGAGTCGAGATCGATCCTGAATCAGAATGGTTTTTGCGCCATTGCGTGCAGCAGACAGAGCTGTACAAACACCAGCCATTCCTCCACCAGCCACCATCACATCAACTTTTATGTCGATGATTCTCATGTGTTGTTCGATTGATGGGCCATGGCTAACCTTGGCATCGATTTCAGGAGAGACTTCCTTCTCAGAATCTGTAGTGGAGGCACAGGCAAAGCGTCGACCATCGACGGCCAGCGAGAATCCTGCCAACAAACCGGCCTGACCAAAAAATTTGCGCCTGTTTATGGATGAACAGTTCTCTTCTCCTTGTGTCGAGTTTGCCTCATTCATTTTTTTCTGCTTTTCGTTTTGATTTTGAAGGAGTGGAAGAGACTTCGATGAATTGTTCAATTGGTACTGCTGCAATCGCTTCGGCAATCAGGTCTTGTTCACAGTCGTCCCAGCTCGACAGTCGTATGCAGCTTTTACCCATGTCGAGGCGAGTGCCTCTATTTTTCCATTTACGTACGAGGGTTTTCTGTATGGTTGGAATTGCGTACATACCGCACAGGTAGACTCCATAGTGTTTTTTCTGTGCAGCAATTGCGGCATACATCAACGGTTGGCCGTTGTAGGTGTTGGGGCAAACGGAAAGAGGAACCTCGTAGCAAATCATTCCCCAGCGCATCTCTTCTTTATAACCCTTGGGGAGGTTTTTTCTTATCAGGGCACGTAACTTTTTGATCGTGCCTCGTCGATCTTGGGGAAGAGAGTCTATGTATTCTTTTGGCGATTTTGCGTCGGGAGTAGCCATGTCATTTTCCTCTTTCGGGCGCAGACAGAGGCTTTTCGCCATTACTTTGATGGTTATCCCAGCTGTATTCGATAGAAGAATTGATCATGATCTCGATTTTCTATCGTTGTTCAATCCACGGGTGATGAAGAATACCTAAACGGCATGCCATGCCATGGTACAGAAGGCTTCTCACTTCAGATAGCGGCTGATATACTGCGAAAATGCTAGAAGCAGATCATCGAAAAGCCTACGCAACAGAAACTGAACTGGCGCACATCTGTCGTTCGTTCAGGTTATTTTTTACTTTAGCTTTCCTGATTGCCCTGGTCGGCTGTCAACGAATGTCTCCTCCGATTCACCCCAATGATGTAGCTGCGGAGTTCATCAAGGATCGTGCTCTCGGATATACCGGAATCGATTACGTTTGCCAGGAACCTGGGCCTGTAGCGGCCTGGGCTCCTTCTGAATACCCACTTCCAGATCCTTGTTCCTATATCATCTTTGACAGGGAATGGTTTGGTACGGCGATTACGGAAGAACAACTCAAGTACGCCATTACCTATAATGTTCCTGGAATTTGGAAAGGTGTTAGCGGTGATGTAATACGCGGCAAGGGTATTGTACGTATAGAAAACTCATTTGGTTACAATGCTATGCCTGCGATCCCAGGGGTACTTTTTTACAAGATCAGATATCGAGCTTTCGGTGGTCCTGATGGTAAAGATGTGGTGGAGCATTATCTTCATCTCCGACCCACTCCGGGAGGTTGGAAAGTTTTTGAACGGCCCGAGTCTGTCGAAGGAAAAATTGATCTGAAACCAACATGGTCTCGCAGCAAGGAAAAATAAGCCGTGATTTGGTTGCCAGTGGCTCAATAACGCAGTGAGTTTTTGATCGATGAGATGAAAAGAGGAATGTATGTCGCAATCGAGTTCCGATGATGGTTTGTGGCAAGTTTTAAAACTAGCTACACCGCTAATTGCGGGTTGCTGGCTTGTCGACCGTGGCACTTCATGGGAGATACTGCTGACACAATTAACTTATGAGGGTGGAGTGTCTTTGGGGGTCTTGCTCTCGTTTGTGGCATTGTTTGGATGCTGGGTGATTTATTTCTCCTTAAAGCGAGGGCAGGATTCATAAGCAAGGCCGCTGGTTAACGATTTCGACGCTTTTTCTTTGCGCTTCCTGCAGCCATCTTCCATCAAGCGAGGCAGAGTTTTCGTGGAAAATGGCCGAGGAGCGTTTGTCGAAAGGCATGTTTCGTCTCCAACAAGAGCCGCCGGAATACATCGTGATGGATGGTTATCCAGAACGATTCCAGGCAGCTCTTGCATCCGGAATTGACGAGGCGCGTAGTTTTTTCGGCAACTATGGTCCCGTCCGGGTCTACGTTTTCAGTGAGCCCGGCGATGACGAGGCTTCGCGGGATGCTTTACAGGAAGTTGCTGAGGATTACTGTCGAGCGCGACGAGAAACTGCACTGCCTGGTTTCGAAGAAGATTGTCTGGGGGGGCCAGCCAAGCGCTTGGTTGATGTTGCCGCTTCGGGTGGTGAGGAAGCATTTCTCTCAGCGGTGATCTTTACCGACCCTCCATTCGCCGAGCTGGTTTTTATCAATGCCGATGGCTGGGGAGTTTCAGATTTGCCGATTCGCGGCATCCATGAATACACCCATGTTTTCCAGCAAGCACACAGGGAATCTCCTGGTTGGCTGATGGAGGGCGGGGCCGTCTTTTTTGAGGCATGGCTGGGCAGCGAGAGAGGGTGGGTCGATTTCCCTCGTGCGATGAAGTGGTCGATGCAAAGTGCTCAGACCGGTCGATCTGCCGGTCGTGGTCTCAAGGATATGGAATACACCCGAGATTTACCGACAGAAATGGAACCTTTCCATCGCAGCATTGCTTACGACATGGGGGTCTGGGCCGTCACTTTTATGATTGCCCGTTCCGAGAGCGGAAGCATCGAGGATTATCGCGATAAGTTTTATCCGCTGTTACAGGAATATGGTTGGAGACTTGCGGTGGCGAAATACACCAGGACCGATGACATTGCTGAGTTTTATCAGCTATTCGAAAAGTTCCTGGCCAAGCCATTACAAGAGCAGATGGAGATACTGGAAACCATCAAGCGCTGAAGGGCTGAGCTGTAATGAAAAGCGAGATGGAAGTCGGACTGGCCCTTTCGTTGCTTTTTCTTTGTGGGATTCCGCTTTCGTTTATTGGTTGTACTGGGGACAAAACAAGCGACGGTAACTCTTTGGAGCTGAGCTGTTTTATCGAAGTGGATGACGTTGTCGGAATCTCTTGCGATTCAAAATTGCCAGTTCTCGGCGACCGCTTCATGCCTGAAAGCATGGCGGGTGGTTGTGTCTTGTTTGATTATGACGGCGATGGCGACCTCGATATCTACCGGTTGGCTTTCGCCAGATCTTCCAGTGGGTCTTACTCCTCGGATGCTGGAATCAATCGGCTTTATCGACAAGACAGGCCGTGGCAATTTACCGATGTGACAGAAGAATCGGGCTTGGGTGATCCGGCCTATGCGATGGGGGCTGCGGCAGCAGATATTGATAACGATGGAGATCTCGATCTTTACATCGGGAATCTTGGCCCTGATAGCATCTATCTCAACAACGGCGATGGCTCCTTCTCAAAATTGCCGGGAGGGCCGGGCATCGATGACGATCAGTGGAGCATGTCTATTTTGTTTGTCGATGTTGATCGAGATAAAGACCTGGATATCTATGTGACACGATACCTTGATTTTGATCCTGATTTTGCAGGAACCAGTTCTGGTGGGCAGCCAGAGTATCCACCACCGGCAAGATTTTCGGGCATGCCCGACCTTTTGTTGAGAAATGACGGCGCAGGATCTTTCACCGACATCTCTGCTCAGGCTGGTATTTCTGACTTACGAGGGAGAGGCCTCGGGGTTGTCGCAGATGATTTGAACCACGATGGAAATATTGATCTCTACGTGGCCAATGATGGCGAACCTAATTTCGCCTGGTTGGGGGATGGCACCGGTCGTTTTACTGAATCGGCGCTGACTCTGGGCCTGGCAGTCAATCTTTTTGGTCAATCGGAGGCCGGGATGGGGATTGCGACCGGCGATGTCGATGGAGATGGTTTCTCTGATTTACTGGTGACCCATCTCGTGCATGAAACCGATACGCTATATCGATGCCTGCAGCCTGGACAGTTTTCTGATGACACTTCAAAATCCGGACTTGCTGTTTCGACCGTCGATTTCACCGGATTTGGCACTGCTTTTGTGGATGCCGATCAGGATGGAGATCTTGATCTGGTAACGATGCATGGTCGCGTTTTACGTGGCGCCATCGATCCTCGAGCCGCAGGTCTCGATTACTGGAAACCTTATGGCGAAGAGAATCATCTGTTCATCAATGATGGCACGGGAAAATTTGAACGGCAGCAATTCGGGTTTGGGCGAGCAAATGGCCGAGTCGAGGTGAGCCGCGGCCTGTCGGTCGGAGATCTGGACGGGGATGGAGATCAGGATCTGGTGTTTGCCAATGCCGATGGAACACTTCGGCTGGCAAAAAACATCGGAGCGTCTGGATCCTGGTTGCTGATCTCGGCCATTCTCCCGGAACATCTTCGCCACGACATTTGTGCTGTGGTTGAGGTGGGTGCTGCTGGAAAATTACAAAGACGCAGGGTCGGTGGTGGCGGCAGCTATCTTTCGTCGAGTGATAGTCGGGTTCATTTTGGCCTTGGAAGTGTTGGCCTGGTCGATACCCTTCGTGTGTACTGGAGCGATGGGTCTGTCGAAGACTTTTTGCCGTCATCGGTCAATCAGGCACTGGTCTTACGCAAGGGAGAAGGCATTTGAAAAACACAGTGCGTTGGACCCGCTGGCCCGTATGGGTTGTCGTGACGATCCTGATTGTGTTTCTGTGGATCAACAATTCTGGACCCGATGTCGATCAGCTGATGTCATCGGTCGACCAGGATGGTCTCCATGCTGCGGTGTCCGATTTGATTGCCGAAAGAATTTTGGAAGTCGAAAAAACATCGGGTTCTGCGGAATCCTGGGGCAAGCTGGCAGTGGTTCTCGATTTACATGATTTGAATGCGCCAGCGATTCAATGTTACCAACATGCCATCGATGGTGATTCTGGTGAGTTTCGTTGGCCTTACTTTGCCGGGATCTGTTCAGCGATAGGCAATCGCGAACAGGCGCTCGACTTTTTTGCCATGGCCCATCGAATCGATGAAAACTACGCACCTCTGTTAGTGCATGTAGGTCTTTTACTGTTGCAGGGTGGCGATGTGGAGCTCGCTCAATCCAGCTTCCAGCAATCAGTCGCGATCGATGGATCCCTGATACAAGGCCATCTCGGCGTGGCTCGTTGTGCGCTGGCGCTGGGTGATCCGGCGGCTGCGGATGTCGCACTCCAGCGTTGCGAATCCCTCAATCCGCAAAGCGGCGAGGTGGATAAGGTACGTGCGGTTTGGTGGAGCCACCGTGGCGAGGCCGACAAAGCAAAACAGAGCCTGGCCAGATCTCAGGATTTACCATTGAAGGAGCCGCTACCCGATCGATGGCGCAATGAGATTGTTCTTTCCGATGGTGTTGGTCCACAGTGGTGGATCGAACGAAGCCGACGACTGATGCTGGCTCGTAGAGTTGAGGAAGCCATCGAGATGTGGCAGGGGATTCTTGTCGATGACCCTGACCATGCCGAGTGGAACTATCAGTTGGCTTACGTGGCAGTGTCTGCAAATCAGGCGCAGCTGGCCATCACGCATTTCCTCAAGGCAACAAAAGCGGATCCCGAGATGTTCAAGGCGTTTGCCGGATTCGGTGCGTTCCTTCTCAACATGGGGAATGAACCTGCAGCGGAAAAATCTCTGCGCGATGCGCTGGCCCTGGATCCTGATTCCATCGAGGTCCAGAGCAACCTGGGCGTTCTGTTGATGTCGACTGGCAGAAGTGAAGAAGGTTTGACCTTTCTTCAGAAGGTTCGAGATGCGCAGCCCGACGATATGAGTATCAGACTCAATTTTGCACTGGCCTTGAAAAAGGCACAGCAGAATGATCGTGCCAACCAAGAGTTTTCGACAATGTTGCAAGACCAACCCATCCATGCGAGGGCCCGATTCGAGTGGGGAGTTTTGCTCGCCGAGATGAAACAACTCGATGCGGCTGCCGAGCAGTTTTTGAAAGTGGTCGAAGATGATCCGATGAGGTCATCGGTTTGGATCAATTTGACTCGTGCCTATCTTGAGAATGGTCGTTATGAAAAAGCTCTGTCAGCGTTGCGATCTGCCAGGAAAGCATTGCCCAGAAATGCCAGTATCGCTGCTGAGCTGGCCTGGTTGCTCGCCAGCGTTCCCGATCAGCAGCTTCGTAACGGTTCCGAAGCAGAGCAGATCGCAGCCAAGCTTTGCGAAGGAGTCGGTGCGAAAAACCCCCGATCTTTCGATATATGGGCGGCCAGCCTGGCTGAGCTGCAGGATTTTGACGGGGCGGTAGAGAAGGCACGACAGGCGCAGCAATTGCTCGGTAATGTGGACGGTGGCTCAGTTCAGTTCCAGGAATTAGAAGCACGTATTCAGCTGTATCTGTCGGAACAGCCATATCGTCTCAAACAATGAAGCGTCGGGTCGACAACCGTAACGATAGAGAATAGATTTCCACCATGAAAAATATACTTTCGATCTCACTACTGGCCTTGGTTCTCGCCCTGGCGTCCGGTTGCGCCAACATTCAAATTTCTGTCGACATGGGTTCTGCCGAACTGTCGGCTGATGCTCGCGATTGCCGTGTTGTGATGCATCGATACTTCAATGCATTCAATGTCGATGACTTCGAAACGATGGGTGATTCCTGGCACGTTCCAGGTTGGGCATCGATGGGAAGTAGGAGTCTTGGTTTTGCGACGCAAAAGGAAGTGGAGCAGCTCTATCGAAATCTTCTCGGCCCGCTTCGAGAACAGGGCTACGACCATTCGGAGTTGCTGGATGAAGATATAGAGATCCTCAACGAAAGTGCTGCGTTGTATCGCATCACCTTTACCCGTTGGTTGAAGAATGGCCAGTTCATGGCGCCACGAGTTCGCAGTGGTGTCTACACTCTTCTGAAGCTGGATGGCCAGTGGGGCATCAATGGACTTTTTGTCGATGCGGATCCCGAAAAAAGAAATTGAGTTTGTTGGTCCGATGGGTCGTTGTTTCAGGATTCATAGTTGTACAGGTGCGGTGAAGCATAAAGAGTGAAGCCAGGTCTTCTGCCACACACCAATAGTGTTTGTGTAGATCTCTCTGGCCCCGACTAACTTGATTCCACACGTTTTACCATGCGCCTGTTAGCTTTTGATCTCCCTGGCTTTCACAAGAGTCAGGGAGATTTTTTTATGACGATCGATGCAACAACTGATGCGACGATCGCTCTCCGCACAGCTGCGGTTCAGCTTTCTTGCTGCTCCTTTTGAAACAGCCGATCGAGTCGTTCTTCCATCGCCGGGGCAAACCGATCGGCGACATGCTCCTGATAAAGTTTTTCATAGCAGCTGTCTTCCAGAACGCTTTTCAGGCGGCGTATGCGCTGGAGGAGATGGGCCTGATCATGCTCTTCCAGGTTCTGTACAGCATAGGAAAGGAGATTTCCCAGCGCATGCATCATCAAGGCCGGATTCTGGATCATATGGATGCGTTCCAGCACATTGTCGAAGGATTGGCGTGTCGGTGGATCACTGCTGATGAAGAACCAGCTCTGCAAAAGAAGAGCGCGAGATCGCATCGGCAAGCAGTTCTTTTCGCCGGCCTCTTCGATGAGGCTTCGGATGATGGTCCATGCCATGCGGAGATCGTTCTGGTAGAGAGCATAGCTGCCGAGGGCAATCTTTGTCTCCATCAGGCCTTCATAGCATGGGGGTGTCAGCTCGCGGAAAAAATCGAGCGCTTCACGTAATCTCGATTCTCCATCTTCGTATCGCTCTTCGAGAGTCGCCAGTTCTCCTTCACGGAGATACTGATATCCAAGAAGTCGCGGAGCGTACGAGGCGACCAGCGGCATCAAGGCATGCGATGATTCCAGTTCTGTGTGGGCCACATCGGTAATCTTGGCATCGAGAGCACACTGGGCCGCATTGAGATGCGCCGTGGCAAGCCGTGCCCAGTCTTCGTTGGATCGAAGCGTTGCTCGGGTCGGCTCATCGAACCACATGCGCAACGCTTTATCATGTTGCCCTGATTCTCTATACAGCTGTGCGAGTCGAAATTGGATCGATGTGGCACAATTGAAATCGAGTCCCTTGGCATTACGAAGTGCTTCAGAGAGCTCACGATGGGAGCTCTTGAAATCACCCGCAATTAGCGCTGCATTACCGATGACGTAGCGCGAGAGAGAATCGAGCCAGATCGAAATTACGCCAGAGGCTTCCCGTTGTGTTGAATCGATGCGGCTTTCGATCAGTTCTTGAACATGTTCACTGGAGCCCTGGTGCGAAACCCGAAGACATTCAAGGTAGATGGCGTAAGAGTGCCATGGCGAGTTTGTTGGCAAATGGCTAGCGACTGCCCGACAGTATTGAGAATGCTCTTGTGGTGAAAGCCCGAGGAAATCACAACGACGGATATAGAAGGCTGCCGCCAGTTCTCGAGCGGTGATGGTCGGGGCGATCTCTGGCTGAAGAATCCTGTGCATCATCTCTTCTGCTGAGCTACTCATACAGGTGTGCATCGCTTTGTTGAAATGATCGCTGTCGGTGTAACCCAATTTTGCGATCAGTCCGGGGAATCCGCCAGCGAGGTGTTGATACCACTCGGTGCGTGCGTAGGCGATCCAGGCTGCTTGCTGATGGGGATCGGAGCAGGGAGATTGGCTTTTCATGGCTGCACCTCCAATCCCTGGAAATCTCCATTGGGTAATGGCTCCCAGGAGATTTCGCTGCGCCAGATGGAAATGTCGCCATTCGGGTTGAGCTGACGTCCGGTCAGCTGCAGGACTACACGATTTTTGTTTCGCCAGGTGCGCAGATCATCGATGCGTGTATTGTCGGCCGCGAGCCACTGATAGACCGAGAGCAAAAGGTCAGGCGTTTGGCCCGGCTCCATCCACTGGCAAACCTGCACCAGAAGATCCAGCTCGGCGCGCGATCCAATGATGGTGTTTTGGTTGGTCGGTCCTGGGGTGCGGTTGCTATTGATCGGCGTGATGGCCATGACGAAGGTGTCGAGAAGAGGATCGGGCGGAGCGCTGTTGTCGAGATGGACGTATCCCCATCGAGCTTCTGCATTGGTCGGCAAGGATGGCTGCGGGTCGATCGCCAGCGGTACTGGAGTGCCGCTGATCTGGATCGATCCGAGGTAGACATCGGAACCGTTGGCATTGATGACGTGGGTGAATCGAAGCGCTGTGACGGTATGCCGTGCGATAAAGTGCGGGACAAGAAAAGTATCGCGCATTTGCTGCAGCGAGTGACCCAGGCAAACCATCTGGGGAGGGCTGGTGACTCCGCCGTTGCCTGGTCCTGGATCGATCTGCGCCAGGGCGGCTTGTGTGGTCGATAAGCTACCGAGGAAGCCGAGCAGCAGTAGCAAGAAAACAGAAAGCCGTGATCGGGGTTCCGATTTCGCATCCTGCGTGTTTCCAGAACCGATAGTTCCAGAATAGATGGATTCAGAACAGATGGATTCAGAACAGATGGATTCAGAACAGATAGTTTCAGAACAGATGGTTCACCTCCAGATGTAATGGAACCGGTGGTGAAAACGGTGGGGCAGCA
>JBBWWC010000157.1:0-27750 GCA_050256555.1 Planctomycetota bacterium | reverse complement strand
ACTGGGAGTCGAAGTGTCCGTGATTGGAATGGTGGGAGATGACAAAGGTGGAGTCGACGTTCGGGATGCTCTCGAATCGGTCGATGCCAATGTCGATGGTGTGATGGTTTCTGCCACTCGACCGACGATTCAAAAGACCAGGATTTTGGCTGGAGTTCAGCATGCGGGTCGAGGTCAGCAGCAAATTATGCGGCTCGATCGTGAGGAATCGAAAGAGCTGGAAGCGGCGGAAGAAACTGCGGTTCTGGCAGCGATCGAGGTCGCTCTGGATTCGGTTCCTGCCGCAGTGTTGATTTCTGATTACGAAAAAGGGCTTCTCACGGAAGCCGTTTTACGGACTCTGATCGATGGGGCTCGGACTCGATCGATTCCGGTTCTGATTGATCCGGGGCGGTCAGGGAATTGGCAGGTCTATCGAGGGGCGAGTCTGATTTGTCCCAACCGTTTCGAAGCTCGGACTGCCAGTGGTGTTGACCTCGATGAAGCGGTCGAGAACCAACTGGCGGCGGGGCAGTTGTTGCTGGATCAGCTAGATCTTGAGCACTGTATTTTGACCCTCGATCGAGATGGGATCACCCGTGTTTCCCGCGGTGGAGAACATCGTCGCCATCCGACCCGGATTCAGGTTGTGACTGATGTGGCGGGAGCCGGGGATATGGTTCTCAGTCTTCTCGGATTGGCGCTGTCGTGTGACTGGAGCATCGATGAAGCCTGCCAGCTGGCCAATCTCGGAGCCGGTGTCGAGGTGCAAAAGGTTGGAGTTCAGCCGGTCGAGCGCTGGGAGCTTGCCGCCGCAAGGGATGCTTTGCACGGAGTTTCTCCTGATCCGACCCGTACTCTCGAGGAGATGGTTCGAATTCTATCGAACTTGCGATCGAATGGTCAGGTGGTGGTTTTTACCAATGGTTGCTTCGATTTGCTCCATTCGGGACACCTGCAACTGCTGGAAGCGGCGCGCGCTTTTGGTGATTCGCTGGTGGTCGGAATCAATTCCGATGCATCGGTCGAACGATTAAAAGGGCCAGAGCGTCCGGTTCTCCCGGCTCTGGAGAGAGCTCGATTACTCGGGGCATTGTCTTGTGTCGACCATGTTGTGGTCTTCGAGGAGGACACACCGGAGGCATTGATTGCTCAATTATTGCCGGAAGTTCTGGTCAAGGGGGCCGATTACAAGATCGAAGAAGTGGTCGGGCGTGAGGTGGTAGAAGGTGCAGGAGGCCGGGTTGAGCTGGTCACTCTGAAACCAGGAGTCTCTACCACCGGATTGATTGAGAAGATTCGGCAGGGGACTCGAACTTGCCCCCCGACTCCTGATGGCTAGGATGCAGGTTCTACGCAGTGAGTGTAGAACTGCTTGAGGCCAGTAGTACCAGTTTCTGAGGAGTCCTTCCGGATATTCACCCTGTCCCGGGTGAGATTCAGATGATTTCAGTTTCCGGAACCTATCCCACGGGAGTGTGCATCATGACCGATGAGACCAAGTCGGGGACGTCCGATCGCTCCTCCAGCGATGCGACGATCTTTGGCCGTATAGTGATCAAGAATCAGCTCGTGGATGAAGCTACTCTTCGCCAGGTGATGGCGAAGTTGCCGGCCGGAGGTGATCTGGGGCAACTGCTTGTTTCCGAGGGGCTGATTTCTGCGCAGCATGCAAAAGCGATCTCCGAGAAGATCTCGCAACGAGCGCCCAGGGAGGCCAAGAGATCTGCACCCGCGAGCGATGCACATGTTGCGTCCCGCAAGGGAGTGACTTCGATCGCTGATCTGGAGCGGATGGATTTTTCTGACCTGCAGGGGAAGCCACTCAGCGTGTACCTGGAAAAGGCACGCGAGCTCGGCTGTTCCGATTTCCATTTCCAGGTCGATTCTGCTCCTTTGATCAGGATTCATGGCCATTTGATTCGAATGAAACATCCGGAGCTTAGCGCTGCCGATACAGAGAAAGCCATCCGGGAGATGCTGGATGATCAACAATGGAAAGAACTGGACGAGCATCTGGATATCGATTTCTGCCTGGAGCAACCCGGGGGGGGCAGATATCGAACTAATTGTTACCGGCAGAGGAAGGGACTGGAGGCGATCTTCCGGATCATTCCGGAGCATGTTCCGACCTTCGAAGAACTACACCTGCCAGGAATCTTGTCCGAGTTCACCCAGTACAACCAGGGGATAGTGCTGGTCACGGGACCGGCGGGATGCGGAAAATCAGCGACGCTGGCTTCTCTCGTCAACCTGATCAATCAACAACGAAATGATCATATCGTGACGGTCGAGGATCCTATCGAATACATCTTTGAGCCGCTCGGCTGCAATATCAACCAGCGGCATGTGCGTAAACACACCGAGACTTTCTACACTGCGCTCCGTTCTGCCATGCGGGCAGATCCAGACGTGATCATGGTGGGAGAGATGCGCGATGTGGAAACGATTTCCATGGCGATTACTGCAGCGGAAACAGGACACCTGGTTCTTGCGACGTTGCACACGACCAATGCTGTGCGCTCCATCGATCGTTTGATCGATGTGTTTCCGCCGCGAGAGCAGGAACAAATTCGCGCAATGGTTTCGGAGTCGATGCGAGGCATCATTTCTCAGCAACTATTGCCAAGAAAAGACGGTACTGGCGTCGAACCAGCACTGGAGATCATGTTCTCAACGCCTGCGGTGGGTAACCTGATTCGGGAGGGGAAAACTTTCCAGCTCACATCAGTGTTGCAAACAGGGAAGAAGCAGGGGATGACGACTATGGATGATTCGATCCGTGCGTTGCTTCGCAAGGGCCTCATTACACCTGAAGTGGCGCGCTTCCATGCCGAAGATGCTGCTGGAATGCAGGGATAGGAGCAGGAATGTCTACTGAACATATCGAAAAGCTGCTCAAGATGATTCATGACCTGGATGGTTCTGATCTGCACATCAGTGCTGGCATGCCACCCAAGATTCGGATCCATGGTCATCTACGACCAGTTTCGAAGGAACCTCTGACCAATTCTCAAGTCGAAGCTTTGTTGCTTCCGGTCCTCGATGAGAAGCGGCGCAAGCTCTTTGCCGAGAAAAACGATCTGGACTGGGCTTATGCGATGCCGGGTGTTGCACGTTTTCGCTGTAGTTACTTCCAGCAGCAACAAGGGATGGCCGGTGTGTTCCGTTTGATTCCAGAAGATATCAAGCCGGTCGAAGAGCTGGGAGTTCCGTTGCATGTGGAGAATTTCTGCAAGCTACGGAACGGATTAGTGCTTTGTACTGGGCCGACAGGAAGTGGTAAATCGACGACTCTTGCGGCGCTGGTCGATTATATCAATCGCAATCAGTCGCGGCATATTGTCACCATCGAGGAGCCGATCGAATTTGTTCATCAGAACAAGACGTGTCAGATCACACAACGCGAGGTGGGAATCGATACCGAGAGTTTTGCCAAGGCGTTGCGTTCGGTGGGACGTCAGGATCCCGATGTGATTCTGGTCGGAGAATTGCGCGATCTGGAGACGATCGGACTCGCCATCACTGCTGCTGAAATGGGTTACCTGGTTTTCGCAACATTGCATACCAACAGTGCGGCGAAGACCGTTGATCGGATTATCGACGTCTTTCCTGAAGAGCAACAGAACCAGGTTCGCACAATGCTGTCGTGTTCCCTGAAGGGAATTATTGCGCAGCTGTTGATCCCGAAAAAGGGCGGTAAGGGGCGTGTCGCCGTCAACGAGTTGCTCTTTTATGATGGCTCGTTACCCAACATCATTCGTGAAGGTGCGGTTCACAAGATCGTATCGTTGATCGAGGGGGGACGCGGGAAAGGGATGCAGCTGATGGATGATTCGATCCTGGCTCGTCTGAAGGAAGGCTCCATCTCGGGAGAAGATGCGTACCGTTGGGCCTCCGACAAGAAAAAGTTCCAGCATCTCCAGAAGTCTTGATCTCGTGACCGATTTCTCACGAATTCTGGTGCGATTGCCGACATGGGTCGGAGACGCCGTGATGGCAACTTCGGCACTACGGGCATTACGGAGAAGATTCCCACTGGCCACGATTGCATTGATGGGGGGAGCTCATCTCGAGCCGCTCCTGGATGGCGCAGACCTTTTTGATCAGTGGATCGTCAGTGGCTCCGGTGCGGGACGGATTTCCAGAAATATCGCTGCGATTCGTCAATGGGATGCAGATGTTGCAGTGATCCTTCCACATTCCTTTCGCAGTGCCTGGGAGATCTGGCGAGCGGGCATCCCGAGGCGGATAGGATTTTCCGGTCAGGCGCGAGGCTGGCTGCTGACCGATCCGTTACGCCGTCTTCGCCTGACTTCCGGCAAGAAAGCGATTCCGATGCACCATGAGTACATCGAGGTGGTCGCTTCGTTGGGAGCTAGTGGCGACGGACAGGGTTCGCGTCTCGGAATTCCTGATTCGGTGGCGCAAAGAGCAGAAGATCGACTGGAAAAACTGTCGATCGGAAGTGATCGCCGATGGATCGGATTTCATCCTGGCGCTGCTTTTGGACCATCGAAGATCTGGCCTTTGAAACGAATGAGTCAGGTGGCCCGCAGTCTTCGAGATGAAGATGGTTGTGGAATTGTGATCACTTGTGGTCCCGGAGAAGAAGAGCTGGCCAGAGAACTGGAGAATCTCATCGGGGGAGATGTCGTGAATCTGGCTCATCACCTGTGGCCGCTCGATGAGTTGAAGTTTCTGATGGCGAAGTTGTCTCTACTCGTGACAGGAGATACGGGGCCACGACATATTGCTGCAGGGGTGGGAACTCCGCAGGTGGTGTTGATGGGACCGACCAGTCCGGATTACACCAACGCTTATCTGGAGACCACCACTGTGATTCGTAAGGAACTGGATTGTAGTCCCTGCCAGCAGAAGAGTTGTCCACTGGGACATCATCTCTGTATGGAACAGATCGAACCGACCGAGGTGGTTACGGAAGTTCGACGCTGGTTACAACTCGCCCACTAATCGAAAAAGCTCATCTTCAGGGTGTTGCGACCAGCTCTACGATTCGGTGGGCAGCACCCATCATGACCGTCGCCAGTGTTCCATCAGGATCTGTCGTGAGGATCGGTGTTCCGCCATCGCCACTGAGCGCAGTGGTGGGGTCGATCGGAATCTTACCGAGGAACGGAACCTGATACTCCTGGGCTGCTTTCTCACCTCCGCCACTGCGGAAAATCTCGGTGACCTCGCCGCACTTGGAGCATTCGAATCCACTCATATTTTCAAGGATTCCGAGGATCGGAACACTGGTACGTTGGAACATCTGAATACCCCTACGGACATCGAGAAGTGCAACATCCTGCGGGGTGGTCACGATCACTCCACCAGAGAGAGCGATCGATTGGACCAGCGTCAGCTGGGCATCGCCTGTTCCCGGAGGAAGATCGATGATGAGGTAATCGAGTTGGCCCCATTCGACCTGGAAGAGGAACTGCCGGAGTAATCCTGTGACCATCGGGCCACGCCAGATGACTGGTGAATCTTCTTCAAGGAGATAGCCGATCGACATCGTCGTCAAGCCATGGGCCTGAATCGGTAGTATCGTTTCTTGTTCAGTGGAGCGAGGTCTACTGTCCTCGGTACCGAGCATTTTTGGAGTGGAGGGACCATACACATCGGCATCGAGAAGTCCGGTACGTTTCCCCATCGCTGAGAGTGCCATGGCGAGATTGACGGCGACCGTTGATTTGCCGACACCTCCTTTTCCACTGGCGACTGCGATGATGTGAGAGACTCCGGGAATCTCCTGGGCACCGACTGCAGAAGATCCGACTCCGGGTGCTCCGGTGGGAGCTTCTGCAGCGGGCGCCGGCTCCTCCGACTTTTTCAATATCGTGACGGTTTCGACTCCATCGATACTTCGAATCTCATCTTCGATACGTTCGGTCAGGGAGCTTTCTTGTGTCGTGAGACCGGCGCTGAACTGAAGGACGATGGTGACTTCGCCTTCACGAGCGATGATACGCTGGACGATACCGGCTTTGACGATACTGCTCGGTGTTCCTGGCAAGGGGATGCCTTCAAGAACCCGGTTTACTTCTTCAAGGACTCTGTCTTTATCAAACGCCATCGAGGCCCTCTCGCAATGTTGAACTTTAGAGAATCAAACTGTATTGACCAAAGTAGGTGGCACAATAGGCACTCTTTACCTGCGGAATTGTAGCTAATCAGGGGAGATGCGGCAATCCATCCTCACTCTCTCACCTGTCCTACACATCTTTTCATGCCCCTCTAGTCCAGGGATGCGCCTACTAAGCGAAACAGTATCACAGCGGTGATAGGATCGACTTTCAGCAGTTAAAGATATGGGTTATCGCTGGGGGATGAAATGGGAGATCGGCCATGAGCCAGTTCCACTTTTTTGATATTGAGCAACTAGAGGAGAAGATTTTCGAGAATGAAGGGCTTTTATTGGTCCATTTCAGTTCTTCGATGGTCACCTCATGTGCATTCATGCGCCGAAGCCTGGCACTGATATCTCCCGAGTTTCGTGATTTTATCGAATTCTCTGAAGTTGAGGTTCGACTTCAGGAAGTTAATTTTCTCAAGCAATACTCGATTCGCACGGTTCCGACCCTGGTGATTTACGATGGAGCCGAAGAAGTGGAGCGGCTGGATCGCATCCTGCTCCCGACCGAGCTTCGTATCTTTTTCAAGGATACGGTGGCCTACTACGGGTCTCCACAGCCACTTCCACGTCGTGAAGAACCGGGATCTTCCTGATCGACCGATTCTCGCCCAAAACATGCGGTTTTCACCGCTGACTCGGTTCGCTGGTTTTCCCGGCGCCGGGATCCCTTCTCCACGTTGCTCGGTTCTTTTTTCTGCAGGTCGGGAACTTCCTGTCTGACTTTGTCGTTATTTCGGATGTGTACAAAAGAGCAACGAACGAGAGTACGAGTTGAAGTGACTTGACTTGTCTTGTCACAGGTTTACTTCGCTTGACAATCTCGGTTTTTGCACTTACATTGTTTTCTTAGAATCCCACCTTTCAGAGCCCATGAGGCGCTCCTGGTATCCTCTACCAGCGGCGCCTCTTTTTTTTATTGCGTGAAGAAGCTGTGGGTTACCGGAATTAGGAGAGGGTTGCGCTGGCGTGTCTCAGGATGGTGAGTGGGTATTTTTTCGTGCGTACTCTTGTAAGACTCGGTATTGACTTCCCAGGTCATGGATCTGTGAACCATGAGGACTTTTGAAGAAGATTCCACAGTGTTCTTGCAGTCCTGATTGCCCTTTTTTGTGTGCATCCGCCAGAAGTCGTGTCAGATCGATGACGAGTGGTGCGGCAAGGATCGCATCGCAGCCTTGCCAGGTGAACTGCATCGTCATCTGGTGATCGAGAAATCCTTCAAAGTGAATCAGATCCCAGGCGGTTTTGTTGTCCCCGAGACTGGGTACGTAGTCGATCGAAACCTGACTGTGAACATCTTCGCCGAGGATCTTGTGAATCAATTCTCCCTTGGAATCGAGTTTTGTTTGGCGGTTTTCTGCATGTGCCAGAATCTCACCATCTCGGTCGCCGAGCATGTTGTAACCCTGCCACGACAAAACTTTCAGGGCGCGTTGGGCAAACATCGGAGCGAGTGCTGATTTGACCAGAGTTTCCCCGGTCTTGCCGTCACTGCCGGCATAAGGACAACCAGCATTTTCAAGCCATTGGCATGTTGCCGGTAACAGCGCTGCCGGCGATGGGGTGAAGTTGATGAAACTGGCCCCGACTTTTGCGGCAGCGATGGCATAGATGGTACTGGAACGGAACGCATCCAGTTCTCCAGCGTTCAATGCTTTTTGGAGATCGTCCGCTTTCTGGTGGGCCGGATGGTTTGCCAGAGCCGCCTCGGTCGAAGAGAGATTGACGATGACCAGCTGATCGAGATCGTTGTCCTGGATAAAGGACTGCAGGTCCTGCTGTATCTGTTCGAGAGCTGGCGCTGGCAGGTCGTGATTGCAGCTCGGATCGATCCCTTCGAGAGAGAGGATGGCTGGGCCAGCATTGAGCAGAATCCCGGGACGAATTCGTTGGTCGATCTGGTCGAGGTTGTCACTGATCGCTTGTAGAAGTGGCCACCCGATGCTACCGCTGTCGGAATGAATCGCTTCGGCACTTTCGCGTAAAGAGCCACTGCGAATCTCATGGCCACCGATGATCAGGTCGCTGAGAGGGGGGAGTTGGCAGTCAGCAAAGAGTGCAGTCTCGGTGACCAGACCGGTCGGCTTGCGAAGACCCATTTGGAGAGCTGTGAGACCAGCGATCACCGTGGTGGAGACACCGCCTCGCGCACCTACTAACCAGAGTCCGGTGCTGGCCAAGAGATGATCCTTCCCGAAATAGAAAACGGGCCGGACGCCTACCCGGCGACCGGCCCGTTGTTATGGACCTGGCTGTTGCCTATCGACGTCGCAACTTGCGACGTGTGTCCTTGATGCTTTGCTTACGATCCTTCTTACGCATTAACTTCTCGAATTCCCTCTGCTTGCGGCGTTTGGCCTCGGAGGGTTTTTCGTAAAAGCTGCGTTTTTTGATCTCCTTGAGGAGGCCTTCTTTTGCGACGGTTCGTTTGAAGCGCTGCAGCATTTTTTCAGCGTTTTCGCCGCTTCTGAGTGTGACGCGAATCAAGTCGTCTCTCTTTCTCTTGGCCCGGTGGGCAAGAACGTGACACCGCAGCATCGAAACGAAATCGAAACCGAAGTGAATGTCTTGAGGCACCCGGATGACCAGAAAATCTCCAGCTCGAATACCAGCAAAGGTGAATTGTAGAGGATGCCTCTGGATCTGGCAAGGGAAGCGAAAGAGTCGCTGAAGACTCTCCTGGGGTATTTTCTGAGCCAGTCATGAAGAACGAAAGCTGGACTCCAGAGAACCGGGGCGTCAGGATCTCTCCAGAGTCACTCAGAGAGGAGCCCTGTCCCTTGTCGGATCCCCGATCCAGCGAGACCCCTGATCCCCTTCCACGGGAGCCGGAAACCGAGTCTGAGGAGCCCAGGAGCAGGCGTCAGCGATTAGGGCTGGCGTTGCTGGCGGGGGCTCTGGTACCGCTTTCCTTGCAACCCTGGGGACTTCCATGGCTGCTGCCGGTTGGGTTTGCCCTGCTGGCCACGGTTATCAAAGGGGCCTCTTTTCGTCAGTCCTTTCTGATCGGTGGGGTCTTTGGCCTCGCTATTAATGGGGTCGGGCTACCCTGGATTGCGACTGCAGTGACTCGTTTCTCTGGCATTTTTATCTTTGATGCCCCGGACTCCGTGGCTGCCACGATGACTGGGGTGGGCGCTTTCTTTCTGTGGTGGCCGGCGGCTTCATTGGGCTGGGGTTTGTGGGCTGCCATGATCACGATCTGTCCGACCCAGGGAGTTTTACGAGCCATCTGGGCCGGGCTGGGTGTGATGTTGTTGGAATCGTACTGGCCAAGGATTTTCCAATGGACACTCGGCGCTGCATACGCAACCGAGAATCCTTCGATGAGCTGGTGGCTCTTGCAATGGTTTGGAGTCGAGGAGCTGGTCTTGCTGGCGGTCTTTAGCGGATTTCTTGCGGCGCCCTGTGTGACCGACCGATCCCGTACGTATCGGCAGCTGTGGATCCTGGTTCCGGCGTTGTTGCTGATGGTTTTGCCGGCGATCCCACTTCCTCAGGCTCCGTTGCATCCGTCGGTGGCTGGTAGTGAGGCGGGGCAGGCCGAGGAGTTGGTGGTTTCGATCATTCAGCCAGCGATCCCCCTGGAGATGCGCCATGGCCGGGAGCAGAGCGATGCTCAGAGGCGCAAGATTCGTTCTCTCATCGAGCAGGCCAGTGTGGGTGATCCGAATCTGGTGCTATTACCGGAAGCGATTCTACCGCAAGCATGGAAGATCGAGTGGCTGCAGCAGTGGTGCCAGGATTGGTTACGGTGTCCGACATTGATCGGAGTCACGCTCATCGAACCGGACGGATATTCGAATGGGCTGGCGCTATTGATCCCGCGAAGTGATCCCGACAGTGGCCAGAGATGGGTCGATGTTCAGATCGGACGAAAGAAAAGATTGGTGCCTTTTGGCGAGATGATTCCTTTTGGTGAGACGCTGTCGAGCTGGGGGATTGAGCTTCCGTTGACGTCACTGGTCGCCGGTAGTGAGGCCGTGGTCTTCAGCGCGGATTCCTGGTTTCCTCGGTTGGGGGCGTCCATCTGTTACGAGGGGATCCTGTCGGCCACTGCAGCGGAGACGGGAGCGCAGGGGGCTCGGTGGCATGCCAAT
Organism: Planctomycetota bacterium; assembly: GCA_050256555.1. GTDB lineage: Bacteria > Planctomycetota > UBA8108 > UBA1146 > UBA1146 > UBA1146. The sequence continues at coordinate 17,529 of JBBWWC010000157.1, read as the reverse complement.
CTGACCGAGGATCTCTGGTACGGAGATTGGCTGGAACCGGCCCAGCATCTGCAGCTACAGCGATCGAGAGCGATCGAGAGCGGTTTGGTCTGGTTCCGTTCGGTCAATGCGGGAATCTCTGCCGCGATCGATCCACGAAGTGGTGGATATCGTTCGATCTTGGCCTCGCGAAGTCGTTCGGATCATCTACCTGCCAGCTCCTGGTCGCCCTGGCAGCCGACGAGCGATTCTGGACAAGTGTCCCTGCCTCAGGGAGATGTTGGAATCCTACAGATTCGGCTGACGAACGATTTTTCACCGCAGATCTCTGCTCCCTTGTCGCTTCCAGAGTCGGCTCCTTTGTTATGGCTCTATGTGGCACTGGCCCTGTTTTGGTGGAATTTGAAGCGATTTCAGACCTCCTGAGGACGCCTGTTCAGGCTTGACTAGCAGAAACAATGCCGTATCATCAATAATTGCCGTAGGTCGTATTTATACATAGACTTGTGTATGTAGGAATTGCGATAATAGGCTCAGATGGGGAAGAGATCAGGGGCGGAGCTGGCCAGGCTCGGAGACCTGATGCGAGGCAGCCCTCCTCCACTCTTCTACCGTACGGATCCCGCAGTTTTTTGGGTATGAATGGGAAGGAATGGCGATGCGACTCGACGCAGGTCTGTTCCAGCAGCAGACCCAAAAACAAATCCTTTCACCTCAGATGATCCAGTCGATGGAGATCCTGGTACTCAATCAGCAGCAGCTGGAAGAGCGGATTTCCGAGGAACTGGAAGAGAATGTGACCCTCGAGCGGACCGAGAGTGAGAGTGGTTCGGAAGAAGCCAGTTCGTCCTCGACAGAGGGATCGGTCACCGAATCGGGAGAAGAATTCGACTCCGAGAGTTTCGAAGGTGAATCGACCGAACAACAGGAGCTGGTCGATCTGACCGAGCGCTACGAGCAATTGCAGGAGTTACAACAGGTCGATTTCTGGTCAGAATCATCTCCGGTAAAAAAAGTCACGGGTTCCGACGAGGATGAGTTTGAATGGCTCAAGCAAACCGAGGGGCGGGCCGAGACTCTTCCCGAACATCTTCTACAGCAACTACGGTTACGGAGTCGCTTGACGCCGCGGATCGCATCACTTTGCGAGGAGATTATTTATAACCTGGATGATCGTGGTTGGCTGATTCACTCGATCGATGAGATCCGAACTTCTTTGCAGCAGGGAATCATTCGAGAAGGTGTTGATCCACGTTTGGGCATGGATCCCATCTCAGCGGAAGAGATGCAGGAAGCTCTCCAGCAGGTTCAATCCCTCGATCCTTCAGGAGTCGGTGCAGTGGATCTTGTGGATGGTTTGTGCCTCCAGTTGCAGCGTGACCCCGGTGAGAATCAGCTGGAAGAGCTGATCGTGCGCCATCATCTGGATGACCTGGCACGAAATCGTCTGCCTCATATTTCCCGTGCGACCGGTCATTCCATTGAAGAGATCAAGTTAGCGATGGAGGTGATTCGATCACTGGAACCGATTCCGGGACGACCTTTTCGCCAGGATTTGAATCCACGAATTGTTCCTGACGTGGTCATCCAGCAGGATGAAAATGGCGACTACGTGGTCGAGGTCAATTCCACCTCTGTTCCACGATTAAAGATCTCACCACATTATCGGGAGATGTTGACGGCCTCGCGCAAGGATCCAGAATTGCGGAAGTATCTGAAGAAGCGCATCGAGAATGCCGAGTGGTTAATCGGTGCGGTTTATCAGCGTAACTCGACTCTTCAACGCGTTTCGGAAGAAGTGGTCAAACGCCAGGAGCGATTCTTCCGCGACGGTGACCGACATCTTCAGCCGTTGCGCATGCAAGATGTCGCCGATGCGGTCGGTGTGAATGTCTCGACTGTTAGCCGGGCGATTTCCGGAAAATGGTTTCAGGCTCCTGGGATGATTCGGGAGCTTCGGAGCCTATTCAGTGGTGGGACTGTCAAGGATGACGGATCTCAGGAGTCTCGCGGGGGAGTGATCGCCCGGATCCAGGAACTGGTTAAAAACGAGGATTCTGCCAAGCCTCTCAGCGATGCCCAGATTGTCGTGAAATTGGGCGAAGTCGGGGTCAGAATCTCCCGCCGTACCGTGACCAAGTACCGAGAATCCGAGGGGATACCCTCTTCCCGGGAACGCCGCCAGTATTGATCTCTTGAAAACTCTGCCACTTCTTCTCAGAGGTGAACCCCAATCGGACTGGATTTCCTGTTATCCTGCACTGGTCCGGCTGGATGTCAGATGGGTCCCCACAGGAGTTCTTCACCGCCGATGATCGAGGTCGATTCCCTTTCCATGAGCTTTGGTACCAGGCGTGCCTTGGAAGCGATTAGCTTCAAGGTGCCTCGAGGTTCCGTGACCGGATTTCTGGGGCCCAATGGCGCCGGCAAAACGACCACCCTGCGAGTCTTGACCAGCTGGCTGTTGCCGGATCCAGGAACCGGCAAGGTGATCATCGATGGTGTTGATCTTTTGCGTGAACCCAGAAAAGCCTGTCGACGAATCGGATCGTTACCGGAAATGGTTCCTTTACCGGTGGATTTGCGAGTCGGCGAATTTTTGCAGACCAGTGCGCAGCTCAAGGGGATTTCTCATTCGAAAGTGAAATCCGAGATCGACCGTGTTCTCGCAGATGTTGACGCTGGCGATGTCATCCGGCGACGGCTAGGAACCCTTTCGCAGGGATATCGCCAACGGATCGGCCTGGCCGACGCTTTGATCGGAGACCCTCCGATCCTGTTGCTCGATGAACCCACCCGCGGTCTTGATCCACGACAGGTGACTCATTTTCGCCAACTGATCGACCGACTTCGAGGCGACCATACCGTAATTCTTTCGAGTCATGTTCTGGGAGAAGTTGAGCAGATCTGTGACAGAATTTGCATGATCTCCGAGGGAAGGGTGTGCCTTGAGGAAGATCGAACGGCATGGACCGAACGTCTTGCGAAGGCCGGCTCGATTCGAGTGGAGCTGGTTGAAAATGATGACTCGGTTTCGCCGCAGCTGGCTGCTATCAACGGTGTTCATGAAGTCACTGCGGATGATTCGGGTTGGATCTTGCAATGTGATCGGGATGTGCGAGCGGAAATCGGAGCCCTGGCTCTGCGCCAGGGTTGGTCGCTGCTGGAATTGCGCAGGGATTCAGCCACTCTTGAGTCTCTCTTTCTTCAATTGACGGTTTCCGGGGTGGCGACATGAGCCGGGTGATCGCACTGACCAGGAGAGATCTTCTCTCGCTCTTCGTCTCGCCGGTGGCCTGGACCATCATCTTCGTATTCCTGCTGGTGATGGGGATGACGTTTCATCTATCACTGCTCGGCGTCGATGGTGATCTTCGTCAGATGGTTTCTGCGACCTACGGGGGATTGGTTTTTTGGTTCATGATGCTGGTCATTCCTGCGTTGATCTCGATGCGAGCTCTCTCGGAGGAACGCCGTCTCGGATCTCTCGAGATGTTGATGACCACCGGGATCTCTGATGGAGAAGTAGTACTTTCGAAGTGGCTTGCGACCTGGGTCTTCTTCTTGTTTTTGTGGATCTGCTTGTTGCCGCTATGGTTGCTACTTTCGACCGTTGGACACATCGATGTTGGAGTCTTGATCTCAGCTCATATCGGCGTAGCCCTGGTCGGAGCAGGATTCTGCTCGACCGGGATTCTTGCCTCTGCACTGACTTCTCATCCGCTGGCCTCTGCGGGACTGGCGACCGCACTCAATATCGGTCTTTTCATGATCCACTGGTTACGATTTCTCTATCAACCAGGAGACCTGGAGCTGCGCTGGATCGACCACTTCAGTGCAGTTCATCATCTTGGAGATGAACTGACCCGTGGGATTGTCGATCTCAGGGTTCCGGTGTGGTGGGGTACCTTCACAATTCTGATGTTGTTTGTGACCACGAAAGTGCTGGAGAGGAGGCGCTGGTGAGTGATTACATCCTTCAGCGTCGCCGCCGTGTACGGATTCATGTCGTGGCGCAGCTACTTCTGATGGTCTGGATCGTCTGGATTGTAAATCTGTGGTCCTTTCATGATTCGGTTCGTGGAGACTGGAGCCGCGAGTCTCGGATGGAAGTCACCGCATCTGATCGTGAATTACTGGCGGCTTTACCTCGGGAAGTAGAGGTCCTGGTACCGCTCGATCTTGAACCATCGGCTTCTGGTCGGGTCCAGGCGCGGGTTTTGTCACAGGCTTTACGTTGGCTTGATGAGTTGAGCCAGAGTTTTCCAGATACGGTAAAGCTTCCGATTTCTGTCGATGTCAATCGTGACGGAGACCGCTGGGAAGTACTTCGCGCTCAGCGAGGACTCGAAGCGGATGCCGTGAATCGAGTTCATCTCTTTAGTGGTGAACAGCGGATTTCTCTGGATGTAGATGATTTGGCCCTGATCCGCCTTCCATCGGCTCTGGAGCCGGAGGAAATCGCACGAATCGAGGTCGATCGTGTTCGCGAATCGATCGAGGCCGCCTTACGTCAGGTTGTCCGTGATGAGATGACAGAGATTCGTATCAGTCAGGGTAACGGCGAGCCACCGTTGCAGGGTGCTCGTGGTGCGTCTCTATTGGTACTGAGCGAGGATCTGCAAGCACGTGGCGCCCGGGTGGAAGGTCTCGATCTGGTTTTCGATGGCAGCATCGATGCCTCGGTCGATTTACTGGTGGTGGTCGGTGGTGGGGCTGGTCGTTTCGAGCCGCTCGGAGCTTCGGTCAAGCGGTCGATTGATCGTTATCTCGAGCAAGGTGGTGGAGTCCTGTTACTGCTACCCTCCACTGGAATCACCGGCCTGGAAGAGACGATGTCGAGGACCGGGATTTCTGTTTTGCCGGGCCTGGTTGCAGAGGTTGCGACACAACCCGGTGGTGTGACGCGACCATCGTATTCGGTGGTCGGTAGCCGATTGGATCCATTCCATCCCCTGACTTCTTCTCTGGCACGGGAGCGAGTCATGGTGCGTTTGACACCGAGTCGAGCATTAGAAGTGAACCCGCCAGCGGTGGCGCTTCTTTCGACCGGTCCAGGAGCATGGCTTGAGCGCGAACCAGGGACACCGCGGCGACAACGCGAAGAAACTCCTGGGCCAAGAATCCTGGCAGCTTGTGCCAAGGTCGGAGCTGGACGACTGGTCGTGCTGGGGAACTGGAATACAGTTTTGCCCCAGACCTGGCGTGGAGATGCGCGCCGATTTTTACTGGCTTGCTGCGACTGGGCTTCTGGTCGTGATTTACTTCCAGCTGGCGCTGGTAAGGAACCGATTTCTTACCGGGTAGAACTGGATGAGCGACTGCGACGTTCCTTCTTCTGGACCGCTGTCGCAGTACTTCCGGGTTGTGTTCTTGTCGGCGGTTGGTTGGTGGCATGGGCCCGTCGGAGGGATTCATGAATCCACGAACTACACTGGTTTTGGCGCTGATTGCAGTGGTCGTTTCGACCCTTGCGTGGCGATCGATTCGAGATTCCCGACCGAATTATATCACCGGAGCTGAACGGCCATTTTCCTTCTCGATCCATTCGGTGTCGTCGCTGGAAATACAACGACCGGCGCAACCGAAGATTCGTATCGAGAAAGCAGAATCGGGTTGGCGATTGGTAGCTCCGGTCGAAGATCAGGGGCGTTATGCAGCCATCGAAGATCTGCTGGTGTTGTTGCGCGATCTACAGTTGCATGGCGATGGTCCGGAGGATCTGGCGAAGATAGGACTCTCTTCTGTCGCCATTCAGGACTCCATCCAGGTTCAGATTGAGACTCCATCTCGTAGTTATTCGCTTACGCTGGGCAACGATCACCCTTCTCTACCAAGAGTACACGCACTGGTCGATGGGAAATCGGTACTGGTAGCACAGCAGGTCAGAGATGGATTACGCGATTTTAAATTCGCTGAACTTCGTGATGATGCGGTTTGTGGGATGGCTCCTTCACGAGTGAGTAGAATCCGTCTCGAGCGACCGGGGCAACCGCCTGAAGAAGCGCTCGAAGTGGTGCGAGTCGGAGCCAACTGGGAAATCCACTCGCCACTGGTGGCCGATGCAGATGCGCTTGCCGTGGAAGACTGGCTGCAACGAATCGCCCACTGGGCAGCGGTGGGATATCTCGACGTTGGTCCAGACGCAGATTCCGATGCGACACTCGGGTTGGTTACCCCTCGGGCAATATTGCAATTGGAGTCGCGAGATGGAGATCTGAAGACGGTCTCGATCGGCAACCAAAAGCCGATCGAATATCGCGGGAATATTCTCCAGAATACCGTGGCGGTTCGCGCTTCTGGGCGGGGATCTCCACTGGTGGCTGCCGGAGTGGTCGCCGAGGAACTGCTTTCTTTTGCGCCGGCCCGACTGCTGAGTCCGTTTTTGTTTCGACTCGATGATCCCAAGACGAAACTGCTGCAGATTTCGCGCGGGAAGTATGGATCTGTCGAGGTCGAACAGAATCCCGCTGGTGGCTGGCGGATCGACTGGGCGGGGTCGCCCCAGCCGGTGGCTGCAGAAGCGTCGCGGATCGAGGATCTCTTGGCCGAGCTTCGAGATCTTCGCGTCTCGACTCGTTTCATGGGGGATCGATCGGAGCTACAGCGCTGGGGCTTTGATGTGCCGCAGCTAGAGTTACAGTTGACCTCAGCTCAGGGAGAAGAGGAGCGGGTCGTCGTTGGATCAGCAGTCGCTGATCAGCCCGGCGACTATTATGTATGGAATCTACGAAGTCCGTCCTTTGCGATCGTAACGCTTTCGCAACTAGACGAGCTCCTGCAAGCGCCATTTTCCCTTCGTGATCGTCGAGTCACGGTTCTCAATAGCTCCGAGCTGTTGCGTTTTCGGATTACCGATGGGAGTGGACGAGAGGCATTGCTGGCCAAGCCTCAGAGTACCTGGCGATGCGCTGGGGCTCCGGAAGTGATGATTCCGCAACCAGATGTACGTCTGATGGCACAAAGATTTTCGACCTTATTGGCTGCACAGTGGATTCCGGATGGGCCCACAGCTCCTGATCGCGACAACTTTTCCCTGAAAGCAGAGCTCTTCCCGGTACTGGGAGACGAGCCGTTGGTCACGATTTACTTTGGTGATCAGGAAGACGATGGTTTCAGGCTTGCTCGATGGGGCTCGAAGGGTTGGGTTTTCCGATGGACTCCCAATGAGGGCCCGGATCTGGTTCGCTTTTGCCAAAGGTTCTTGATCGAGCTGAATGAAGATGAAGCCGGCACCGGAGTTGAAGGGGAGGGTCGTTGATGAGCCTGAAACCTATCGATCGCTGGCTGTGGTTTGCCATCTTGTTGTTGCCCTGGATCGGCTGGAGTCTGTTCGAACCGGACCTGGCTCCGACGGTGATCAAAAAAGTGAAGACTGGCGAAAAACAGAGCACTTCTTTACCGATAGTCAGAGAACCCGGCAGAGAACCCGGTAGAGAACCCGGTAGAGAACCTGGCAGAGAACCCACTCAGACTTCTGCGCCGATCGATTCCAGTTCGACGGCGACCGGGATCGAAAAGCCGCTGCAGTTACAGATCCGTGCTCTGGCAGCCAATGGCGATTTGATGCCGGAGGGAACCGCATTACCACTAGAAGGAAGTCAGGGGCCACTGGTCGTGGGATCGGATGGAGTGCTCAAGATCTCCGGCGCAGGACTGCAATGGCGAACCGGTTCGGGTTCACTGGAGCCGATCAACTTTGTCCCGGGGCAGTGGGTTGTTGATTGTACTTTTCAAGAAGTTTCCGAATCCGCTCCTGTGCAGATCCCGTGGGTGATTCTTGCGCGTCATGAAGACCCACAGTTACCGGCACACCTGATGATCTCGGGGGAGACTCGATTGCCGCCCGGTGCGCGCCTGGTCGTTCAGCTCCTCGATCATGAGAACGTGCTGGACGGTGGGATTTTGACCACCGTAGGTCCGCAGATCTGGTGGGACCGCTTGCTGATCTCACGCGATTGGTTTGCCACGCTGTTGACTTTACGATTCGAGTGGCGAGTCAGTGCAGCGACACCGATCGTGGCCGAGAAGGTGGCGGAAATCCGGCCCCCGGTATCAGCGGGGCAGGATTGGGTCTGGACTGGTGTTTGTGGTGTCGATGACCCGGAGGAAGCCCAGCGCCAGTCCGATCAAATTGCCCGCTGGTATTCGCAGGCGATGATGGAAGTCGAAACTTGTCGAGACCTGCTATTGATGGCGGGAGCCAAGGCTCGTGGAAAACGCTCAACGGTCATGAAAGACGATGATCGGGTCGATCGGATGATCGATCATCCTTTGTTTTCACTGGTGGATCGGCTGGGTCGAGGTCGAGCTTTCGACTTCAAATTGTGGCGGAGGCTGCTCGATGAGGAATTTCCACAGCGTTGGCAGGAGTGGGCCGATCCGACGGCCGTTCCATGGCCAGATCGATACCCCGGAGCGGCCAAAAATATCGGGCTTCTGTTCCAGACGCTGAGCAAGTATGCGCGGCTCGAGAGCACCGTGGTCTACAAGAAGCTCGGTAAACCACGCCATGTTCATGATTTTGTAGCAGATTTCGATTGGGATCCTGCGACCGAGAGAACCCAGACTTTGAGCAAGATTCGCAACTTCGTCACTGCGATTTCCGAGAGGGTCACGAGGTAGAGGTGGAGTGCTTCTGCATACAGGTCGTGGGGGGGTGCGCTGCGATCTGCCCACGGTTTGGAAGAAAAGTCCCGCTACTTTACTTTTTCGAAACGATCCGGCGGATCTGGACCGAATCCTGCTGGTAACGTTCTAGCGTCCCTTCCGGACTGATCCAGATCTTGGCACTGAAGTCGGTAGATTTGACGTTCCAGCGTAGAAGTGTCTGAGAACCGCTTTTTTCTTGTCGATCGAAAGTCAGTTCCAGTTTCAATGTCCGGTATTCCGATGGAATCAGGGCCGAAAAAATGTGTGACCCGGGTGAGGCGGCTTTCTTTTTACGTGCCAGTTGTGCTGCGATCAGTATCCAGTGTTCAAAGCTCTGGTTCTCCAGCACAACGCTACCAGCGGGAAAAGGTAACCTGCGATCGATTTGGGTTCCTTCATCGGGACTTTGAACGACGATCCTGGCCTCGTGGTTACTAATTTCAGTGGCCACAACCAGTCGTCGGTCGCCGACTCCGAGTGCGCTAATCCGGCCTTCTTTACGGGTACGGATCGGCTCCAGCGAATCGGGACTGAAATCTGTTCGTTGCCGTAGATCAAGGGAGCGGCCCTGACGGCTCCAGCGTAATCGAGCATCGAGGCCCCAATGGTCTTGTTCCGGTTCAGGAGCGATCAGCAGAACGGTTGTTTTGCCCACGGGAATCCCCTCCTGGGTCCACTCCCATTCGTGACGTTCTTCGCTGGAGTAGGGTAAAGGAACTTTTTGGGAATCTTGCGACGGTGGATCGGGAGGGGTATCGATCGTCGGAGAATGGAGGAGGGGCAGGAAGGTAAGAAGCCAGAAAATCATCGGGGTCTCTCTTTCCTGACATATGGAGAACTCATCAAACTGGACCCGTGCAATTTGGATGTGGTTTGTGGTACGATCTGATCTTGGTTGGACGGGTTGTGCTTTGCAAGTCCCAAGACTGTTTATTCGAGTGGTTATGCCGGGATTTCGAGACCAACCTGACTGACGTGGAGAGGGGGGGCCTCCCGCGTCAAACGTGTTTACGTGATGCTTTTTTACGTATACGTTCTCCAATCTCGGTTGGAATTAGCTTTTCTTTTTCATCCCCAGAGAAGAGCTCGGGAAGGAACACCGATGCGCAAAGACCTGTCCCTTATTCGCCGTCTGGAGAAAATCGAGAAGGAGCTGGGGTATTGCCAGATCAAGCTCGAGAAGGAACAACGTCTTGCGACCCGTGTTCATTTCCTTCGTGTCCATCGCGATCAATTAATCGCAGTGCTGGACCAATACCCCGAGCAGGATTCTGGTCCAGGGGATGGCCTTTGTGGAATGCGTTTCTCTGAGATGGCGCTGGCGATTGCGGAAGAAGATCAGACTCTTGATCTGGATCCATTCCGTTATTCTTTCCTCGCCATAGGGATGCGTCCTGAGATCCTTGGAGAACTAGAGGATCTCGAACTCAACATCAAAGACACTGCAGATAAGCTGGCGACATTCCGCGTTTTCCATGACAAGATTCAGGGGCTTCAGTCGGAGCGGGTCAGCGCACTGGGCAGTTTTGATCTCAGTGGAGACGAGCCTGTATTGGCGATCTCGGATAACTTTGAGGAGACCGAGACTCGGTGGAATGTGTTGACCGAAGATCTGACCAACCTCGACGATGCTCTTTTCTGCGTTTCACGCGCCACGGACTATCTGGCCTCTGCCCGAAACTTTGTGCTCAGTGCCCGGAGTCATTTCTCCGTCCAGGACTGGCTCGACAATGGATATCTTGTCGACCTTCTCAAGCATTCGACGGTTGGGCGGATCCGTGAAATGATGAAGTTCGCCGAGCGTAATCTGAAGATTGCCCTTGGCGAGTTAATCTGTCTCAACGAAGATGATTACAAGTTTCTCAATCCGCAGGATTTTGCTCCTTTGTTGTTGCCCTTCTATAACCGTCTCTTTGACGATGTGTTCCGGCAGAACAAGTTCCAGAATGTTCTTCAGCTGGTGGAAGAGCGTCTGGATCGCACCGAAAGACTTCATCGGATGCTCAAGACCGCACGAGAAGAAGTCTTTCAATCGCAGCTGCAGCATGAGCAAGATCGTGAGCGACTCTTTCATCTCATCGGGGATGAACGTCGGAAGCTGCGTCTCGCACCCAGTTAAAGTGAACTGATTTCAATCTGGAGAGTGGTGATTCTTTTCAGGCCTTGTCGGCATGAGGTATGCCCGTTTTTATTGCCGGGCCTACCAGGGTCAGAATCGTGCCAGGGCGTCTTCTCCGAGCCAGTTCTCGAGTAGCCGTCTAGCGTTGGCCAGTTCTGCGCCATGATTTCCAACAATCAAAGCTCGACCATCGTGATAGCAGATCAGAGAACCACTCTGGTCTGCAGCACGTATTGAGAAAGATCCTCTACTGATTTCGATTTTATTTTCGAGTTGTTGTAGTCGTTGATCAATCTCATCGAGACCGAGATCGAGCCATGCTTCTACCGCACCGGCTCCGCATAGTTTTCGTAGATGAGTTCGATCAGGCATCGTGTTCTGAGGAGAGTCCTCGGAATTTTCTGAACAGTGCCAGCAGTGGGGATCCTGCGGCAACTGGACGGTGGTTTCTCCGTCATCGATGGAGCCTCGGATGATGATCCGTTTGTTTTCAAAATCGACGCCGGGTGTTGCATCTGGTTCTGCCGAGGATCGCAGCCAGGACGTGAGCAATCTTAGTACCGCAGTGGCAGCTGCCAGGCAGGCAACGGGAAGAATCCCCTCCGTTTCACAGGTTCCGATCGAACCTGCTGTTGGTGATTCCGGCACCCAGCAGTGGTAGCAAGGACTTCCAGGTGGAACAAAAGAGGCGGCTACCCAGCGGTCAGCGATGGCCGCTGCATGGATCCAGCCAGTACCGGTGGCCAGTGCCGTTTTATCGATCAGTAATCGAGCCGGGATGTGATCGGTAGCATCGAGGACGATATCGTGACGTTGAAACAAGGAGACCGCATTGGCCGGAGTGAGCATTTCGGGGACGGTCTCAATGCGGGTTCGTCCGCCGATCAGTTGAAGAGCGTGACCGGCGGCAGTTGCCTTCGCGACACCGAGGCGGGCATCTTCTTCAAGATAGAGAGTTTGGCGGTGTAGATCGGTTTGGCGGACCCGATCTCCGTCGAGGATGGTCAGAGTCCCGATCCCACTACGAACCAGTGACTGCGCCAGTGGAGTACCCACCCCGCCGCAGCCGACGAGTAGGATTCGTAATTTTCGCCAACGTTCGTCGAGTGGCTTGCCGCCGTGGATCTTCTGTTGACGGTCATATCGGCTCAACGGACTGTTCCTCCTTTGCTGGAGCCTACGACAGAGGAGCGCTTTGCTCCAGCGACCAGGAAAGATGTGGAATGCGATTACGGTGGGGTTGCGCCCTCCTGATTCCGGTTGTGTACTGCCTCCTTGGCCGGGTGGACTTTCCCACGCTGGTGACCCACGGGAAGGTGGGAAGTATTCGATGGTTGGACCCGGCGAACTCGCTGTGGACCTGCTAGTACCGGGTGGGGTTCCCCCGGTATTTTTCTTCTCTGCGGTATCGGTTTCTCTACCGAGCAGCCTCGATCTCTTCACTGCAACCGCCAACTGGATGCTGATAGCTGCATTTCTTTCCGGGTCGATCCCCTTCACCTGGTGTATCGCACGAACTCGTGGGATTGATCTTTTGACGGTTGGAAGTGGTAATCCAGGAGCGACCAATTTGAGCCGGGTCGTTGGAAAAGGATACGGAGCTCTGGGTCTGGTCCTCGATGTGATCAAGGGCGCTTTACCGGTTCTTGTAGCTCAGCAGTTAGGGTTGAATGACATCCAGTCGCTGTTGGTCGGTGCGATGGCAGTCTTGGGGCATTGTTTCTCGCCATTTTTACTCGGTCGTGGTGGTAAAGGTGTGGCGACCACCGGCGGTGCTTTGCTGGCGCTGGAGCCTTTGATTGCTCTGTCGATGCTGGCGACATGGTTGTTTGTACGGTTCATCATTGGAAGTGTCGGGATGGCTTCCGTCGGAGCTGCAGTGATGGGTGTTTTGATTTCAGCCTCATTACTGTTCGGCGTTGAAGTTTTCCACAGATTTTTGCGGACGGCGACCGGAGATGAAGCCTCTGATCGGGTGCTGGGTGGGATTCTGCTGGCGCTTTCCTGTTTAGTGATTGTTCGTCATCGATCCAATATTGTGGAATACCGTCAGGGCTGCCGGGAAGAGAGTCCACGATGAGAGTGTTGATCGTCGGATCAGGCACCTGGGGAACTGCGCTGGGGCATGTCGCGCGTCAGGCGGGGGCCGAGGTGACGATCCATTGCCGCCGAGCAGAACGAGCAGAAGAGCTCGCCAGAGGTGTACATGGCTTGATCCCGGGGCTTTCTCTGGGGACAGGATTCAATGTTTCTGTGGCCGGGGTGGACGATCCGCCAGCCGCCGATTTGGTGATTTGTGCGGTACCAACCCAGATGTTGAGAAGTTACATGGAAGGGCCCGGCGCCGATGTACCACGGGATGTTCACTGGGTTTCCGCCTCCAAGGGGCTGGAGCGAGAGTCGATGCTTCTGCCCAGCGAAATTCTCAAACAATGCGGCGTAAGCGAAGAGCCCGCCGTGATTTCCGGTCCGAGTCATGCAGAAGAAGTGTTGCAGGATTTGCCGACAGCTCTGGTCATTGCCCACCCCTATGAGCAACAGACCCGCTTGATCCAGGAGGCTCTCGGGACGGCATTTTTCCGTATTTACAGAAGTCCTGATCGGATTGGGGTCGAATGGGCAGGGGCCTTGAAAAATGTAGTGGCTCTTGGGTGTGGCATTGCAATCGGTCGTGGATTCGGTGACAACACGGTGGCTGCTTTAGTGACACGGGGAACTGCAGAGATCACTCGATTGGGTTCGGTCCTCGGTGGAGCGCGTGAGACCTTTGCGGGGCTTGCCGGGATTGGTGATCTTGTTGCGACTTGTTTCAGTGCGCATTCGCGAAATCGTACTGTAGGTTTCCGTTTGGGTTCTGGCGAAAAGGTCGGTGCGGTACTCGGTTCGATGGAGCAGGTGGCTGAGGGTGTTCCGACCTGTCAAGCAGTGCATGAACTTTTGCTGAGTCGGAATATAGAGTTGCCCATTGCGGAGACGGTCTATCGCATCGTTCACGATGGGCTTCCTGTGGAAGAGGGTGTGGAGTTGCTCCTGACCCGGCGACCGGGAGAAGAGTGAGGCATACATCTTGTACTGGGTTGTTGTCATCATTCGACCTGCTTTGCTGGATCTCCTCAAGGAGAGGTTTGCAGAGCAAGGGATCGTTCGGTTTACGGTGGCGGAAGTAGAAGTGTTGACCACGGAATCGGTAGGACCGACGGGTGACCATGCACTACGAGTGGAAGTCGCCGTGAATGGAGATTTCTTACCACCGACCAAGCAGGTCCTGGAAGGTTTGAAAGAAGAAGGTCACGAACTGTTCTGTCACATCGGATCTCTTTCGGATGCTTTGAGGATTAGAACGGGCGAGACAGGTCCGGAAGCGATTTGATGAAAACGTAGTTTTGCACATGAGTTTATTTCAAGAATATTGGGATCAGGGGCAAGAGCAGGGAAACCTAGCCAGGCAAATCGGCTTGATCAGTTGAGCTGATGGAGGGAGTGGACGTGACCGTCAATGAGGTCTTAGAAATGGTCCGTAATCAAGGGATCGAAGTGGTGGATTTCCGTTTTATGGATTTCCCTGGGCTCTGGCAACATTTCACGATTCCAGCCTCTGGGCTGGAAGAGGCGATGTTTACCGATGGGTTGGGATTCGATGGCTCTAGCATGCGTGGTTGGAAGGGGATCCAGGAAAGCGACATGCTGATCGTTCCCGATCCTTCTACAGCATGGATTGATCCCTTTCCAAAGATGAAGACTCTGGTTCTGATCTGCGATGTTAAAGATCCGATCACCCATGAGCCCTATTCACGGGATCCTCGAAACATTGCTCGCAAAGCGGAAGAGTTCCTTCGCAACTCCGGGATCGGTGACGATTGTTACTGTGGCCCGGAGGCAGAGTTCTTTATCTTTGATGACATCCGTTTTGATCAGAACGAGCATTCTGGTTTCTACTTTGTCGATAGCATCGAGGGTCGCTGGAATACCGGTCGTGACGAAGGACCCAATCTGGGTTACAAGCCACGCTACAAGGAAGGTTACTTCCCTGTTCCTCCGACGGATAAGCACCATGATTTGCGCAACGAGATGATGCGTAATCTGATGAATTGTGGTATCGAAATCGAATGCCAGCATCACGAAGTGGCGACCGCAGGACAGGCCGAGATCGACATCAAGTACACAACGCTCAAGAATGCTGCGGATCAGTTGATGAGCTACAAGTACATCGTCAAGAACACTGCATTGCAGCATGGCAAGACAGTGACCTTCATGCCGAAACCGGTGTGGAATGACAACGGTAGTGGTATGCACGTTCACCTGTCGATCTGGAAGAACGGGGTCAACCAGTTCGCCGGAGACGGTTATGCGGGAATGAGCGAGATGGCGATTCATGCCATCGGTGGAATTTTGCACCATGCACCCGCACTGGTTGCTTTGACCAATCCCACCACCAATTCTTTCAAGCGATTGGTTCCAGGATTTGAGGCTCCGACCCGCTTGGCGTACTCGTCGAGAAATAGATCTGCTGCAGTACGGATTCCGGTGTCGGTCGCGAGTGACAGTGCAAGGCGCTTCGAATTCCGCTGTCCCGATCCTTCCTGTAACCCATATCTGGCATTCTCTGCTCTGATGATGGCCGCAGTGGACGGGATCAAGAACAAGATCGATCCGGGAGCTCCGTTCGATAAAGATCTCTATGATTTGCCGGCCGAACAGCTGGCGGATGTACCGTCCACGCCGGCTTCTCTGGAAGAAGCTCTCGCTGCACTGGAAGAGGACCATGAGTTCCTTCTGGCCGGTGACGTCTTCTCCATGGATGCGATTCGAACGTGGATTGACTACAAGCGGGAGAAGGAAGTGGACGAATTGCGGCTTCGTCCTCATCCCTATGAGTTTGCACTTTACTACGACATCTAGTCGACCGAGCGGGTCGGGGGGGGCTTCGAAAGAAACCTCCCCCGATTCTGCTCTTCCTTCCACCGAGGTGATCGAGGCCCTGGGGAAGTGGCTTCAGGACCATCGTCCAGTGGTGGTGGCTCTTTCTGGTGGCGTGGATTCTGCGGTGATGGCTTCGTTGGCCTTCCAGTTTCTCGATTCGGATGCCGTGGCCGTGACGGGTATTTCTCCCAGTTTATCGTTGGAGGAGCGTCGGGCAGCCCAGCAGTCGGCTGTTGCGGTCGGAATCCGTCATCTTGAAATTACCACCAATGAACTCTCGCGTGCCGGATACCGCGCCAATGCTGGCGACCGCTGTTACCACTGCAAATCTGAGCTTTACGACACGATTCTTTCCGTCGAAGAATTGCAGCAACACACCATTCTGGATGGAGCGCAGGCCTCTGATGTTGCTGGTGACCGTCCGGGTATGAAAGCTTCCGGTGAACGTGGAGTGGAAAGTCCTCTACGCATCTTCGGGATCGACAAGACCCAGGTCCGAGCCCTGGCATTACAACGCCAGCTGCCCAGCTGGGATCGTCCTGCAAGACCTTGCCTGGCGAGTCGTGTGCCGGTCGGAACGGAAGTTGACTCTGAATTGCTGGAGAAGGTGGAAGTTCTGGAATTGTTTCTTTCACGACAAGGCTTCTTGATCTATCGAGCTCGTTGTAGTGAAGCCCGCGTTGTTATTGAGATCGATGCTCAGGAACTATCGACTCAGCAGGGGGGCGATTGGCGACGACGTCTCGATGCACTGGCTCGTTCTCTCGGATTCAACCAGAGATGGCTTGATAAAAGAGGTTACGGCGGCACCGGGGCACCGCTTCTTGAGCCGCTGTTTCTTGAGCTTCAGTACGGATAATTAGCGGTGTTTTTTGAACTACTTCACCTGCTCATCGTTGCGCTGATCTCACTGTTTGGTATTCACCGGATCATACTCTTGATCGAAGCTCGATCGTATTCCAAGCAACCATTGCCTCCCCTTGTCGTCGATGGGGAGCGATTGCCGCGAGTGTTGATCCAGATTCCCGTCTATTGTGATGCGAAGGCCGCCTTGAGATGTCTGAAGAGCCTACATCATCTCGACTGGCCTTCCCGACAGCTGGAGATTCAGGTTCTCGATGACAGCGATGACGATTCGGATCAACTCATCGCTGCGGGGGTTGCCGAGAGTCGTCGACTAGGTTTCGATATTCTTCATCTTCAACGTCGTGAACGAACTGGATTCAAAGCGGGTGCACTGGCTGCGGGTTTGCTTCATAGCTCGGCACAATTCGTTGCTGTTTTCGATGCGGACTTCACGGTCCCGTTTGATTTTCTGCGTCGAACGATCGGTGCTTTTGATCGTTCCAACGTAGGGATGGTTCAGACTCGTTGGGGACATCGTAACCGAGATTTTTCATTATTGACGCGAGCGCAGGCACGTCTTCTCGATGGTCATTTCCGACTCGAGCACAGGGCCCGTTCGGCAGCGGGTAGATTTTTCAACTTCAATGGAACGGCTGGAATCTGGCGACGATCTACCATCGATGATTGTGGAGGGTGGAGTGGCGATACCGTTGTTGAGGATATGGAGCTTTCTTTACGCGCCTGGCGGCGAGGTTGGAAATTTTGCTATCTCGATGACATCGTTTGTCCCGCTGATTTACCGGATAATTTCGGAGCTCTGAGAACGCAGCAACGACGTTGGGTAGCCGGCGGAATGCAGGTCCTTTCGAGTAGTTTTGGGGACTCTCAGGAGCCTTCCTCGAAACCCGGATGGTTTGAACAGCTCGATCTATTGGCGATTCTTGGTGGATCTCTGGTGGCTCCACTATTGCTGTTGTTGTCGTTTTTGCTGCCTTGTCTGTGGTGGCAACGCC
>JBBWWC010000156.1:0-4079 GCA_050256555.1 Planctomycetota bacterium | reverse complement strand
AATGATCGAGGAGCTCTTCGAAATCTAGATCAGATCTAGACTCTAAATGTCGTCAGCATCTCCATTACAACCAAGGCCATCGCCTGCGGTTGGGTCCAGATCGCTGCTCGGGAACGGTGCACTAGGCATCGGACCGTCAAGGAAACGATAGTTGAAGATGTAGATCATGTCGGCAGCATCAAGAGTGCCGTCGTCATTGGTATCGCAAGCGTCATCACAAGTCGGTTCAGGTCCACCCTGGAAGAGCCAGTTGATCCCGTAAATTCCATCGGCGATGTTGACGTTGTCATCACTATTGCAGTCTCCGCGAAGGAAGCTGTTGTAGTTCACGACAGCCATGGAGCCGTCTACAAGTGTCGGCTGCTCAGGAGTGGTCTGGCCAGTAACAACTGCGTTGTCCTGAGCCGGATTTCCGAGTCCGTCGACCCATGCAATGGCACTGGAGCCTTCGGCAGAAGCAGTCCATTCGAGACTCGCAAGATCGGTCTGGGCACCCGCCGGGATTTGATTATCGAGCGGAGGAGTAGTATCAGCAACCGCACCCATAACGATCTCACCGCTAGTACCACCAGCTTGCACGGCAAAGAAATCATAGGCGAACAATGGTGTAACACCCGTGCTGGTCAAAATCGTGTCATCGTAGGTAATGTTCATCTGGACCGCATCGACCGCCCCCATGGTGACATTATTCAGACTCAGCGTGGTTGCTGCGGCCTCACCGAGAACTGCAGTTCCGGAAGAAGCGATCAACTGGTTCGGGTTAATGATGGAAACCTGTCCACAGGTAGTGGCAGGAGGAATACTCGCTCCAGCGACCACGGCAACAGTCGAGACCGCTGGGCTACCGAGAGTATCACAGAAGCAAATGTCCGTAGAAGAAGCGCCAATGATATCGTAATCCATCGTCAGCATTTCGAAGTTGGCCGTTCCGGGAGCAATAACAGCACACCCGGTAAAACAGATAACAACGCCCTGAGTCGCTCCATTAGCGAAGGTCGAGATCTGCTCGAAGCCCGCAGGGGCTCCGTTTTGCACCGTCTGTGTATCTGCACCACTTACCGCATCGGTAATCGTCAAAGCAGTCTCATCATGGCAAACGCCAAATGACCATCCTTGAACCTCGCCACCGTTATTGTCCATCGTTGCAGCAGTAGTGAATGAATCACCGGCACTACCAGAGGCGTCACCAATGGAAAACAAATAATCTGATCCACCAGCATCCACAGTGGCCGTTGCCGTCAGGAATACGGCCAGCACTACAAAGCCTGTCATGAATTTACGAAGCATTTGCATCGTTCCTTTCGCTGTCACTCCTGGACATCAAACAATGATGTCCTTAACACACCCCATGTTTTTTACTAAGACACACCTCTAATAGAACCCCGCTCTGAAAACGTTCTTTAACAGAAACGTACGAAGCAACGGCTCTATTTCGGACCAAACAAGATCCGACATGTCTTCTACATTATTCAAAATTTTGAGCCCATGAAGATTGCGACCCAAAAGCTGGTTCGCATTCAACACTGGAGAAGGAAAAGGAAAAGTAACTCAGAGCGGGAGCTGCCGAGCACTAACCAGTCCACCTCCTTGGAGTTCACACCAACCTCAACGAAATAAGGTCGAAAACTCCAAAAAGCCTAGGATCCAGAGAAAGAATCAAAGCCAGCACTGAAATGGATCCCAAACGAATAGGACCGCAGCAAAAAACAACCGACTTTTTTCGTACTCAAAACCAGAGCCCAAGCTCCATCGAGTATATCGAGTTATCGGTCCATGCCAAGAGGGGAGGATCATGACTGATGTGACTGATGTGAGTATATAGCTGTGGATTAACTATCTATGAGGACGACCACGGCTCCGTAAACCCCGACCCATCCGGAAAGGAGTGAGGAGTGAGGAGCTAACCAGGCCTTGGCCCACGATCGAACCATGGCCGCTCTCACAAACAGGACCATTAAAAGATTTCAAGAAAGGGATTTAGAGAACCCTCTGCCCCGAACACATTCATAACGGTTCATCGATGTAATCGTCAAGGGCTCCGTTTGTCAATCACTCTTACTGCTTACAAACTCAAACAGGTCGCGAATTTCATCCGGCGAGAGTATCCAGTGAACTTCTGGCATTGCAGAAATTTTGTTATCCGTTTCATATCCCGCAGTAATCACAGCTGAGGGATCGACCAAGCTCTGCAACATCTCTTGCTTCGATCTTCTGTCTTTCAGGTCATCCAGAGACGGACCGGCCACTCCCCCGCGACCTTGGCGTGTATGACATCTTTGACACTGAGCCACCGGATGATCGATGAAGATCTCTCTTCCGCGATTTTGGTCACCACCCGCTAATGCCCAGCGATAATTGACCCAGCGATCTTCATCCTCTCCCTCGAGGAGCCGGGTCGCACGAGAGCTAAGATTCGCCGAAGAACTCATTCCTGCCGCCAACAAAACATCTAGATGCAATTCAGGTTCGAGCTCGGCCTTCTCCAATTCATCCAGCCAAGACGTAAGAAGAGATATCGATCGATCTTGAGCAACTCCCTCTTCACCGATGGCGCGAATCGCCAGTTGCCGCAACGCAAGCTCACCATCACCATCAGCAAGCTTCTCCAGAGCAGAAAGACGATCGGCCTCATCGACTTCTACACGCTCGGCCTCAACAATAAGCGGAGCAATACCGGAAGATCGAGCTTGATCACGTGCCCAGTTGCTTCTTTCAGGATGATTCTGAACGATCTGACCCAGCGCCTGAATGCGGAATTTGAACTGCTGTGATTCGTCTTGCAGAATCTGCTCGTTGATCGAAAGAGGAAGGTCTACCGCATGGATGCTGGCAGCTCTTTGGGCATTGCCAGCCAACTCGTCGCCCTTTGCAAGAAGCACCAGCAAGGGATCTTCTATCGCCTGTCGCAGCGCTTCCATATCTCGCCGGGAGCCGCCGTAAGGACGGATCGTGCCCCTCACGAGATCCCGTGCTCCCGGCTCGGCCCAATCCGCCACGGCATCGATCGCCAGTTTCCTGGCCAGAACAGGAATGTCTTCACGGCTGGCAATCTGAACCAATGCGGCAGCATGTTTTTCATCACCATGACGCAGGGCAGCATCGATCACTCTTCGCAGATATGGCAGACGATGATCCCCCATCGATTCGAGAGCCCCAGGATCATCTTCCGCATGTATCAAGACCCGATTCGCCAGCGTCGGCAAAGCCGAAACTACATTTAAATCGTGGATGGCTCGTGCCGCTTCGGTGGCAATCTGCGCATCCTCATCGGCTAAAAATAACGAAATAATCGGATGAATACCGGGAGATCGCCGTGGCACGTCTCCTCCTGGATGCGCAAACAAAAATCCTGCGTGGTGCTTTTTTCGCAATGCCAATAAGACCGCCAGACGAACTTCTCGATCTCCAGAAATCGCATGGTTCATCAGATCTTCAACGGTCGCTACGCCAGCCAACCCCATCACTGCGGCATGCCGTAACAGAGGATCCTTCGGACCATCGTCTCGGGCCATTTCAAGCAAGCGATCGGTCGAATCACGAACTCCGATTCTTCCGAGGGCAAGAGCAGCATGGAACTTCACGCGAGCAGAAGGATCATCGAGCAATCGCACAAGTTCCGAACTCGACGGCACGTGAAATGTATCGCCAAGCACACGAGCTACTTGAACTCGAACTTCTTCCTCATCATCTTTTGACAGACCAGACAATGCGCTGAGTACTGTTGATCGATCTTCGCCACTTCTGGCCCACTGGCCAACACCCCAGATGCCATGCAAACGAGCCTGTACATTCACTCCGCTGGCGGCCACATCCAACAATGCCGTCACGGCTTCTTGATTCCCAGCCGCCAGGTGAAACTGAACCCTTTGCCTGACTCTTCGATCAAGATGGCCCAAAAGTGGAGTCAGTTGTGAAATCGACAAAGCATTCAGATCGGTGGTCAGCCAATGGGCCACTTGATGTTGCTGGTCCAACTTCTGGCTCTCAGGATGCCAGACCTCGATCAAACGACCGCGATCAGTTGAAACCCAGCCTCCCCCCCATGCCGCAATCCACATCTTTCCATCCGGAGTAAAATC
>JBBWWC010000155.1:0-2298 GCA_050256555.1 Planctomycetota bacterium | reverse complement strand
GGAGATTCAGGATTATGTCTCCAGGGCGGTTCAAGATATTCGCGAAAAGGTCGGCACCGACAAGGTGGTCTGTGCGCTTTCCGGCGGAGTCGACTCCTCTGTAGTAGCAATGCTCATCCACAAGGCCATCGGCGATCAACTTACCTGCTTTTTCATCGACAACGGTGTGCTACGTCAGGGCGAAGCTGAACAGGTCTGCGAAGTATTCGGCAAACAGTTCGGACTCGACTTCCGGTTTATCGATGCAACAGATCGATTCCTGGAACGGCTCGATGGCATCACCGATCCGGAAGAAAAGCGGAAAAAAATCGGACACCAGTTCATCGAAGAATTCCGTGAAGCAGCCAAACAATTCAAGGACGCAAGATTTCTTGCTCAGGGAACTCTGTACCCGGATGTCATAGAAAGCGTGAGCCCTTTCGAGGGACCATCAGCGACCATCAAGAGTCACCATAACGTTGGCGGATTGCCAGACGATCTCGATTTTGAACTGATCGAACCGCTGCGCTTCCTGTTCAAGGATGAGGCGCGGGTCATCGGCAAAGAAGTCGGCCTCCCCGATGAGATTGTTCAGCGCCAACCATTCCCTGGACCCGGTCTGGGAATCCGAATTGTCGGCGAGGTGACCAGAGAAAGACTCGAGATCCTGCGGTCTGCAGATGCCATCGTTCAGGAAGAGCTGAAGGAATGGAGTCGATTCCGTGATGTGTGGCAGGGATTCGCAGTACTACTGCCGGTTCGATCGGTCGGCGTCCAGGGCGATCAAAGAACCTATGATTGCACTGCCGCTCTCAGAATCGTTGAATCTACCGATGGAATGACTGCCAACTGGATGCTTCCTCCGCAGGAGATCCTTGCCAGAATCTCCAACCGAATCTGTAATGAAGTTCAAGGAATCAATCGTGTAGTCCTGGACATCTCTAGCAAGCCACCCTCTACCATCGAGTGGGAGTAACACATTGGGATTTTCTTGGGTTGCTGTCATTGTCATCGTTCCTGTTGTCATTCTCGTATTCCTCTTGTTTACTCTCGGCGGTAACAAAGATTCTGACAACTAAACCACATTCCGATTTCAGGTGGGAGCCAGGATTTGAACGCTCTATTTCTATCTCCACAGGAACTAGGTTTGATCGCTGTTGTTGTCATCGGAATTGCATTCTTCTTCTTTGGCGGCCGTAAGGGCGAAGAAGAATAATGATGGGAAAGACCACGTGAGCACAAGTTATCAAGGATCTCTCGATGGAAAAGGTCTGAAGATCGGGATCATCATGTCTCGCTTCAGCGGAGCGCCTTGCCAAAGATTGCTCGAAGGAGCACTCGACAAATTAGCGGAGCTAGGCACCCTGCCCGAGGACATTGACGTGGCTGAAGTTCCGGGTGCTTATGAAATCCCTATCATCGCACAAGAGATGACCTCCAGAAGGCCCCGGGATTATGACGCAATCGTCACGCTCGGATGCGTGATTCGAGGAGAGACTCCTCACTTTGATTTCGTAGCCGGCCCCTGTGCCGAGGCGTTAATGAAGCTACAAACAGGTGGCAATCATCTTGACGCTACTCCCCCAACGCCGATTATCTTTGGGATCCTCACTACCGACGATCGCGCTCAAGCGTTGGCAAGAAGCGGTGGTGATCGTGGTAACAAAGGAAGAGATTGCGCTGAGGCTGCCATCGAGATGGCGAATCTACTTAAAAAAATGCGGGGGTTCTAATGGCTAATCATGCGGGCCCTAGACGAAGAGCAAGAGAACTGGCTCTTCAATGCTTGTATCAGTGGGACCAGCAACGCCACGAGGCGGACCTGGATATCGCCGAAGAAGTGCTCGATAGCCTCAACGCAGAGCCGGACTCACGGCCCCATGCCCGGTTAATTCTCTCGACCTACTGGGAGCGATCAACCGAGATCGATGAATGGATTGATTCCTCCAGTGATAACTGGCGAATCGCCCGCATGGCCGTGATCGATCGAAATGTTCTGAGAATTGCAGCAACCGAAATGCGCTGGATCGAGGAAGTCCCTCCGAAAGTCGCCATCGATGAGGCCATCGAGATCGTTCGAAGGTTCTCGACCGAAAAATCCGCCACCTTCGTCAACGGGATCCTCGATAAACTCATGAAGGATGCGGAGCAAGAAAATGGTCTTCGGTAATCTTTTCGGAAAAAAGAGCGATGACGACTCTCCGAAAGATGAAGAAAAACTGGGAGCTTTTGCGCGGCTTCGAAAAGGGCTGGGTAAGACCCGGGATGCTCTTTCATCTGTATTCAGCCTCGGACGAAAACTCGATGACGATTTACTCG
>JBBWWC010000154.1:0-1586 GCA_050256555.1 Planctomycetota bacterium | reverse complement strand
CACCTTTCTGTTGCGTAGAATTTCCATCGCACTACTGACCATCTGGGCTGTTTTCACCATCTCGTTCTTTATCATCCGGGCCGCTCCAGGGGGGCCATTTGATTCTGAACGCGAGCCCCCTATCGAGGTCAAGAAAGCGATTGAAGCGCGCTATCAGCTCGATGCACCACTATGGAGTCAGTACCTCGATCAATTGCAAGGTTGGGCCCGATGGGATCCAGGACCATCTCTTCGACAACCAGACCATGACGTGGCCACGATACTTGCGGCGGGGCTGCCGATTTCTCTCATGATCGGTGTCCTGGCACTGGTGCTGGGAACGACCATCGGAATCCTGCTGGGCTTGCTGGCAGCACTTCGAACTGGCAGCTGGATCGACCAATGCGTCGTCATGTTGGCCTCGATCGGCATCTCGTTACCGTTATATGTCATCGCCGGAATCCTGGTCCTGACATTCTCGTTCGAACTGGGCTGGATCCCGCCAGCCGGCTGGGAATCACCCCGCTCGCTGATCCTTCCCGTCATCTGCCTGGCGCTGGCCCCAGCCTCACAGGCCGCTCGATTGATTCGCAGTAGCCTGATCGAGATGAAATCTGAAGAGTTTGCCAGAACCGCACGAGCCAAGGGGCGCGGATCTTTCTCGGTTCTGTTTCGCCACTGTCTCAGGCCGGCACTGGTTCCACTGGTTTCAACTCTCGGCCCCACCGCCGCAGCATTACTGACGGGATCCCTTGTCGTTGAACAGATTTTTGCGATTCCTGGCATCGGTATGCACTTCATCCAGGGTGCGCTCAATCGCGACTACCCGCTGGTTCTCGGAGCCGTACTTCTCTACACAGTGCTGCTGCAACTTCTGACCCTGGTGGCGGATCTCGCGTTGCTTTGGCTCGACCCACGATTACGCGAAACCACCTGATGAAGCGCTGGCAACAAACACGATCACCGATCTCCTTACTGGCACTCTTGTGGCTCCTTTGCGTACTGCTCGCTTCCATCCTGGCACCATTACTTCCCATCGCTGCCCCGGAAGCGGCCACCCCTGCCAGTTCATGGTCTGCACCCAATGACGTTTACCTGCTCGGATCAGATGCACTGGGACGAGATCTCTGGAGTCGCATCCTGTGGGGCTCGCGGGTTTCTCTCGCCTGTGCCTTGGCTGGCGCCACAACCGCACTGCTGCTCGGAGTTTCCTGGGGCCTGCTGGCCGGCGGAGGTTCCGCCAGACGCGATGATTGGATGATGCGAATCGTCGACCTGGTCGATTCGATACCGCTGGTTTTTCTTGTCATCTTGCTGGCCAGCATTGCCCGTGGATCCGCTTGGGAAGCGGTCGGTGGCGGACTCGGTTTATTTTTCATCATCCTTGGAATCGTTTACTGGACACCGATGGCCCGCATCGTCAGAGGCGAAACACGTTCCCTGGTCACACGAGAATGGGCTCTGGCGGCGACCGCCTTGGGGACTCGCCCAACGCGAATTCTATGGCGCCATGTCTTGCCCAACTTGTTCCCGACCATCCTTGTGACTCTGACATTGATCATTCCCAGAGTCCTGCTGTTTGAAGCTTTCCTATCGTTTCTGGGCCT
>JBBWWC010000153.1:0-6613 GCA_050256555.1 Planctomycetota bacterium | reverse complement strand
CTATTTCCTGCATCTTCATATCAAGATCGATTGCACCATACTTGCAGGCTGCCACACAATTGCTGCATCCCGGTTCGCAGGCCGGACGATCAATCACGTATCTGGGAGGATAGGCCATTTTGTTGGGCAGGAAAATCGCTTTGGTTTTGTCCCAAGATCAACGTGACGAAATTGATCACCACCAAGACCGGCAATTCGAACCGCCTTCTCCACTGATGAGTGCGCCTGAGATGATCCGTATACGGTCATCGGTTGCTGCACACCATGACGATTAACACCGAAATCAGTAACCTGTTCTCGTGCAGCGACCAGAGCACACAGGGTGGCACTGGAAGCGGTGTCCTGAATCACACCGCCGCCTTTTCCAGTCGAAAGAAAACTTGCCGGTAAACCAAGCATTTCGACAAGCCAGTCCATCATGCGAGTTTCCACTTCGGTGCAGGCGGGGCTTGTTTTCCACAACATACCCTGCACAGCCAGACCCGAAGAAATGATGTCAGCCATCATCGAAGGCCCCGAAGTATTCGAGTTAAAAAAGGCAAACCAGGACGGGTGTTGCCAGTGCGTGATGCCAGGCATCACGACACGATCAAGATCTTCAATAACTTCATCGAATGATTCACCAGCCGAAGGAGGATGGGCCGGAAGGGCAGAGGCGATATCTCCTGGTGCGACACTTGATGTTACCGACCGATTTTCAACACCAGAAAGATAATCAACCACCCAATCAATCGCCTCGTGACCACGGCGACGCATCTCCTCGGCATCCCAGTGCAGTTGTTCTGATCGATCCGTCACGAAATATCTCGATTCTGGTGCAGCTAATTTCCTCGGCTTGCGATCCTGGATTTCCAGAATCTCCACTGCAAAGATATTGATCCCCAGCTCAAGGCAGGGGAAGAGCTTCCATCGCAATCAACTACAGGGGATTCGCTGACAAAGGTCCGCAGCTCCGCTAGGATGTGTTGTCAAAGCGAAAGGACCTGAAATGACCAGCAATCGAACCTCTTTTCCAGATCCCATCGAGATACAGGCACATCTAGATGGAGAAATCACAGGTCAAGCGCGGGCCAAGCGTGATCTCGCTGTTGCCATCTATAATCATTACATCGCAAAACATACTGATGGTGAAAACACCGTAGCTCCCCAACACCTGTTACTGATCGGACCGGCTGGCGTAGGAAAATCATTTCTGGTACAGGCTGCAGCTGAAATGCTCGGAGTCCCCTGGATTCATGCAGATGCATCATCGCTGGTTCAACCCGTCATGGCAGGCGAGGAGCTGGAACGAATCATCGGCGGATTGATCCAACGATCGGGTGGCGATTTCGATCGCGCGCAAAAGGGAATCATTCTCATCGATCAACTGGATAGCTGCCGACGTACCATTTCCGGACCAGGAGATCCAGGGATTGCAGTCCAGGACGCCTTGCTGGCGATGATGGATGGCCTGGTAATGAAGCAGAAAGATTCTGGCGAAACGACGCTCGACACCTCTGGTATCTTGTTCATTTGCTGTGGTTCATTTCCAGAGCTACCAGAGATCATGCTCAATCGAATCGATGATGACGAGCGCATTGGATTCCAGAGCGAAGAATCCGACGATGATGACGCTACAGACAAACCAACCAACGACCTCGATCTCAACGACATTATCGAACGCAAAGATCTGGTCATGCTCGGTATTGGCGAAGAACTAGCTTCTCGATTCGGCAGTATTTCTCTACTCAACAAACTCAATGAAAAGGACTTCGTACACATTCTCAAAAAGTTGGACAACAGTATCATCGTCCAGAAAAAGAAGTTTTGGGCTCACCATGGTATCGATCTACATTTTGATGATGGCTCACTCAAAGCAATAGCGGCAAAAGCGGAACAGTCCGATGAAGGTGCTCGTGGACTCCATGGCATCATCGAACGGGTGCTAGATCCAATTGATCATCGACCTGTTGAGCTGGCCCGCTCCGGTGTTATCAAAATTGAAATCAATGAAGCATGTGTCAACGAAGGTGTTGATCCGCAGATGCAGACCGCATCAGAAAGTGGCGCCAATGAAAAACTGGAAAGCTTGCTCACGGATGCATGGAGCTCGCTGAAATCAACATCCGGTAGTTCTGAAAATTCTGCGATTCCGATCGATCCTGCGATTCACTCCATGCCCCTCTCCAACGTTGTCGTTGCGGTGGATCAGCTCGAGATGTCGATGGGGCGCCTGGGTCTCAATACCCAACAAGATCGAACCTGGAGAGCTTTGCGAAAAACCTTTGAGGGTGAAGGAAGACGTGTGATTTTACAGCTTCTGGCCAGAGCCCAGCAAGTCGGTATCTCGCTGGCGCAATTGTGCGAAGCTTTGGAACAACATCAGGGAGATCTTGTGGCTACCTTGCAAAAGATCGAGAAATCCTAGCCTCAAAAACCCTCGCAACTAAGCAAACCAGCAGATGTGTCGAGACCGCAATTGGTCGAAGGCTCCGCAATGGCAGCATCGCCTGACTGAACTTGGGAGAGCGCGGGAAACAACACACAGATAAAAACCAATCATCTGCAAGTGCGTTGCATCTCTCGCTCTCCCTATTTCCGAATCAAAGATTGCAGTCGAGATTGTCTGCCGTCGGGTCAGATCCTGGATTCGGGTATGGCGGCGGCGGCGGTGGGCCATTTGAAAACAAGAAGGCCAAGATGGCGACAGCATCAGCAATATTCGTCGCACCATCGTCATTGGTATCTATCGCATCCAGGCACTGCGCAGTGACTCCATTGAAAAGGAAATTCAAGCAGAACACGGCATCCGCAACATTGATGTCCTGGTCGATATTCCCGTCTCCCCGCAAGAAGGCTGTCGCGCTAACGGTAATCAGGCCACCTTCAAGAAACGGTGGAACCGCAATGCCTGCTGGATCAACCAACAAATTCTCTGTCGGCGATGGGCTACCAACTCCATTGAGCGGCAAGACTGAGAGCTGAGCGCCGATGGTTACACCCGGATCAACGAGATAATCAGCAGTAGCCAAAATCGTTTGTGATGATCCTGGCACGGTGTTGTTGCCATTAAAATCGAGCACCACTCCGAGGGTCCACCAGCCACCGGCAGGCGTAAGATCGTTATTCAACGAAGCCTGAAAGAAATCCGCATTGGTCGCCACGGTTCCAGCTTCGGTAACATCAAGGATGTTCAGCTGCGAAGGATCGAAATTGATACCCAAAGAATAGCCCGAGATGACAGTATCATGATCGGCGCTAACCGTGGCTGTTGCGACACCACCTGGAGCACCTTCTGTACTATCGTGGATGATGTATTCCTCCGTATAGAGAAAACCAGGATCGAGTAAATCGCTCCCCGAGTTCTGGCTTGCGATGACGGAAACCAATCCAGGAACGCCAGAGGATGGAGCATTGCCGGCCAACTGAGTCGCACTGAGATAACTCAGATTTTGCATCACTGATCCACCGATCAGGATCACAACATCATTACTAAAGTTTGTACCATTGATGGTCACAAAAGTTCCTCCAGCAGTGGGTCCGCTGGCCGGGACAAGTGAAGTAATTGTCGGTGGCTCCTGCTGAGGCGGCGGTCCATCTGTGATGGAGACATCATCGATGTACCAGTCATCATTCGTTTCGTTGGTATTGGTGTAAAACCTCAAACGAAATCCATTATGGCGAGCATTGCTGGGAAGTACGTAGGTTTGGGTTGTAAATGTATTCGGATTTGTACCATTCGAAACAATACGATCCAGCTCTGTCCAATCGAGCCCGACATTGAGGTAGGACACGACCAGCTCTTCTCCGGATTCAACGCCGGAGTGGTTGGTATAAAACTGTAAGGTTGGAACTGTTCCACCCAGAAGAATCGTATTCGAACGAATTTCATCAAACTGGTATTCACCACTACCAGCACGATCGAGATTCAACGAAAGTGGTGAACTCGGCTCGCCGGTAGCATTAGCGTTGGCAAAGCCTCCCTCAATATAGATCCAGTTGGTCGAGTTAACGGTGTTGGTCGGAAACTCATCGAGAAACGGAAGTTCCAGCGCAGGGGGTTGGCTGGTGAGACAGGTACGTGAATTTCTATAGCTCGTGATCTGGTTAATCGGCCCGGAGGTGAAGCTCAAAGGATTGAGTCCACTGCAACCGCCAAGACCTGAACACATGATCCGACAGGGGTTTGCGCTATCACAATGAGAAGCAGACCAGTTATGCCCAGCCTCGTGCGCCGTCAAGGCAACTCTACGACTGAAGTTATTGGTAAATCTTGACTGAGATAGTCCATAGGCGTTAGACGTACAAATATCAGAAAGATTCGCGATACCGATGGTGCCACCGTCGATGTTGACGCCCGTGAACAGGTGCGCTTCGTCGCGCTGGATTTGACTCTCGGGGGCTGTACTCCAGACATTATTGAACGTATTCAACAGGGTTCCGGCACCCGTGATGGTTCCATAAGGATCAGCACTATTAGTGCGAACGATGAGAATCGTAATCTCGTACGTGATGAGGATGCTTGGATCCTCGTACACACCCTCGACACCATTGATTACGTTTTCGATGTCATTGACGGTCCCAGGCACGCTAGATCCGTTGGCCTGATAGAACTCGAAATCCGCATCAATACCGATCTCGGTGAGAAAGTAGGTAGTCCCGAAAGACTGGTTTCCGCCAGCGGATCCGCCCGATGGAGGAGTAACCGGATCTGGGGTTCCACAAACGTAACCGAGATCGAGTTCATCGCGGCCCTCAACGATGCCGTGCCACGAACCCGTGCCAGGAAAACCGATATCGGAGGTTGGAACGATCGACCAGGTCCCATCGTCAGAAAGGATCGCAGCGGTCAATTTCCCATCCTGATAGCTTCCTCGAACACGAGAACCAGGAATTTCCAGAACCGTTCCCTTGCGTGTACGAATTGGCGGAGCAGGGTGCTCGATCAACTGCGTACCATCATCGACAAGTACCTGAAAACGATCGCTTCGAACGCTATGCGGAAACAGGCTCAATGTCGCAGTGCCGAAACGGGGTAGATTTACTTCCACCACGAGCTCGCCATCGGGATACTCGGAAAAGACCAGTTCTTCGACAGCAGCGTTGGACGCATCCAGAGCCGTGGCCACAGCAGCCCGATCAAGAGACCCTGTCGGCAAAAGCTGTTGCGCTGCGAACTGCTGCGCTGCGACAGGAGTTGCGATTCCCATCCACAGCAAGAGGATAGTAAAAATCCTCGCGAACGAAGATGTGCGTGTGAACTGTTGTGTCATTTGAAGGGACCCTTTCCGGGTCGCGTCGACTGAACGCTTCCCACGTGCCCATGTGTGCCTGGCGGGCACATGCTGGGGAAACCCCGAAGATCAAAAACCAAGGTTCTCTTGGCCCCACTCCGCTCGCCCCATAAAGACTCTCAAGAGTCCTTTTTACCGAACTTTCCTGACATAAATAAACCAGAAACGCCCACCCACGATGCTAACGAAAGGGTCCATGAGGAGCAACCTCTGGACCTCAGGGATCATCGTCAAAATAACGCAATGCAGCTATTTATAGCCAGATTTATCAATTTTGCTAAGTTGGCTACCAAACAGCCTTCCCGAGCAACGATTTGCCGATCAGGGGCCCAATTCTGCAAAAACGGGAAGATGATCGCTCAAAGCTGCATCATCGGGCCGGGATCGATCGACGTGAAACTCATCATCGGACAGAACCCGGGCTTCTCGAACCTGCTGCGACAAAGTTCCAGCAATCCAGATGTAATCAATTCTCTCGGCCAAACCTGTACTCGGGCAGGTCCAGCCGCCACGCGGGTCTCCACCACCAGCGAGATAAGCATCGGTAAAGCCGGCCTCGATCCAGGCCTCATATTCGGGCGTCGCAGGCTGATGATTGGCATCGCCCATGACGATCACGCTACGATCGAGGCTACGATGGCGTAGAGCCGCTCTTTTTACTGCGGCGATTTCTCGCAAACGAATCTCTGTCGTGTTCTTCCATGACGGCAAAAGATGGACCGTCATCAAAACGACCGGTACTCCCCGATGCAATACAACAACCTCACCAAAGGTACGCGAAAATGCATCATCGACACCATAAGGGTCCAGGTCAGGCCGGTCGCGACTTTCGAGAATCGGAAGCCGAGTCAGGATCGCACCAGGGAAACCTTGCTTCCATCCATCGCCGGTCCAGCCGCCACGAAACCAACGAACTTGCCAACCCAGACGTCGGGCCGCTTCCATCACTTGCCGACGTGGGGTGGCTTCCTGCAAAGCGATCACATCCAGTTGATATCGATGGGCAGCCGTGACGATACCTTCGACCACTGACTCTGCTCCTCCAGCGGCACTCTTCACCTTGCCCACATCGCCAACAGTCACCGGAACAAAGTAATGGACATTCCAGCTCATGACGCGCAGTGATTGCGCCTCCAGCACCGAGGTAAAGGACAACAACAAGATACAGAAGACCAGCTTGGTATCGGGCATCTAATGGCTCCTATTTGCGGGCCGACGAATCGATCCCTGTAAAACAGAGCTCCTTAAAACAGAGCTACTGGAGATGTAGAACAAACTATTTGCCGACGCCACGGGGTTTATTGGCAGCAAGATCGGATAAGGTGATTCCAACCTCAGAT
>JBBWWC010000152.1:0-10180 GCA_050256555.1 Planctomycetota bacterium | reverse complement strand
GATCTCGTTCAGCACCAGTTTCCCGTCGCGGTCCGAGTCCCTCATCTCGAAGAGCTCCCTGCGGTCAGCAAGCTGCTCTTCAGCATACTCGTTCAAAAAAGCCCCGAGGGCCTCACGGGTCAAGGCACCCTCCTTCGAGATCACAAGCAGGGCGTCGAGCGCTTCGAAGGGGGAAAGCGAGCCATCCTGACCGGTGTCGAGCAAGTCGAAGAGTTGGCTGGACTCAGGGTGTGAGAGCTCTGCGACGGGCGGGCCGGCACAGGAGGTCACGAAGAGAAGTGTCAAGAAGCCCAAGCTGAGATGCCTCATAGTATGTATCCCTACTTGAAGGCGTCGCATGCTGCGGCCTCCATATCTGACGGAGTCGACGTTTCGAGTCCGTGTAATTTTTGACCGTGTAATTTTTGACCGTGCAATTCTTGGTCGGGCGGTGGCAGCGAATCGGCCCCGCGACTCCGACGGCAACACCCTACTATAGAAGCATGCGCAGGGACTCCAAGTCGTCAATGATCATCTCTCACATGAGGGCACCAGTTCTCAACCAAGGAGAGGACAGCCGATTTTAGAGTTCACCTGATCGCAGGTGGAGATCGACGGAATCCTGACGACCAATCCAGAACCGCTGCGGAAAACTAGGTGCCAGGATCTCCCATCATTTCATCATGGATGCCAACCTCGAAGCGTCCGCTCGAATTGGCGGCGGCACGATACATTCCTCCTGTGCTGTAGGAAAACGCGATGTTTCCCGACCGGTCGACCGCGATGAGGCCTCCGTCGTCTGGTTGTAACACCTCGTGAATCAGTGCATCGCAGGCGGTTTGAAGATTCTGCCCGGCCAGCAACATGCGGGCGGCGACCGAGTATGCCACTGCGTGACGGATGTACTCCTCACCGGTGCCGGTACAGGAGACGGCGCAGGCGCGATCATCGGCGTAGGTGCCGGCTCCGATGATGGGGGAGTCACCAACTCTACCCCAGCGCTTGTCGGTCATACCGCCGGTCGATGTTCCGGCGGCCAGGTGTCCATGACGATCGAGCACCGCCACTCCGACGGTTCCTTTCTTGCTGGTGTCTTTCTTGCTCTGGATCTTCTTGAGCCATTGTTCTTTGCGACGATCGGTCGAGAAGAAGGAGTTCTCGACCAGCTCGACACCACTCTGGCGGGCAAAAGTCTCGGCCCCTTCGCCGGCGAACAACACATGACGTGTGTCGGTCATCACTTTTCTGGCTAGCGTGATGGGATGGCGAACGGTTCGAACTCCGGCAACTGCACCACAGGACAGATCGGAGCCATCCATGATCGAGGCATCGAGTTCATGTTTTCCCTCCGAATTGAAGACCGCTCCCTTGCCGGAGTTGAACAGTGGGTCGTCTTCGAGGTAGCGGATCACCTGCTCGACGGCATCGAGGCCGGTTCCGCCATTTTGAAGGATGCCGGAACCAATTTTCAGAGCCGTTCGTAAGGATTCCTGATAAGCCTCTTGCTGTTTTGCTGGGGCGTCCCTGGAAATTGCGCCGGCTCCACCATGAATGGCAATGGCCCAGTTTTTGTCAGTGGGTTTCTGTATCGATAGGATTTGACAACCAGCGAGAAGCACGACCAGTAATAAAAATAGCAAGTGGGATGGAAAGGATCGGTTCCTGGAGACCGAGAACTCAGATTTCGAATCGCGCATCTTCATAAAATTACCTTTTCACAGCGGAGGAATTCTGTAGCCGAGGTGGTTCCTTCCAGCTCCTTTGATTAGAATCTAGCTTGTCGAGGGACCTGATCACAAGAGGCCTTCAGTTTGTTTGCGGTTCAATCGACTGGGTGGAGAAAATGGCATACCGACCACAAGACATCGAGCCTGGCTGGCAGGCCCACTGGCAACAGAATGACCTGTTTCGTGCTGGTTTACGGGAAGATCTCCCCAAGTACTACGTACTCGATATGTTTCCCTACCCGTCTGGCAGTGGTCTTCATGTTGGCCATACCGAGGGCTATACCGCCAGCGACATCATTGCTCGCCATCGTCGGATGAAGGGTTTTGATGTTCTTCATCCGATGGGCTTCGATGCTTTTGGATTGCCGGCCGAACAATACGCCATCGAAAAAGGAGTTCATCCAGAACAATCGACCCGAGAAAACATCCAGACCTTCAGCAAGCAACTGCGAGCGATGGGCTATTCTTATGACTGGGAGCGGGAGTTTTCGACCTGCGATCCTTCCTACTACCACTGGACTCAGTGGATCTTTCTCAAGTTGCTCGAACACGATCTCGCCTACCAGGAAGAAGCGATGGTCAACTGGTGCCCTGAGCTGGGAACCGTTCTGGCCAATGATGAGGTGATCGACGGCAAGAGTGAGCGCGGTGGACATGAAGTGGTTCGCCAACCGATGAAGCAATGGATGCTGCGGATCACTGCTTTTGCCGATCGTCTTCTCGACGGCCTCGATGAGGTCGACTTTCCCGAGTCGATCAAATCGATGCAGCGTGATCGCATCGGTCGATCGGAAGGTGCCGATGCGACCTTTGACATCATGGATTCCGATCACAAGCTAGAAATTTTTACAACGCGACCAGACACTCTCTTTGGTGCGACCTTCTGTGTACTTTCACCCGAGCATCCACTGGTGGCTGAACTTGTTACCGAGCAGCAGCGTGAAGCGGTTCGTGACTACGTCGAGGTTGCGGCGCGAAAGAGTGATATCGAGCGTTCGGGTACCGATGCTGGCAAAACCGGAGTCTTCATCGGCGCTCATGCGATGAACCCTTGTACCGGTGAGCCGATGCCGATCTGGGTGGCTGATTACGTTCTGATGGGATACGGCACCGGTGCCATCATGTGTGTTCCTGGACATGACCAGCGCGACTGGGACTTTGCGAGCCGATTTGAGTTGCCCATCGTCGAGGTGGTTAGCGGTGGCGATGTTTCGGTCGAAGCTTATGTCGGTGAAGGATTGCACGTCAACAGCGGTTTCCTCGATGGTCTCGACAAGGATGAGGCCATTTCGAAGAGCATCGAATGGCTCGAGGAACGACAGATCGGCACCAAGATTGTTCGCTATCGTTTACGTGACTGGATCTTCGCCCGTCAACGGTACTGGGGCGAACCGATGCCGGTGGTTATCGATGAATCAGGTATCGCGCATCCGTTACCGGAAACAGCGTTGCCTCTTGAGTTACCGCACCTGGATGATTTCGCACCAACCGGAAGCGGAAAGTCTCCTCTCGAGCGTGCCGAGGATTGGGTCGAGGCAGAAGTGCCTGGCAGCAATGCAAAAGCATCACGTGAACTGGATACGATGCCTGGCAGCGCCGGATCGAGTGCATACTTCCTGCGCTTTATCGATCCAAAGAATGACCAGGCGCTGGTCGATCCAGAACTGGCCAGACGTTGGATGCCAGTTGATCTGTATCTGGGCGGCGCAGAGCATGCTGTTGGTCATTTGCTGTATTCACGTTTCTGGACCAAATTTCTCTACGACATCGGTGTGTGTCCGGTCGAGGAGCCTTACAAAAAACTGGTCAACCAAGGCATGATTCTTGGCGAAGACCATCGCAAGATGTCGAAACGCTTTGGCAATGTTGTGGATCCACTCGATGTGATTGCCGATCAGGGAGCCGATTCGTTACGGGTCTACGAGATGTTCATGGGGCCGATCGACGCCGATAAGCCATGGTCGACCGGTGGCTTGATGGGCGCACGCCGATTTCTGGATCGAGTCTGGAGACTCTTTTTCGACGAAGATGATCAGCTTCATGAGACCCTGTCGGCAGAGCCCACCGATGCTCAGCTGAGAATCCTCCACAAGACCATCGACAAGGTCGACCGCGACACGTCTTCGCTTCATTTCAACACGGCCATCTCGCAGATGATGACCTTCGTCAATGAGATCAATCCGATGAAAACGCGCCCAAAGGCGATTCTTGAACCTTTTTGCCTGTTGTTGGCCCCTTATGCGCCCCATCTGGCAGAACAGCTTTGGAGCGCACTGGGCCATCAGGAATCATTGATGTGGGAACCGTTTCCTCAGGCGGACTCCGGTTGGCTCCAGGAGGAAATGATCGAGGTTCCGGTGCAAATTAACGGTCGTGTCAGGACCAAGATGCAAGTTTCGCCGGAAATCTCTGAAGAACAGATCCGCGAACAAGTCCTTGCTGACCCCCGTGTCCGGGAGTACACCGATGCCAAGGAGATCGCCAAGTTCGTCTGGGTTCCAGGTCGTATGGTGAATCTTGTCGTCAAGTGACAGGTTTCCAGTGATTTGCTTTTGATGCAATTGGAGCGGATCGCTGCACCCGGAATGAGTTTGACGCGACTGGCCAGAGGGCCGGGTCTTCAGGAATGACCGGGGCGCCCGGAGTGCGCCCCGGTCGGTTTTTTTATCTTCAGTGATCGAAGACTAGATTTTTCCGAACAGAAGGAGAACGAAGTTGAACCAGGATTTGATAACTGAACTGACCCGCGCTTACTGGATGGAACTGGAAGCGGTTATTAACTTCATTGCATCCTCGACCAATCTTGTCGGTGCGAGAGCCGAACCCATCAAGCAATCACTGGCTGCTGATGTACTCGAAGAAACGCAACACGCCCAGGCTTTGGCTCGACGCATTCACATCCTTGGTGGCACCATTCCTGGCAGCATGCAATTCAGGCCGGGGCAGAAATCACTTCAGCCCAGTGATGATCCGACCGATGTGCTCAGTGTGATCCGGGGAGTCATCGAAACCGAAGAGACCGCAGTGGCGCAATACAAGAAGATCATTCAGATGTGCGATGATGATCCGGTCACCGAGGATATTTGCGTGACCTTGCTGGCCGATGAAGAGGAGCACCTGCGACTCTTCCAGGGTTACTTACTGGAGTATGAACAGTCCTAGACTGACTCTGGAAATTGTATCAGTTGGCCGGAAAAGTCATCTCGGATGGGATGACCCAGCCATCGAACTCTTCAGCGCTGCAATACCCTTTCTCTACCGCCACTTCGCGCAAGGTCTTGCCCTGGGCATGGGCAGTCTTGGCCACGTCGGCAGCCTTGTCATAACCGATGTGAGGGTTGAGAGCGGTCACCAGCATCAGGGAGCGATGCAGAAGGTCATCGATGCGTTGCTGGACCGGTTCGATTCCCGAGGCGCAGTTCTCTCGAAATGAATTGATGGAAGAGGCCAGTAGGTCGATCGATTGCAAGATGCAATCACCGATCACCGGCATGTAGACATTCAGTTCGAAATTGCCGAGCGCTCCGCTGAAGCCGATGGAGGCGTCATTGCCGATCACTCGTGCACAGGCCATCGTCATCGCTTCCGACTGGGTCGGATTGACCTTGCCCGGCATGATCGAGGATCCCGGCTCATTGGCGGGAATGGTGATTGCTCCGATGCCACAGCGGGGACCACTGGCGAGCCAGCGGACATCGTTAGCGATCTTGTGTAGCGCGGTGGCCAGACTCTTGAGGCTGCCGGAGAGACCGACGATCGCTTCCTTGCCACCGAGCTGTGCGAACTTGTTGGGTGCCGGAACAAACGAGATGCCGGTCTTGTTCGCCAGTGCCGCAGGAACCTTCTCGGCATATCCAGGACGAGTGTTGAGACCGGTACCGACTGCTGTACCCCCGATCGGTAACTCGAGGATCAGTGTCAGGGAGTCCTGGATCTGTTTTTGGGTGATGCGCAGCTGATCGGACCAACCAGAGATTTCCTGGCCGAGGGTCAGTGGAGTGGCATCTTGCAGGTGAGTTCGGCCGATCTTGACCACGGTTGAAAACTCTCCAGCTTTCTCATCCAAGCATTTCCTCAAGGCATCGATGGCGGGGAGTAGTCGATCGTGGCACTCGCTGGCGCAGGCGACATGGATGGCCGTAGGAAAGGAATCGTTGGTACTCTGGGCGTGATTGACATGATCGTTGGGGTGTACAGGGTCCTGGCTGCCCAGGGGATTTCCGAGCATCTGATTGGCTCGATTGGCGATCACCTCGTTGCAGTTCATGTTGGACTGGGTACCGGATCCGGTCTGGTAGACCACCAGCGGGAAGTGGTCATCCAGGTCGCCGGAAATCACTTCTTCTGCGGCAGAATCGATGGCGCTGGCAATCTCGGAGGTGATACCGCCCAGTTCTGCATTGACTGCAGCAGCTGCCTGTTTGACCAGCCCCATCGCCCGGATCAGCGGACGGCGAAGCCGTTCCTGTCCGATGCAGAAGTTTTCGAGGGATCGCTGGGTCTGTGCACCCCACAGTCGATCCGCTGCGACCTCCACCTCACCCATCGTGTCCTTCTCGATGCGGTGTTCCATCGGCAATCTCCCCGCCGGTCATCGCCCGGCTCTGCTCGACCTGTCGACAGGGTACCCCAAGAGCCATTCCCAGAGCCAGCGATGCGGGCAACTCTTCTTCAACAACGTGGGTTTTTCATGGTCGGATTCCTCCGAGAGTGCGGCTAGCATGTGCAATTCGAGGCGTCAACTTGCCTGCCGATCCTTCGGCGCAGCCGACTCTCTACTTCGAAAGGAACTACAAACATGAATAAATCAGATCTGAATGAGGATGTCGATGCGCGGATATTGTTACCGATTCAGTTCCGTAACAACTGGATCGCCACCCCGAAGGATTTTCCATATCAGGTATTTCTGGTGGGAGCAATGTTTGGCGGCATGCTCACCCTCATGGCGATTGCCTTGATATTCGAGTTGCGAGATCTCTGGACATGGGGAGGTCTCCTGCTGCTCTTGATCTGGTTGCAGTCATTTCTTCCCTGGCTAGGCAAGAAGGAGGAAGTGGTATTCGAAGAGTATCTCTCCCGCAGCGG
Source organism: Planctomycetota bacterium (assembly GCA_050256555.1). Taxonomy (GTDB): domain Bacteria; phylum Planctomycetota; class UBA8108; order UBA1146; family UBA1146; genus UBA1146. The sequence continues at coordinate 3,389 of JBBWWC010000152.1, read as the reverse complement.
AGAAGAGAGGAATCCTGGTGAAGATAGTTGAACTGAACTTCATCGTTTCTTTGGGTGTGTCATTCATCCTGACAGGAATCTGTAACGGACAGGATGAGCCGTGGCAGGCGATGGACTATGGCCCATTTCTCTCCGCTGCCATCGAGGTCACCCCCGACAACATCGCCTGCAAAGGGATCGCCATCCCGCTCGATGATGATGGAGAGCACGCGATGCTCTTCGATACGGCAGAGTTGCGCTGGGCTGCCGCCTGGCAGGGCGACTTCGTCGAGTTACGAGGCATCGTCTACGATGGTCCGCACGGTATTTGGCCAAAGATATCCGGTGATCCGATCTGGACCAATCGCACCGGTCCGGGCGTTGCCGTCGGAGATCACGGAACTTTCACAGATCCACGTCCCGTTCCGTTTGGGCCGTTGCCAGCGGGGCAAGGTCGCTGGCAAGGCCTTCAGCGAGATCTCGATGGTGTGCTTTTGCATTACACCATCGGCAAGACACGAGTATTTGAACGGGCCGCCTATCTTCAAGGACAAGGTCTTGCTGCCTGGAAGCGATCGATCCAGCTGGTCGGTGTCGAAGAGGTCTTACGGATTTCATTGCTGAGCATGGAAGATGGGATGTTCTATTCGCGCTCGATCGGGGGGCCGAAAAGTGAATTCTTGTTGCTACAAAAAGGGCAGCCGGTGATGGCGATCGATGTCCGTGGAGGCGGTCCTGGAACCCGGATGACCACACATGAGGGTCGTGTGGTAGTGGAAGTACGACCGACCAAAAATGACCCAGCACCTTTGCACATTCATATCGCGCAGATATCAGGACAAGAACAGCTAGCTGGATTGAGAGCCATCACTGGGCGTGTTTATTTTCGTGATCCTTCACCGTTGGCCTCAGCCTGGAATCAGGGTTTCACGGGCCTGTGGCCCGAGAAGCCGGTGTTAAAGGGCCAGCGCAACGCATTGCTTGGTGCTTCTGAAAGTTCAGATCAGATTTCTCGGAGCGCCGGAGAGAAACAAGATCAGTGGCAGCTCGGCGATGAAGACGTTGTAAAAATGCAGGACCGCGACGGGAATTTGATCGATGCCACCAGCGCTCCTGCGACGGAGTCAATTGTCGTGATGAGTAACGATGTTGATCTCCCCGCTGATAAGCTCCTGGCCGGTTGGAATTGCGACGAGAGTTCTGGCGAGGTGATGACAAGCATCGTCGATGGCGAGAAGGATCTGCTCCTCGAAGGGGTTACCTGGCGACGTGGGATCCAGGGGCGATCCCTCGATTTCGATGGAACCGCCAGAGCGATCTGGACACGTCATAACGACTTCGAGTTCAAGAACAATGGGCTGACCTTTGCCGCCTGGGTTCATACGACCAAAGATGGAACCATCTTTTCACAGACCAGTAAGGACGGGTCCTGGATTCACGATGGCAAGGCGCTGTTTATCCGGGACGGTCATCTCTGTTTCGATATCGGTTGGGTCGGAGTGATCTCGGGTAAAAAGAAGATCACCGATGGCCGCTGGCACCATGTGGCTTTTACCTGGAATCCGTCGGAATCGTCAGTGTTGCTCTTTGTCGATGGACAAGAGGATGGAGAAGGCACACTCGAGCCCGCTGATCGTGTTGAGGGTACCGTCATTCAGATTGGTTTCACTTCAGAGAACTTTCCCGAGGATCCCTGGTTTAGCGGTTACATCGACGGGATTCGACTGTACTCGGTCGGTGATTTTGACGAGTCGATGATTCAGGCATTAGCGACAGAATCTGGAGAACCGCTGGTCCATGCTTTTGGCGTTCGAGGAGACCTTGGTGCCCGTTTTGTGATCGAAGCGAGCGAAGATGAAGAAGGAGTCTCCGAAGCATTTCTCGTCTTCGATGAAACTGATCGTGATCGCAGAGGAGAATTGTTGGAATGGAGAGGTCCGTTCTCTCGTCTCGCTGATTTTTCTGCCGAGCTGGCCGAGCAAACCGCCTCGAACAAAAAAGTTCCGTTCGAAATCGATCGCATTTCGTGGCCGGAAGAAAACCCGTGGCATTCGTGGATGCGTTTTGGAGATTTCGATTTTCTCGATGGGGGTAAGGCGGCAGCCATCTCGACCTGGAATGGCGATGTGTGGCGAGTCGATGGTCTCGATGGGCGACTTGAAAAGTTGACCTGGCAGCGGATCGCCAGCGGGTTGAGCCAGCCGCTCGGATTGTTGACACGCGGTGATGTGGGACAAGAAGAGATTCTGGTACTCGGGCGTGATCAGATTACGCGACTGGTCGATCTCAACGATGATGGAGAGACCGATTATTATCAGGCGTTCAATGTCGATGCGATGAACTCACCGCACTTCCATGAGCCCGCTGGTGGCTTGCAGGAAGGGCCGGACGGCTCACTGCTCTATCTGAAGGCAGCACGCCATGCCAAGTTGCCGGCTCATCCGCAGCACGGAACACTGATAGAAGTCGCCGCCGATGGTTCCAGTTCAAAAATGGTCGCTTCCGGTTTTCGGGCACCGAACGGATTGGCCATCGATGCCGATGGCATCGCCTGGGGTTCCGACCAGGAAGGCCACTGGACTCCGGCCAACCGCATCAATCGCATCACGCCGGGTTCCTTCCATGGCAATAACTGGAGCGGCAGCATGCTCGGTGTCGATGAGATGCGAACCGAATATGATGCACCACTGTTGTGGATTCATCCGAGTGTTGACCGATCGCCAGCAGCACAGGTGCGGGTGCCCGAAGGTGTTTGGGGTGATCTCTCCGGTAAATTACTGGGACTCTCCTACGGCACTGGTGAGGTTTATCTGATCCTCGAGGATGAAGTGGACGGTATCCATCAAGGTGCTTTCGTGCCGCTCCCGATCGAAACTCCGACTGGCACGATGCGCGGTCGTTTCCATCCCGATGGAAGTCTTTATCTCTCCGGCCTGTTTGGCTGGTCTTCCAACAAGACAGATGCGGGTGGTTTCTACCGGGTCAGAAAAACAGAAGCTCCATTACCGTATCCGTTACAGGTCAGGGCCCTCACCGATGGCCTGTTGATCACTTTTAATCAAAAGATCACTACGGAAACAGAAGCCCTCGTCGATGGATTTCATCTGGAGGGGTGGAACTATCGCTGGAGCAGCAACTACGGCTCGCCAAAACTCGACCTGGATGAAGGCGAAGAGGGCACCACACAATTAGAAATCACTTCGGTAATCTTGTCGGCCGATGGTCAGAAGATCCATTTGACGATCCCTGAAATGAAACCCGCCATGCAGATGCACTTGAAGTGGGCTCTTGAGTTTGAAGTAACCGGTCCTGTAGAATCTTTTATCCATTTTACTGCACATAAACTGGCCACAGTTTCTGGTGAATGATTATGATGTAAGATTATTCGTTGAAATTGAAGTTGTGAAAAT
>JBBWWC010000151.1:0-5328 GCA_050256555.1 Planctomycetota bacterium | reverse complement strand
ATCCGAGTACTACTGGTGTCACTATTACCAGCAGAAGGGCGAGTATTAGTGCGAGATGGACACCCGCACCGGCCAGGTTTTCGAGGAAAGAAACCGACCCTGTCGATGAAGTCAAATCGAAAGCGGTCAGTTCAGGAGCGGCCAATTCTTCGATGAGACGGCCGAGAAGTACTGGCCAATCGGAACGACGCGCCAGATCTCCACTACCGGGTAGAAAACCCCATCGAAATCCCTCGGATGTTCGCGCAAGCAAGGCGTGACCTTCCTGATCGATCAAGATGGGATCACCAGAGATTTCTTTGGCTCGCAGAACGGTCCAGTAGCGTGGATGAAGTCCATCGAGAAGTTCCGGTGGTGTACCGTTGATGATGGCCCGCGGTAAAAATTTGTTTCCCTCCTCGACCGGAAACAAAATTGTTGGCACCGAAGATTCGTTGACCATTTCACGAGCGATGATGACATCCGGTTGAGAATCAGAGAGCTGGATTCTGTTTGCTTTGACCAGTGCCTGTAATGCAGCGGAGACCTCGGTCAGCTCGCTACGGTCAAGGATCACCGGTTTTTTGAGCTGCGGCGGAGCAGTGAGGATGAATTTCGATGAAGCCACCGAAACTTCGATGGGCGTTCCCGGTGCCAGATCTTGTTCCTCGATGACAGCTTCTCCGGCACTGGAAAGAAAGTAACTCCGTGGAGCCTGTTGAGCGCAACGGATCTCGACCTTTGCATCCTCTGGTCCCTCGATATCGATGATCAGAGTTCCATCGATGGCCCGCTGGATCACCACGGGAGATTCTTGGTCAAGGATGAGACGTGGTCCTGCAGCCACCACGATGAGAGCGATGGTCAACAGTAGCGGTAAGATGGATCGTTTTCCCCTGGGTTGGGGTATTGCTCGATGCCACAACAACGTGCTGGAAACGGTTTTTGCCGGCATCGATCCGGGACGCCAGAGGGGCCGCAAGATCCATAATAAGACCAGCAAAAAGATCAGTAGTAGAAGTTCTGGTTGTACCAGTTCCAGATTCATCCGGAGAGTACCTCGAGTGGACCTCCTCGCTGAAGAAGAGGTTGAAGTAGCTTATCTTCAGACGCTTTTGCATCGATGCGAACGTGGTAACCACCACGTTCGTGAAGCCAGCGCTGTAAAGCGTCTTCGCGCTTTTTGAACTCGGCCTGATATTGTTTGATTGCGCTACGGTCGATGGTTCCAGTCCATGACGGTTCGCCGTGCGCTTCGAGCTGAACTGAGCCCCAGGATTTAGGTGCGATTTCTTCCGGCAATAGGGGGGCAATCCAGATCGGTTCGCCGAGGCGCGTGAGGCCTTTCAATTCGGTTTCGATGTCATCGATCACCAGTCGATCACTAATGATCACAACACGTCCACGCCCCCCTGGATGAGGTGGAATGGATCGAAGTGCATTTCCCATGGTTTTTCTTTGCTGTTTCTGTGGCGTCGTATCTTTGTTGTGGGTCGACAGCTTTCCGCCATCGATGAGCCACTCTTGCCAGGGATGACGATGACAGCGTGCGATGGAATGCAGTAGATCTCTGATCCAGCGAATTGACCGATCACGGTCGTCAAAACCCATCGATGGGCCACCGTCGATGATCACGGTCAGTGGTTCGGATGAATCGTCTCGATATCGCCGGGTCCAGCGCTGGCGAAAACGAAGCCAGATGCGTAGATCGAGTCGCGCCAGGTCATCGCCAGGACACCAGCGGTCATGGCCATCAAATTCTCCTGTTCCAGCACTTCGAGATCCTCGACCTGTTCCTGGTAAGGGGCCCTGTACCGCTCCTCGCCAGCGTAATCGCGGCGCAATATTTTCGATGAACCGAAAGGCGGAAGCTGGCTCCGATTTCAAGGTGCCCTCCAGGTTTCGGTCACGCCCCAGGGTCTTTCGATGGTCAATCGATTACCGGTTAAACGCGGAACCGGCTGGATCCAGTGAACTGGTCGGTAATTTCCAGTTTGAGGTGGAGGAGTCAAAGCGTGATGGACATCTCTCTTGCCGTCGATTTTCCATACCCGATCGGCGACCAGTAATACTTCATCTTGCCAGCGACCGAGTGCCGCCACCCGTAGCTGTGGACGATCTTGTTCATCTGGAAGGGGTGGAGGAGCAATTTCATGCAGTTGCTCACCATCGAACCGGGCGAGCCAGGTCTCGCCAGCATCCTGTCCGATGACGATGGTGATCTGAGAAGTGGAGATCAACTGATATGCACCAGGGCGAGGCAGGGTGTAGTGATCTTGGCTGGTGATCAGAGTCTGGCCATCGGCAGAGAGCAGCAGCAGGTTTCCGTGGTCGTCGATGGTGCCGCCGGAATAACCCCGTTGCAGTGGTGCAAAAGAAGGGTATTCCTCGATCTGGTTGGCCTCGATGACGATGGGGTCACGAGCCAGTAACAGAAAGCGCGGCTGGCCGTTTGAATCGTTGACCTCGATCAAGCGTGGGGTCACGTCATCAGCCCAAGCTTGTCCTGGAAGTGGTGACGATGTGGGTAAAGGGGCGAAACCAGCGATTCCCGGCAGTGGTGGTTGTAGCAGCTCTCTCCACCACAGAGCCGTGGAAGAATCCTTCAAGAAGTAGCCGACCAGACCGGAATCTGTGACGACAACCCGGTCCCCTGATCCTTTCGAGACCAGTACTTGCTCTCTTGCAGGTAGGAGCGGTTTCGGTGAGTCATTGATTTCCACCAGAGGCCGGGAAGCGGTCGGACGAATTCCGTGACGTCTTGTGGTTGTCAGGATGAGATCGGTGCGAGGGAAGGCGCTACTGACGATGGGAGTGTATTCAGGTAACGGGGGTAAATCTGCGGGTAAGTGACGCTCCTGCAGCGGAGCTGGAATCGGTAAGAAGAGGCCGGAAACCCCGGCCACATCGATGCGCAAGCCGCCAGCTTCGGCAGGGTGTATGTCGATCCAGCGTAGTAGCTCGGGATTGCGGGCCCGCCGAGTCGCAGCTTCACAAAAGGAGCCGAGGACTGGCCCCAGTGGCGGTAGATTTTCTGTTACCGAGAATCTTTTTTCGGGGTCCGTGGTCCTGAAAATCTTCGCCAGAATAGAACTTCTGGGAAATCCATTTTTGTCGGTCAGGGATTGGCCATCGTTGGCGACCAGTCGCAGTAGTTGTTTGGCGACTAAGGTGCTTTCATCACTGACACGAAGCGATTTTCCATCGCCCTCGAGCCATAAATCAGCGGCGATGTGCAATCGGACCTGTGCTGCTGGACTTGTTACATCTATTTTTGTCTCGAGTGGTTGCCAGTCGTGCAGAAATAACTTCTGGATGCGTTCGGGTGGTCCCGGTTGACGAACCGGTAGCGAGTTTACAGCGCCGAGTAGGGCACCAGGGATTCTTGGACGTGTTGGTGGAATCAACGCTAGCGGATCGGTCACGGTCGAGGCTTCTGGTTGTTTCCAGTGGACTTCGATCCCAGGAACCCATTCGATGCTGACTTCACCGGCGGGGAAGATGCGCATGGCGCGTGCGATCCAGTCCGGATTTGCGCCCAGCCGACCGGCCTGGAACCACAGCCGGGCTTCGACCGGGGTTCCCTCGAAGGCTTTCAAGGCTGCTGCTTGCGCCCGACTGGCATCGCTGGCATCGCTCGAGCGACGTAGCTCTTCTTCGATGCTTTCACCGAGACGGTCAGGTCCAAACCAATCGGGGTGCTGGTTTTCGAGGATCAGTCGGGTACTGATATCCTGGCGTGTCAGACCACCACCGGACAATCGCCACAGAGCGACACTCCGTCGAGCTGACGATTCATCGCCAGTATTGAGCTGCTGGATGGCCAGCTGTAACGATGGCAATTTTTCCGAACGATAAGGATTGGCCAGCAAGATTGGCGCAAAACCCATCGAAGCCTGCCAACGAGATCCTGATTCCTTACCATCTTCTACCAGCAGTTCCGTTCCCCAGCGATCGACACCGAGAAGACGAGCCAGCTTCAAGCGGTCGATGGGATCATCGAGTCGAGCTCCGCTTTCCAGCAGAGCTCGTGTTTTTTGTGTCAGCCCACCAGAGACCGCCAGTTTCAGTGCCGCATCGACTTCACCTCGACTCTCGAGAACAGAGCAGGCCCATTCCGATGGGGTCGCAACTCTTGCCAGTTGAGAGATGGTGGCGGATGAGATCTCCAGGTTTACCTCTGTTGGGACGAACCCTTCGATGAGCGACAAGCCCAGTCGTATGTCTTGGAACAGCGGAGAATCGAGTTCTTCTGCGGCCACGAGTTTCGCCTGTTGTGCCCAACCTCCAGCGATCCACAGCTGTGCCAGCTGGTGACGAGTTTCGGGTAGATCAGAAATCTCCAGCGATGATTCCAGGAGCTCTACCGCCTGTTGAAGCCAGCCTTGCTCTTGCGCCATCGAGATGGCGGCCGACAAGATCGTCGAGGAGCGTTGCTCTTTGCCACGATTGGCAACCGCCGTGATTAAATCAGGAATAGATTTCTGTTCGTCAGCCCAGAGAATCGCCCGCTCGAGTATGGCAGCGTCTTCTGGAGCAGAGGCGATCAGCGAAACGATGGCATCTAGAGCATCGTCTTTGACCTGCTCGTGGTAAGCGGTCAGTGGTGCTGGTGTAAAAAGAAGCAAGATCAAGAGTAGCGGCAGAATCCCGCGATCCGGGCGAGATGGTTTGCCAGCGGTAGAGGCAGCAACGATCTTCATCAATGTTTATGTCACCACACGGTCTACAGCAGAAATGATTTCAGTGATTCCGAGACCATCGAGCTCTCCCTCAAGGGACAGGACCAATCGATGACGAACCACTTCATGACGCCAGAGTTGCCAGTCTTCATCGGCGATGTGGGTTCGGCCGGCTCGTAGAGCCTCGACCTTGCCGCACAGGATCAGTGATTGGAGTGCACGTGCGCCAGCACCGAGCCGGACGCCGTTCTTGACCTCTGATGGAGCAGAGGGATCGTCTGGACGGGTTGCTGCGACCCAACGAGCAGCACGCTCGATGACCGAATCGGCGGCGATCACCCGTCGAACGGTTCGCTGCATCTGCGCAAATCGTTGCGGGTCGAGGAGTGGCGAAACTTCCGGATCTTGTTCCTGGGTCGTGATGGCGGCGATCTGTGCCAGTACATCGGCGGCCGGATCGAGCAACGGGACTTCGAGCAAGAATCGATCTCTTTGCGCTTCCGGAAGGGGATATGTCCCTTCCATCTCGATGGGATTACGGGTCGCAATGACACTGAAAAGCGGATCGAGGCGATGTTGTATTCCGGCGATGGTGACGCAACGCTCCTGCATCGCTTCGAGCAGAGCCGACTGGGTACGGGGTGTTCCGCGATTGATCTCGTCGGCG
>JBBWWC010000150.1:0-3215 GCA_050256555.1 Planctomycetota bacterium | reverse complement strand
ATGGCGGTCTCGGCCGAGAGCATCACTGCATCGGTACCGTCGAGGACGGCATTGGCAACATCGCTGGCCTCTGCCCGGGTCGGTCGCGGATTCCTGGTCATGCTGTCGAGCATCTGGGTAGCCGTGATAATCGGACGTCCGAGTCGAAGACCCTCTGCGATGATCTGTTTCTGTATGACCGGTACTCGTTCAGGAGGGATTTCGACCCCGAGATCTCCGCGGGCGACCATCGCCCCCCAGGAGTTCTGAAGAATCTGCGTTACATCATCAACAGCACGTGGTTTTTCGATCTTCGAGATGATGGGAATGGATGATCCCTTCTCGATGAGCATCTCACGGAGTTTCTGAACGTCACTGGCTCTTCTGACAAAGGAGAGAGCCAGGAAGTCGACATTCTGGGATGTGGCAAAGAGTGCATCTTCGCGATCTTTTTCAGTGAAGGCTGGTGCAGAGATCGAGCTGCCGGGGAGATTGATACCCTTGCGGGGATGGATGGTCCCGGAATTTTCAGCTCGAGCAATGACCAGACCCTTGGACACCGAGATGGTCTGAAGTGCGATGTTGCCGTCATCGATCAGTATCGGGTCGCCAACGTTGAGATCCTGGTCGAGTAGGTCGTAGTCACTGCCGATTTCACCGGCTTCAACAGGGCGATTTACTGCGATCCGGATCTCGTCACCGATCGCAACCGGAATCGGATCACCGGGAAAATCAGCCAGTCGGATCTTGGGGCCCTGGAGGTCGTAGAGAATACCGACCGGACGGCCGACTTCCTGGGCGACTGTTCGAACCATTTGGATCGATTGGCCGTCCTTTTTGTGATTTCCGTGAGAAGCATTGATGCGGACAACATCGAGGCCTGCTTCGATCATTCCGCGGAGAATCTCGGCTGTTGCGGAGGCCGGCCCCAGGGTTGCGACGATTTTTGTTTGTCGGAACGAAGTCCTTTGGTCTGCATCCATGTTATGAGCATGGAGGGGGCGGCCGAAATAGTAAAGGGATCATGAGAGGATGATGGGAAGAAATGACAAGGGGTCCGGAACGTTAGAACGTTCCGGACCCCTTGTTGTTGTCGATCAAAGGTCGATCAGGGACAGGGAGGGAAACTATCGCAGTTGATAGAATCAGTATCTGTCGGGTCAACACCACAGTTCGGGTACGGAGCGGGTGGGAAGTTGCCGCTGGAGAACAAGTTCGAGAGCAGGAACACTGCATCGCTGATGTCGAAGCCTCCGTCATCGTTCATGTCGCAAGAATCACCACACAAGGGTGATCCAGTGCCGGCAAACAGGAAGCCGAGTGCTGCTACCACGTCAGCGATATTGTTTCCGCCGCCGTCGGCATTGCAGTCGCCTCGGACAAAGATGGGTCCTGCGTCGCAGGTGATGTCGCAACAAATCTGCGACATCACTCCTCCGCAGGCATCGACCGCTTCAATGCAGATCTGCTGAGCATCGGGAGAGAGGTTGAGACCGCCGGTCCAGCTGGTCGTGGAGCCAGAATTGGAGCTGTCGAGAATCCCATTGACGTAAACATTAATGGCAGAATATGCACCGGAGTTGCTCCACGTGGCTTCCGCATTACAGCCGCTGATGGGGTCGGTCGAGAGGATGGAACAATTCAGAGCGCTGGGGGGAGCCGGAGGTACGAAAACCGGACAGGAGCTGGTCGTGCACGTATCGTCAGCAGAAACCGAGCCGACGATCCCTCGCACGCAGATGTTCGAGGCTGAGGTTGGAAGAGTAATCGTGGCAGAAGTTGCGCTCCCGGCAGTTGTGGCAACCAGTGTTCCGTTGATTCGGATTTGCAGTGACGAATAGCTGGCGTTGTTGGTCCAGTTGAGTTGATGAGAACAGTCGCAGATGTCGGTCAACGTGGTGGCGACATTACTGGGAGCAGGAACATTGACGGTCATCGTTCCGCCATCGGAAGCTGGGAAGACACTCGCTCCACCAACTGTGAATACGATGTTTGTCGGAGGAGATCCGAGATCGGTCACCGGATTGAGTGACGATACGTTTCCAGGAGGGGCGGTCGCGGAAACCTCATACGTCATCGAAGCGATTTCTTGACCTGATCCGGCGGGCAGTGAATCGAGGGAGCCACCAAATGTGAAGATGCATGCCAGGATGATTCCTGGGCCGTTGGCCGGGTTGAGATCTTCGAAGAAGTACTCGGCTCCAGTACCGCCGTTGAGGGGGGTCAGGGCACTACCCTGAACAACACTGATCGGGGTCAAGATGGCACCGTCATGACGAACGCCATAGGAAAAGCCGAGAATCGGATCATCGTGGGCGATCTGAACACTGACGGTGACATTTGAGCCTGGAAGGCCGTTGGCGTCTCCGACCGAGAGCAGGTTCTGGGCTGCGAGCGGGGCAGAAATCGATACAGAGCAAACGAGGACTCCGAGAAGGAGATGAAGACTTTTCATGAAGAGAACTCCCATTGAGCTGCCGGAGAGGCCGTAAAGGCACTCGGCAGCGAAAGAATATATGCCACGACAGGCTTCTATTATTTGACCCTTGGAAGAGCCTTTTCGCAAGATCTGGATTGGAGGATTCTTGCCAGAGCGCTTCCTGAGAGGATCTCTGGACGCTAGGATCGAAGATGTGCCAGCAGTGGCAGCGAATCGACTGCCAGGAAGACGAGGTGAAGATTGGCTCCGATGATGAAAGCTCTCGTCAAGGAAGCTCCGCAAGCGGGGTTGAAGCTGGTTGAGAAACCGATTCCGGAAATGACATCCGATGGGGTCAGGATCCGGGTTCTGGCCACTTCTATCTGCGGTACAGATCTCCATATTTACAACTGGGATGCCTGGGCTGCCTCAAAGGTTTCTGCCCCTCTGACTGTCGGTCATGAGTTTTGTGGTGAGGTGATCGAGGTTGGTGAAAAGGTAACCCGCTTCGCCGCAGGCGATTACGTCGCTGCGGAATCCCACGTTTTTTGTGACCGTTGTCGTCCGTGCCGGACTGGTCAGCGACATATTTGTGAAAATGAAAAGATCATCGGTGTCCAGCGAGACGGTGCTTTTGCCGAGCAGATTGTCATGCCCGAGCGCTGTGTCTGGAGAACTCCGGAGCAGTTGCCAGCAGAGATAGCGACGCTGCAGGAACCGGTCGGAAATTCGGTTCATGTGACTCTGGCTGGTGAAGTCTCTCGGCGTCACGTGCTGGTCACTGGCTGTGGACCGACCGGTCTCTTTGCAGTGGCGA
>JBBWWC010000149.1:0-5409 GCA_050256555.1 Planctomycetota bacterium | reverse complement strand
CGTAGTATCGAGAAAAGGGTTGAGGAGATCAGCAACAGACCCGAGTTCACCGCCAACAACGGAGATGCCAGAGTTGACAAAGGCGGTTTCAATCGGCTCCCCGGCGCTGGCAGGAGCCACCAGCGACAAGAGAAGTAGAGTCAAATAGAGCTGTTTTGCCATTGAGAATCCTCCATTGGCGTGGATCTTAAGGGAGCACGCTGTCTGGATCTATTCTACCAGTTTGAAGAAGACCGGGAACCGGGGGTCGAAGGACAGATTCTGGCGGGTAGGATCGGTAGAATGGTAACTACCTAGGAGGTTCCTGATTATGTCCTGTCGGTTGATTTATCTCATCCTGGCTCTTTTTTCCTTTTGCGGTGGGCTCACCCAGGGCGCAGACATACCTTTCCTTCGGGGTGATGCCAACGTGGATGGTCGGGTCAATCTGGCCGATGGAATTTGGCTTTTGAATCATCTATTTCTGGCAGGTCCAGGTGGTGATTGTGAAGCCGCTCGTGATGCCAATGGCGATGGTACGGTTGACCTTGCCGATGCAACGCATCTCATCGCTTATCGACTTCTCGATGGGCAGCCTCCACATCATCCGTATCCCTACTGCAGTGCCTCGAATATCGGTGGGGATTGTAACAGTTATCCCGTCTGTCCGGTGGCTCCGGAAGTCTTGGTGACCCGAGACGATCGTGGCGTTTGGTTCATCGAGGGCGGTGATCTTTATGGTCTTTATGAGGCCTTTGGTTACGCAGTGGCGACCGATCGATTGTGGCAGATGGAATTCTTCCGGCGGCTTTGCACTGGGCGTATGACGGAAATCCTCGGGCCCAGTCAACTCAATACTGATATTGCCGTTCGAATACTGGGATACTCGGATGAAGAACTCGAGGATGGATTCAGTCAGATCTCTGAGGTCGGGCAACATGTTGTTTTGGCTTACATCGATGGATTGAATCGACGAATCGATGAGGTTCTCGCAACTCCGGAGCTGATTCCATACGAGTTCCCAGAACTGGGGATCGATCCGACCCACTGGTCCGTCTCGGATGTGATGGCTCTCCAGGTGACCTTGCTCAGAAATTTTGACTCGGAAGCTCTGGCGACCAACCAGCTGGATAATGCATTGCTTCTGGCAGAGCTACTCGATGCCCATCCCTCCGATGGCATGGACATGTTCGATGATCTGCGCTGGTTAGATGACCCTGAGGCTCCAACGATGATTCCACCGGAGGATTTTTCGATTCCGTTTGTCGGAAACACCGCACCTCCGGTGCCTCAACCGGGGCAGTACCAGATCGAAAATCTCCGTGCTCTGCGCGATCGTGTCGATGATGTGTTCGCAGGAACTACCCGGAGACTTGCAGAGCTGGGCTCGACGGTTCGGATGGGAAGTTACGCATGGGTCGCCTCGGGAGATGTCACGGAATCCGGGAACCCTATCATCTATTCGGGTCCGCAGATGGGCTTCAACGCACCGGGACTGGTGATAGAGGGCTCTCTCAAAGGGGCCGGAATCGAAGTTTCCGGGATGGCTTTGGCCGGTCTTCCGGGAATCATCATCGGTCGATCACCTCGACATGCCTGGTCTGGACAGGTAGCTCACGCTCATACCGTTGATATCTATCTTGACGATGCGGAAGAACTGGTGCTGCACCGGATTGATCAGATTCCCCTGGGCAATGGAGCAAATCTGGAACTTCCAGTTTATCGCACCGAACATGGCCCGGTTGTGGCGCCACTGGTTCTGGATCCTGCCACTGTGGATGGTCCCGTGGCTTCCTGGAAGTATTCGCATTGGCAGAAGGAACTTTCGACGATTGATGTGAACCTCGATTTCATCACGGCTCGAAATATTGATGATTTCGGCGATGCGATGGATCGGTTCTGTGTCAGCCTTCATGTTTGTTATGCAGATCGACGAGGTAACGTCGGCTACTGGATGGCGGGACTCGATCCTGTACGTGTTGCCGGGGCAGATCCCCGTTTGCCGCAACTCGGCGATGGCTCGATGGAATGGACCAGCCCGGTCACCTACAAGGCACGGAAAACGATTCAGAACCCTCAACGGGGCTGGATTGCTGGCTGGAATAATAAAGCGGGCGGCGGCCCGGCTGGCGGCGCCAGTCCGGGACATGCTTATGGTCGTTTTCATCGCGCTCATTCGATGCAGGATCGACTGGCCGATGCGGTGGAAGAGGGCCCACTCTCCTTCGAGTTGATTCGTGATCTTGCCCTGGAGATCAGCGCTACCGATTGTTGCGATCTTGGAAACAGCGGTGGAAATCGTTGGTTCTTTGTGCGTGATTCTTTCAATCAAGCGGTCGAGTCCGATCCGAATCCTGAGCGTTTGGATGCTTTGACCTTGCTGGATCAGTGGGATGGTTATTTCCCGGCCGGAGGTCCTGATGAGTGGACCACTTCGGAAGTTGATTCGGATGCATGGTTGTTGCAGGACCGCTGGATTCGACGGATGGTCGAACTGACCTTCGAGGACGAACTCGATACCGAAAGCATGTCCTTCAACAACCAGGGGCGGAATCTGCTCTTTAACATACTGCTGAGAGCCTTGCCTGATTCCGAACTGATTCTGGAGAATCGCATCGATTGGTTTCAAAATCGAAGTTTGACACCCAAGCCGACCGATGCTGCGGGTCTGATTGTTTTGGCCCTGGATGATACCTTGGCGGCATTGGGACCACGTCCCTGGAATCACTCTCGTGCGACCATCGATTACGTGAGCGAGGTGCTGGGAGAGGTTTGGAGTTCTCCTTGGCTAGATCGTTCCACCTATGCTCAGGTGGTGGAGCTCGGACCGCAGGGACCGATTCGCATCGAATCGATGATCCCGCTCGGCCAATCAGGTGCGATCTACCAGGGACCAGGAGGGGAGCCAGAGTTTGACGAACACTACTTTGGATTCACCGATATCTTCGACGGATTCGAACCGCGGCCTTTCCCGACGTTCGATGAAAATCCCTAGCCACCTTCAGATCCGCAGGCTTCTACAAAACCTCGCGCTTGGCTGCTGGGTCTTTGTCTGTGGTTGCCATACCGCCTGGTTTGCTTCCAATGCCAGTGGAGTGGTTCATCGACTGGCTTCATCGCAGACTCAGTCACGACTACTGGCCGATTTGAAAGACGTTCCGGTTTCTCGTTCGGCACTGGAAGCCTTACCCGACTTGTTACAGTTTGCTCGCGAGCGGGGATTGAAGGTCGGGGATGCCTACCAACGGATCGACCCGATTCCCGGCCCGGTCAGCTGGATCGTAGCGGCCGCAGATCCCAACACTCTGACTCTTCATCGTTGGAATTTCCCGCTGGTTGGAGACGTCCCTTACAAGGGATATAGATTTCGTGAGCATGCCCAGCGAGAAGCGGATCAACTCGCGACCATCGGTCTCGAAACAGAAGTCCTGGAAGTTCCGGCATGGAGTAGTCTCGGTTGGTTTCCCGAACCACTGCCGCGTTCGTTACTGGATCAACCCGAGTACCGCTGGGCCACGACGATCCTTCATGAACTGGTCCATCGAACCATTCACATATCGAGTCATGCCGAATTGAACGAAGGCCTGGCGACCTATCTGGGTCATCGGTTGGCCCTGGAGTGGCAAGTGATTCGACACGGTGAAGAATCGGAGCCGGTGATCCAGCACCAGATGTGGCAGCGTGATGAAAGCCGATTGAACCGACTCCTACGGCGCTATCGAGAAGATCTGGCAACGCAGTCGCGCGAATCGGCGACACAGGGATTTTTACGGGCACTCCGAGAAGAGCCCTGGGAGTCCTTTTCGGGGGCGCATTTGGCCAGCCAGAGTTGGAGTCTGCCGCGAGTGCTGCTGGCAGCGGTTTATGACCCAGAAACCATCGATTGGGAGCGAATATGGGCCGAAACAGGCCAGAACCTGGTGAATCTGGCCAGTTGGATCGATCGTGAGATTCCTGGAACTTCGCAGGATTGAGCCTCGTTGAATCCAGTAGAGGGTGATTTTGTACCCCGAGGCGACTCGGATGGTGCAGAGCCCTGTCAGCCAGGAAGCGGCCCGCTCGAAGGAGGACCCATGAGTGAGACAGACCAGCCAGGAGAAAGGGAGCTGTTTGAGGAAATTACCATTCCTCACTTCGCAGATGTCTTCCGTTTCGCCATGGGTCTCACCAAGAATCAAGCCCAGGCAGATGACCTGGTTCAGGAAACGTACTTGAAAGCCTTCAGGGCTTTTGCACGTTTTCGTGTCGGGAGTAATGCGAAATCCTGGTTGTTCCGGATCTGTAAAAATCACTTTATCGATCGCTACCGACAAAAGGCGCGCAGACCCAATCATGGGGGATCTGTCGAGGAACTCGCAACCGATTCTCCTCGTCGTTCGATCGAGATCTTCGAACGCGAGGGGATCGAGAATGAAGAAATCTTTCTCGATCTGTTTGGCGATGAGGTGAATCGCTACTTACGTGAACTTCCAGAACCGTTCCGGGAAGCGTTACTGCTCTGTGATCTGGAAGAATTTAGTTATGACGAAATTGCTGAGATTCTGGAGGTGCCGATAGGTACCGTTCGTTCGAGAATTTCCCGCGGGCGTGCGTTCTTGAAGGAACGTTTGGTGGATTACGCTCAGGAGTTGGGATACGGGCGAAAATAACATAAGGAATAGGGCTCATGGACGATTGCATTCGATATAGAGAACGACTCCACGAGTGGGTCGATGGAGAGCTAGAGGACACCTTCTGCGAAGAGGTGGACAAGCACGTAACTCATTGCCCAAGCTGCGCTGACGCAGCGAAAGGTGTCGAGCACATCAAGTTGCTGCTGAAGACGAAGGCTCGTCGACCTCGGGTCCCGGCAGATCTTGAGTCACGGGTCCGGCAGTCGATTACTGTCGAGCGTGGTAGGCCGCAGCTTACTGCGCGATGGTCAGGCCGAAAAATCATTCCCTTTGCCAGTGTTGCCGCTCTACTCTTCTTGCTCTTCTCTTCTTCCAATATCTTCTTCCCCTCACAAAACCAAGATCTCCATGCCATGGTGATGTCGCATGTGTTTGATTCTCATCTCAGAAGTATCAACGGAGAGGCTGATCCTGAATGGCGATTTGATAGCCCCGAGAAAGTCGGGGCTTTCATGGCGACAGAAATGGGGCAGCCGGTGAAACTCTTTGATCTGGAGAAGTTGCAAGCGTGTACCGGATCCAAGGCAGTTTTACAGGGGGTCTCTTTTGAAAAGTGTGGAGATCTTCGTCTGGCCAAAGTTTTTTATCTGCTGGGGACAGAAAATCTATCTTTCTTCGTCTGCCCTGTTTCTCCAGGGCCACGGGATGGACTGCAGTGTTGCATGGAAGGACGCAATCTGGCGGTCTTTTGCTGTCCCGGTGAATCGATTTGTTATTACTTTGGTACTTCACGGCAACCGGAAAGTTTTCAGAAGAT
>JBBWWC010000148.1:0-11485 GCA_050256555.1 Planctomycetota bacterium | reverse complement strand
CCCTGCTCGATACGACGATCATGAAGAAGAACACGAACTCGATTCAGATCGACAATCAACTGTTCCAGAGCAGTCAACGATGTCGAAGAATCTAGATCTTCCGGCACCAGAAAATGCTGCTTGAGAATCTCTTCAGCCTCTTGATAGGTGAATCGACACGCACTACGAATCACCGCCTGCTCAACGAAAAAATCCTCAAACTGCCCTGACTCTCCAACATCGATCCAGACCACCTTGGCGAGACGATCCACTCCTGGTCTCAGCGAGCAAAGATCATTGCTGAGCTTTTCAGGCAACATCGGAATTGTTTTTCCAGGAATATAAACACTGGTGCCACGTAACAGAGCCTCAGCGTCGATGGCACTCCCGGGTTCAACAAAATGACTCACGTCAGCGATGGCGACGCCTAGCCGAACTCCACCGGACGGACTCTCGATAACCGCGAGGGCGTCATCGAAATCCTTGGCATCTTCCGGATCAATGGTGACAAAAGGAATGCCCCGATGGTCACAACGGCGCTCAATCTCTGCTGCGGGGATTTCCGTGGGAAAAGCTGCTGCTGCTTGTTCCACTTCGACAGGGAATTCTTCTCTTAGCTGGTGCTCGGCACAAACCACCTGCAGATCTGATTTCCACGTTCCTTCTGGAGCCAACGCACAGACCACCTGTCCCGGAGGCAGCCCATGAACTGTGGGTCCCTGATGGAGTCGTGCCAGAACCCGATCACCGTCACTGACCCCGGCCCGAAAGGCCGAATCGATCCAGATCTCCCGAACGCTCTCATGCCGTAAGGGCTCAACGACTCCCGACCCTCCTTCTGAAGCCCAGTAAATGCCCGGAATCACTCGAGGACTTCTTTCCAGAACCTCGAGAATCTTGCCGCTTCGCCCCTCACGAGCAACCGCAGGTTCACCCCTTCTGGGTTTCTGAATTCCGACCAGAACACGGTCGCCGTGATGTGCATCTCGGAGTCTACGAGCAGGAATGAAAACATCGCCACGAGGATCCTCGATCAGTGGTCGGACAAAACCAAACCCCTTACGGACCAGGGTCAATGTCCCGGCCAACCAACCTTCTCGTTGCGGAACAAACCAACCTCGCCCGGCAAGAAAGACCGTCTCCCCCTGATCTTCCAGCTGCTCGAGCAGCTCCTTGACCAGCGGCTCCTCCTTTTCGGAGGCTCGGATAGCAGTACAAATCACCGGAAGAAATGCATGACGATAGTCGGGACCATGGCTCCAGACACGAAAAGCTCGAAGCAGCTCAGCACCACGCTCGGATTGCAAAGCGGCCCCCCAGCAATAAAAAAGGCCGTGACGGGGAAACTATTGCCCCGTCACGGCCCGGAGTTCTCTCTTGATCTCAACGTCTCCGGAAAAGCGCTCAGCCAACCTGCTGAATAATCGACAGAAGAGGCATGAACAGGGCGACCACGATGAATCCCACTGCTCCTCCCATTCCAACGATCAGTACCGGTTCAAGAAGACTCGAAAGCGATTCCACCAACACGTCCACATCGAGATCGTAGTTGTCGGAAATCTTGTTGAGCATTTTGTCGAGTTCTCCGGTTTCCTCACCGATGTCAATCATGTTGACCAGGAGCGGATCGAAAACACCGGATTGCCCGAGCGGCTCGGCGATCGTTTCTCCCTCTCGGATCGATCCACAGACTTGCTCGATGGCATCCGAAATCACCCGGTTACCGACCGCTGCCCGGACAATCTCAAGAGCCTCAAGGATCGGAACACCGGACTGGATCAAGGTTCCAAGAGTTCTGCAAAAGCGAGAAACTGTCGATTTCTTGACGATCTGTCCAAAAATCGGCGCTCTCAACTTTGATTTATCGATGATCAGTTCACCGCCAGAAGTACTACCAATCGCCTTGATCGCCGCCAACACTCCGAATACGACTATCGGAGTCAACCACCAGTACGATTGGACCGCCTCGGCGAAAACCAGTAGTGCCTGGGTCGGGCCGGGAAGAGCAGTGTTCATGTCGGCGAACATCTTCTGAAACTGCGGAATCACTTTTGTCATGATGAAACCGAGAATCAATCCGGCAACACAGATAACTGCGATGGGATAAACCATCGCACCCTGGACTTTCTTGCGCAGCTTCATCGACTTCTCCTGGAAGTCGGATAGACGTTGAAGGATGGTGTCAAGAACACCACCAGCCTCACCCGCCTTGACCATGGCAACAAAAAGCGTGTCGAAAGTCTTGGGAAACTTCTCCAGCGCTTCGGACAGGGTCGAACCACCCTCTACATCTTCAGTCACCTTGTTCAACTGGTCCTGGAAAGTTCCGGGCTTCATCTGATCCGCAAGAATCTTCAAGGAACGAACGATGGGAAGTCCCGCATCCTGGAGCGTTGCCAGCTGCTGCGTAAATTGGACCATCTCCATCTGCGTAACTCTGCCACCGAAAAGCTTGAAGCCTTTCTTCTGCTTCTTGCCCGCTCCTGGAGCTGCAGCTGCGGCTTTCTTGCTTTCACGAATCTTGGTTGGCTTGAGCCCACGGGAACGAAGTTGCTTGATCGCTTCCTGTTGACTTCCAGCCTCGATGGTACTGCGCTTCTTTTGATTACCAGGACCGATCGCTTCGTATTCAAATACAGCCATCTTCGCTGCTCCTTCTCGGCGGAAATCACCGCCTAGATCTACCGCTTCACACCTTAGGTGATGTTTCCCTAGCTGACAAAGGTCTCCTTGACGACTTCTTCGATGGTCGTGATTCCATCGTAAATGTGCAACAAGCCGGCATCTCGAAGGGTCGTCATCCCCTCTTCCCGGGCCACACTCTGTAATTCCTGGGTACTCGCTCCATCCATGATCCGGTCACGCATACGATCCGACATGATCATGATTTCGAAAAGAGCAATTCGGCCTTTATAGCCAGAACCATTGCATTCCTTACAACCCTTGCCATAGAAGAACGTTCTTCCTTGGACATCCGATGGCGTCAATTCTAGTTCCATCAACATGTCATCGGTCGGTTCGTACTCGACCTTACAGGAATCACAAACTCTCCGGACCAGCCGCTGGGCCACGACAGCCTCAACGGTTGCGGTCAGGAGGAAGGATTCAACACCCAGGTCTATCAGTCGAATCACCGACGATGGTGCGTCATTGGTATGGAGTGTGGAAAACACAATGTGGCCGGTCAAACTCGCCTCAACAGCAATCTGCGCCGTCTCCAGGTCACGAATCTCACCAACCAGGATTTTGTCCGGATCCTGTCGCAGAATCGCCCGGAGGCACGCTGCGTACGTCACGTTAATTTCCTCATTGATCGGAATCTGGACAATCCCGTCAATGTTGTATTCGACCGGATCTTCAGTCGTGATGATCTTGGTTCTGGGATCATTCGCTTCGTTCAGACATGAATAGAGGGTCGTCGTCTTGCCAGATCCCGTCGGTCCCGTCACCAGGATGATGCCATTCGGCTTCATGATCATCTTCTGAAGAACATCCAGGTCCTTGGCTCGCAAGCCAATGTTTTGCAGATCCAGAGAAACCTGTCCCCGGTCCAGAACCCTCATCACCACCGACTCTCCGTACATCGTCGGAAGTGTCGAGACCCGGAGGTCGACCGGTCGGCCAGCGATGTTCAGCTCGATCCGGCCGTCCTGTGGCAATCGCGTTTCGGCGATATCCAGATTGGACATAACCTTGACACGTGAAATCACAGCACGGGCCAACTGAATCGGCGGAGGCATCATCTCGTAAAGGACCCCGTCGACCCGGTATCGGATCTTGAACTCCTTCTCGAAAGGTTCGAGGTGAATATCAGAAGCGCGATCCTTGATCGCCGAGAGAAGGACCATGTTGAGAAGCTTCACCACCGGGGCAGCGTTCACATCCTTCTCCAGCTGGTCCTTATCCATCATCTCGTGACGATTATCATCCAGCACCTCGATATCATCCTTGCCGATGGAGCCGAGCAGGCTCTCCATCGATTCCGAACGATCGGCGTAATACTTCTCCATCGCTCGCTCAATGGATTCGGGATCACTGAGTGCGCCCTTCACCTCGACATTGAGCATGAATTTCATGTCGTCGAGAGCGCTCATATTCTGCGGATCAGCCACCGCCAGAGTCAGTACCGTTCCGTCAAACTCGACAGGAATCACCTGGTAAGTCTCTGCCACATGAGATGGAACCATCTCGAGCAAATCAGCAGACATGACCACTTCATCAAGGTCGACAGGATCCATCCCCGCTTGCTTTGCAATGGCAATACGAAGATCAGCCTCATTGACCAAACCCTTATCGACAAGGATCCGGCCGAGCGCTCCTCCTTTGGACTTCTGGTCCTGAAGAGCCTCCTGAATATCAAGCTCCGAAATCAAATCCATGTCCTTGAGGATTTGACCGATAGGCTTCGCAGCAAGCGCCATTTCTCACCTCTCCGCCGATTTTCCGGGACGGTACCGGTTTAGGTATTCAGACTAACTCGAAAACTCCGAGGAATGCGTCACTCGTAGGATCTCCTCGATCGAGGTCATCCCGGAGAGCAGCTTCCTCACCGCGTCTTCCTGAAGCGCCACCATTCCTTCACTGCGCGCCTTATCACGTAGATCCTTGGTCGGCGACTTGTCGAAAGTCATCTCGCGCAACTCTGGCGACATTTCCAGCAACTCGTAGATGCCACAACGACCCTTGTAGCCACCAGAACACTTGGGGCAGCCAACAGGGCGATAGATGGTTTGGCCCATCATCTCTGAACTGGTCAGCCCGACCATTCGAAGTTCAGTTTCAGCCGGTTCGTAGGGCTCCTTGCACTCCTTGCAAAGCACGCGGATCAGTCGCTGTCCCATGATCGAAAGAACCGCAGATGCGACCAGGAACGGCTTCACTCCCATGTCGATGAGACGGGTCAAAGCCGACGGCGCATCGTTGGTGTGAAGGGTCGAGAATACCAGGTGCCCGGTCAGCGCCGCCTGGATGGCGGTGTCAGCCGTCTCCCGATCTCGAATCTCACCCACCAGGATGATATTGGGAGCCTGACGCATCATGGCGCGCAGGATTCGCGAGAAATCGAGACCGATCTCATGCTTCACCTCAGACTGATTGATCCCGGTCAGGTTGTATTCAATCGGGTGCTCTGCAGTGATGATCTTCACGTCCGGGCGATTCAAATCCATCAGAGCCGAGTACAAGGTGGTCGTCTTACCTGAACCGGTCGGACCGGTCACGAGGAAGATTCCGTTAGGACGCTTGATGATTCGATTGAAGCGCGCCAGATCGGACTCGTGGAAACCAAGCTTCTCGAGATCGACCAGCCCGGCATCCTTGTCGAGAATCCTCATCACAACGCTCTCGCCATGGACCGTCGGAATGATCGAAACCCGGAGGTCGATCTCTCTGCCCACAACTTTGATCTTGATCCTGCCGTCCTGTGGACGACGCTTCTCTGCCATGTCCATCCGCGCCATGATTTTCAAACGCGAAATCACTGGGCCCTGGAGTTTTTTCGGCGGAGAGTCCATCACCTCGCAAACACCATCGATGCGGTAACGAACACGTAAATCGTGCTCCATCGGCTCGATGTGGATATCGGAGGCTCCTGCCTTGAGAGCATTCGCAATCAACATCTGCACCATCTTGATCACGGGAGCTTCGTTGGCATCGCCATCGTCCCCGGCGTAATCACCTCGACCAAATTCCACATCGTCATCGGATCCAGCATGTTCACCAAGAACCGAGTCGTATCCGCCGGTCAATCGATAGTAATCATCGAGTGCCTCATCCACGGCTTCTGGGGTCGCCAGCGCACAATCGACTTCGGTCGAGAGGATGAAACGAGGGTTATCGATGGTGAAGAAATCTAGCGGATCGGCCATCGCAATGATGAGAGTACGACCTTTTCGAGCTACAGGAATAATTCTGTGCTCCAGTGCTACTTCCTTGGGAATCGCATCGATAATGTCCTGGCCAATGACGTGTTTTCCCAGGTTGGCAAAAGGCAACTGGAAATGAATCGCCAACGCCCGTGTGACTTGCTCCTGAGTACAGATCTCCAAATTGACCAGCGCCTCGCCGATCTTGCAGCCCTCTGCTTGACCGTAACCAAGTGCCTTCTGGATCTCCTCGTCGGTAACCCAACCCTTCTCGCGAAGGATTTCTCCGACCTTCTTTTTCATGCTCCACCTTTCCTGCAGGAATCGTCCGTGCGATTCCCAGAGCAGCTGGATACGCCTTAAAGCGCACACCATCTACAATTGAGTAACAGATCCACGGGATCGGGCCCCGTACTGCGCTTCAAGCAGCGATCTTCCACTCTCCAGTGAACACTCCCGAATGACTGCCGCGCCGCCATTGGATCCGGCGTACCCCGCACGACAACATCGCCTGTTCGCAAATTCAGCCCCTGAGCGGCAAAACCCCAACGAATACCGTTTCTGGAGAAACATGGGAACTCTACGCCCAGGATGATCCCAAACAGGAACCTGGAAGCCTGAATCCTACGAGATGGCCGTTCGGAGTCAAGGATCGGCCGTTCCCCTGATTCAATCGGCCCGTTCCGGAAGATTCCGGAGCAGCTCGACTTGAAGCACGGATGGGAGCAACAAAAAGGAGCTGGGAGAGGAGCTTCCGGTGGAGCTTGCCGCTGACCCTCCATCGGTCTAGAATCCCGCCTCTGCCATCTCTGGTATCGCTGATTCGGTGATCATCCCGGGGCACACCGGATCACAGGGATAGCCCGGTGGCAGAGTAAGAGATGGTCGCCCGGAAGATCCGGGTACCGGAAAGAAAATGACCGACTGTAGAGCCCAAAGAATTGGAGACCGATCGTGTGGAGTCTCAGAAGCTACGGATTGATCTTTTTGTGTCTCGCTACGCTTTCCGGCTGTGCCGGCAATGAGGATTGGGTACGGATGCGACCCGATGCCACTTCTCCCTTCTCGGGAGTAGAGCAGCCTCATGCAAAACCGTACACCGGTCAGGTAAGCGTGATCTATGGCACGTACGATTTCGATGTCAATCCAGATCCCGTCAACCCACTCGACGATGTCGATGGATATGGAATCTGGATCAGTGCCAGAAAAAGTGAGTGGTACATTGCGCCAGAAATTGGCTACCTCTCGGCCACCGAAGATGACGGTGCCATCGGGGACGTTAATGATTCTGAGCTCTTTGCCGGCGCCAGGATCGTCGCCGAACTACCCTTCACTCCTTTCTCACTGATCGCCGGAGGAGGATTCAGCTCGATCAAGATCGCAGAGCATAGCAATCCATCTGCGAGTGAAGCCGGTGCATACTTCCATGGTGGAGCGCTACTTCACCTCGGGGACAATGCGCATGTCGGTGTCGACTACAAACTTTCGACTTATGACGAGATTACTGATCGAACCATGTTCACCATCATGGCTGGAGTTAACTGGTAGTCTTGGTCAAGGACTGACGCTGACAATAGACACAAACTCGCTTCTTCATCGCCTGAGATCGTTCCTGCGGTTTCAGGCGATGATTTCGTTAACGACACGTCCTGAAACATCCGTGAGTCGAAAATCACGACCGGCATGCCTGTAGGTCAGGCGTTCGTGGTCAATTCCCAGCAGATGTAACAATGTTGCATGCAGATCATGCACATGGACCTTGTCGATCACGGCGTGGTAGCCGTAATCGTCAGTCTCTCCATATGACATACCCCCACGAACACCTCCACCGGCCATCCACATGGTGAATCCATGCGGATTATGGTCACGACCATTCCCGTCCTGGGCAGTCGGAGTCCGGCCGAACTCTCCTCCCCAGAGAACCAGGGTGTCTTCCAGCAGACCTCTCGATTTGAGATCTTTCAGCAAGCCGGCGATGGGCTTATCGACCTCCAGAGCATTTTTTGTGTGACCCGCCTTGAGGTTGCTGTGTTGATCCCACTTGTATGAATGAGTGCATTGAATAAAACGCACTCCTGCTTCTGCAAAGCGTCTCGCCATCAAACACTGCCGACCAAAGTTTTCCGTGACCGACTCATCGATTCCATAAAGCTCTTTCGTCGTTTCCGTCTCATCTGAAAAATCCATCACCTGTGGCGCTTCCGTTTGCATACGAAACGCCACCTCGAAGGAACGGATTCGTGCTTCCAGAGCATCGTCAGTGTGACGATCGCCAAGATGCTCCAGGTTAATATCATCGAGCAATCCGAGTTGCAGCTCCTGAATCCCGGCTTGCCAGTGTTCGTTATTGAGATGATGGATGGTTGCATCTCTGGCTTTCACACCCGCATGACCGATCGGTGTACCCTGATATCGCGCTGGTAAAAAACCACTCGACCAGTTATTGACCCCACCATGACCAAGGGTCGGACAGATGGTGATAAATCCGGGTAGGTTCGAGTTTTCTTCCCCTAATCCATAGAGCATCCAGGACCCCATGCTGGGACGCACAAAAGTGTCACTACCTGTGTGCAATGCCAGAAGCGCACCGCCATGAGCATCGTTGGTTCCATGGAGACTTTTGACGAAACAAAGGTCATCGACCTGGCCTGCCACATGGGGAAACAACTCGCTAACCCACTGCCCTGATTCTCCGTGCTGCTTGAACTCCCAGGGAGATCGCATCAAGCCACCGTACTGCTTTGGATCGGCAAAAGTGATTCGCGGCAATGGATAAGGTAGAGGCTTACCGTCGTCCTTGATCAACTGAGGCTTGTAGTCAAAAGTGTCGACCTGAGATGGGCCGCCATGCATGAAGAGAAAAATGACTCGCTTGGCACGCGGAGCAAAGTGAGGCTCGCCGGGATATCCCGGGGCACCTGCGAAAGCAGGGACCCCTCCGATGAGACCATCCAGAGCCAGGCCCCCGAATCCAGCGCAGCAAGTGCGGAGCATCTTTCGGCGTGATATAGAAGCCTGTAAATCTCCGTACACGGTCGCCTCCTCAGTCCAGATAAAGAAACTCACTCGAGGACAGAATCGTCTGACAATACGCCTGCCAGGTCGAAATTTCTGCAGCCTCTTGCTCTTCCATCGTCTCATCAAAGACAGCCTTTGCCTGAGTCATGAAAATCTGCCCGCGATCCACTTCTCGGTCGGTGGCGTCTCGCCCCAGAATCCTTCGAAACACTTGCTGTATCCGTTTTGGTTCGTCGTCGGGGACCTCAAGAACGTCCCTGGCAATCTTCCCGGCCGCCTCGTAAACCATCGGCGAGTTGAGGAAAAAGAGCGCCTGATGAGGCACCACCGTCGAGGGTCTTCGAGCCATCGGAGCCGAAGGATCATTGTAGTCAAACGCACTGAAAAGCTCGTACATTGCGTTGCGAATCACCGGCAAGTAAATCGATCGACGTGGTTCGTCATAGCGAGCCTGATTATTCGACTGATCATTGGTCACATAACCACGATTGCCCGTCATCAAGAGCGTTCCACCCATCTCTGGATCGAGAGTCCCGCTGACCGACAGTACCGAATCACGAATCGCTTCGGCCCTTAAACGCTGACGATTTTGTCGCCACAGGAAACGATTCCCCGGATCAATTTCATCCGCCTGCGGATCTTCGATCACCTGTTGGCGCCATGTTGAACTCAGCATGATCCGTCGAATCATTCGCTTGATCGACCAACCGTCAGCAATGAAATCGTGCGCCAGAAGATCCAGCAACTCCGGATGACTGGGAGTGCCTCCCCGGAATCCGAAGTTGGAAGGAGTTTGCACAAGCCCTTCGCCAAACACCTCCAGCCACAATCGATTGACTGCCACTCTCGAGGTCAAGGGATGCTCGGGATGCGTCATCCACCGGGCAAACTCAAGACGACCACTGGAATCCTCCCTGACCGTCATCGCAGGAACCAGATGATCCGTTACCTGAAGCGCTCCCCTCGGCACCGTTTCCTTGGCCAGTCGTAAATGACTACCGCGGATGTGAATCGGGATATCAGCAATCATGCCATCTTGAACCCCCAGGGCTCTGATTGCGGCGGGTGGCTTGTCCGCATCTTTTGCAGCCAGCTCTACTTCAATCTTCTCGATGGGCTCTCGGAATCGGATCGGCGCCGATTTCTCGACCAGGATCAAGGGTTCGAACCAGGGGCCTGCCGCCGAACGAAGTTGTGCAGAAATCGGCTGCAGTGCCGCCACTTGTTGTTCACCTGTGACCTCTGCTGATTCGACCAGGCGCTGGTAGATCGCTGCGACAGCAGTGCGTTGGGTCGGAATCGTTTCCGCCAAGATGGCCTTAGCCTCGGCCGAAAGAGCCGACGATTCCTGATCCAGCATCGCATCTCGCCACCAGCTGGAAATCGCATCGGCAGAATCCAACTGCAGATTCATGAACTCGATCCACGTCCCCCAGAGGGGATCATCTTGATGAGTCGGTCGTGTCACAAAATCGACCCAGCCGGTGACGATCCAGGGTTCGGGTGTTTTCGGCCACCCCTCAGCAGGAACCAATCGAATCCGATCGAGGTGTGGCACCACCCCATCCTGCTCCAGACGAATCTCGACGGGGCCGGCCTCGAGCTCGATTTGCGCCTGCGATTCCCAGCGAAGATCCGTGGTCGTCCAACCACCGGTAACGTTCGCCAGAGCCGTCTTCTCAACCAGCTCGCCGTTGACCAGCAACCGCATCGGTCTCTTATCCTTGGC
Source organism: Planctomycetota bacterium (assembly GCA_050256555.1). Taxonomy (GTDB): domain Bacteria; phylum Planctomycetota; class UBA8108; order UBA1146; family UBA1146; genus UBA1146. The sequence continues at coordinate 895 of JBBWWC010000148.1, read as the reverse complement.
TGCGTATCGAACATCGATCGACCAGCGACCCGGAGCAGGGACTTGCAGCTTCCAGGTCGCCTGTTGAATGCCCCCGTTCACCGAGTGCAGTAGTGGGATCTGTTCAGAACCATAGCTCGATCGGTTTTCTCCGAGCGACGTCGAGGATACTTGCGTCACATCAGAAATGGCGATCTGACGCATCGCTTCCGCTGCTGAAAGCAGATGCTGTCCAACACCATGCGGCAAGCCTCCTTCAAGATTCTCGCGAAGCTGTTTCTTTGCCGCCGCCAGCTCCTTCGCCAGCGCACCATGTTGTGCTTCCCATTGCTCGCGCACCTTCTTCTCGGTAGCGGTTTCCAGGGAGATCTCTCGCCACTTCGCAACGGTCTTGAGGTTTTCCATCGTGCTGGTCGAACGAAAGATCCCGGCCATGGCGTAATAATCTTTCGCAGGAATCGGATCAAACTTGTGATCGTGACAACGAGCGCAACCAACGGTCATCCCTAAAAAAGTTCTCGCTGCCACATCCAGCTGCTCATCCACCACATCGATGGCAAGCTTCGCCTCATCCTGCTCAGCCAACATCTTCGGGCCGAGTACCAGGAATCCGGTGGCAATTCGCTGATCGCGCCAGGTTTCTTGTTGATCACCCTCCGGCAACAAATCTCCGGCGATCTGCTCGATCAGAAACTGATCGTACGGCTTGTCATCGTTGAAAGAGCGGATGACGTAATCTCGATATCGCCAGGCCTCGCCAAAAGCGAGATTTTCATCGAGACCATTCGAATCTGCATATCGCGCAAGATCTAACCACCATCTGGCCCAGCGCTCACCAAAAGCAGGGGAAGCCAGAAGTTCATCGATAAAATTCTCGAAGGCGTTCGGATCGGCCGAAGAAAGCAATGCTTGCTGA
>JBBWWC010000147.1:0-10305 GCA_050256555.1 Planctomycetota bacterium | reverse complement strand
ATTCGAGACAGTTTTCTGCGCAGCGAATTCCTTCCTCGAAGTGTTTTTTCGTTCGGGGTTCGGTGTCTTCTGGCCAGCAGGGGGCCAGATCAGCAGAGAGGTTGTAAGAAAGAATATTGGCAGCATCGAGGCGACGAGTGCGTTGTTCGGGATCAGTTTCCTGGGCTGCTTGAGCCGAAAATTCGTCTATCGCTGCTCGCGAGATGGTGAGGACGTCGTTTAGAGTTTTTGTCAACTCTTCGCCCTGAGAGATGCGTTGGCTGGACATCAGGAAAAGCACACGGCGTTTCTGTAGATCTTGATTAGTCTGGATGTGGGTGACCAGTTGACCTACTCCTTGATCGGAATAGATCTGTAACAATTCAGGCCAGCAATCTTCGTAAGGAATCGGATTCTGATTCATCGAATCTCCTTCAGTTCGATTTGATCGAACCAAACCGAGCCAGCCTGCCCCTTCAGGTAGCAGGCTATGTAAGTGGTTCGACTTGTTCCTGGACTCCAGTCGAATGAGATTCGAGTCCATGCCGTGTCACGTCGAATCGGTTTGGATCGGGAACTCCAGGATCCGATGCGGCCGGTGAAGAACCCGATAAGGGCTTCTCCCTGGAATCCTTCTGTCTTCATCAGAGCAGTAACACGGTACTTCTTGCCCGGAGTCACAACAATTCTTTGTATGATCCCGCCAGCTCCTGGTTCACGGATATCTGCTTTCAGCGCGGAGTCACCAGAAACTAGATTTTCGGTTTCTTTGTCGAAACGAATCGAGCCACCGGGGTCAATCTCTCCAGTAATCCACCCATCCAGATATCCCTTGGCGTCAAAGGAGCCGTTGATGAGTGGTTGGTGTGAGTCGATTCGCACGACCTCTTCAGAAAGATTTTCTCCTTCTGGACCCTCGTCGAGAACGCCCATCGGGACAGGTGTCCCATCTGGAGTCATCAGCTCCAGGCGGAATCCACGAGTTCCGACGACCTGAGTTACTGCAACTTCGATGATGTTTTCGCCGGCTAATAGCTGAACAGGAAATGGCTTTTTATTATTCAGCATCAGTTCGTCATGCATTGGTTGGCTCATCTGCGCGCTGGCATCGATGAATCCAACATGGGATCCGTTGACCTTGATTTGCATCTTTACATCGGTGGCAATCGCAAGTCTGACTTCCATGTCTTCACGGACTGCGATTCTTCGAAAGAGCAACCAGCTTCGATTTCTGATCCCTGGTTCTTGATCGGCAGAAAGGTCGGTGAAGGGAGTTGGCCAAACGACTTTTTTCCAGGATTCCTCGTTCTTTTTCGAATCGTTTCCTTCAACGGGGCCGCGGAGCCACCAACCATTGACAATCGTTCCGTTGAGACGGTCGTAATTGAGCTGAATCGGATGGTTGCGCGTGAACTTGACTGCGGATCCTCCGAGATCAACTCTTTCATCGAAGACAGGCCAACCATTTGCCCGGAAGATCCAGGCGACATTCTTGCCGAGGGCAAGAGAATAAAGACCTGCAATCCTCTCGATGCTGGAGAGTCCGTGGAGATTCAGAGTCTGTTCCGAAGCGCGGCGCTCAGTGAACATCTTGTGATGGACTCCAAGGCCATGAAAGAATCGTAGCGCAGCGAAGACTGATGGGTCGGGTTGCCAGGGGGCTTTACGATCACTGTCTCGGTTGAGGAGCCAGTCGAGAGTTCGTTGGAAAGTTCGGGCGTTGAGCAGGCGATATCCTAGTTCACCATAGATTCCTTCATCGACTCCACTATCTGCCAGGAGCATGTAAGGGTCATGTCCAAAGCCGATGTTATGGCCCAATTCGTGCGTATAGGCGCCGGGTAGAATGTCACCGACTCCGGTGTACTCATGGAGAACTGCAGCATCGAGAACGATGACTCCGCCTCCGCCGAGACCTCCTACCCCTGGAGGTAGAAAGATGTCGAAATCCATCAGGAGTCGAAGAACCCCATCGGCACAACCGAGATGCTCTTTGCAGCCGATCAGGCTTCGTGCCACTTCTGGCATCATTGACGTCATTCTGGCCCTGAAGACGCTCGGGCCAGTAGCGCTGGAGCCGGCTTCGTTGACGGTGATCGGAGGTTCCGCTGCTGCGATTCCACGGATGGCTGAGTCGCCATAGGGCACATCGACCTGGATGCTCAGCTTGTCTAGATCTACGCGCTGCAAGGTTTCCGGTTCCTGCCAGCGAAGCGCACCGAGGTTTCTTTCGAAGAGTACTTTTCCATTGCGACCGACTGCCGCCAGAGAACCTTTTTTACCAGGGACTCTTTCCAGAACTCGGCCACTTGCATCGGAAAGGGAGAGTCGCATCTGGATGTCTTTCCCCTTGCGTTCGTAATGGAGAATCGGGGTCCAGGGCGATCGAGGCTCCAGGTCGTGACGTTCGCCTGCTGCGAGCGTCGAGCGATAAGGAAGGAAACGGGCCGTCTGACCACCAGGCAGAGAACTTTTGACATCGAGGCGGTATGTGCCAGGGAAGACCCAGGCACGATTTACCTGCGATGTTTTGATGGAAAACCGTTCGCGGAATCCATCGATGGAGATGATTTCAACGAACCCGTCTCTGGCACCTCCGAAAGCGGATTCAGCGCTGTACTGGAAACGACTCAATTTGTCAGTTGCCAGGGTGATGGCGACTTCTTTCCGATCTCCACCGGTACGATTCCTTAGCAGGAACGAATCCCCTTCCGAGGTTTGTCCGAGTACGCAAACGTCGACAGGTAGCCCTGCTAGTAGCAAACGAAATTTGCCCTTTGGAACAGGACGCGAAGATTCGAGACGACCTCGTGGACCCACTTCTCTGGCAACACGTTCGGTGGTGTATGCCTGAGCTACAGGCTCAGGAGTGATCCATACCTGATCGATATGAAGTCCTCTGCCTTCCTTATCCTGTACATTGATTACCGTATCTTTTTTCGGAGCCAGGGTTACCGAATCTTTATTGGCCGCCAGAGTTCCCTGGAGTACGAAAAGTCGCGGTAAGCGCAGAACGATGGTCTGGGCATCGGGATCAGTTTCATCCTCGATCTCACCATGGGCGATAATCGTCCAGGAGCCAGGGATGACCATCGCTGACCAGATTCCATTGGAATCGGTTTGCCCTTCCAGCACTCCGAGGTTTTCATTGGCGAGAAGAATGATTTGCGCCCCAGAGATAGGCTTCCCGTCATCATCGATGACTTTTACCTCAATGGGGCGGAGTTGGAATTGCTCTCGGACCCATTCTTCTCTTTCTCGCTCTTTGGCGATGGCCATCGCTTCCTGGAGGTTTTCCGAACGGTGACCAGGCAGCAGGGCTCGCTCGACCGAATCAAGAAGCTCTCCTTCAGCATCAAGCATTTCGACACGGATGGGTGTCGAGCCAGGATCCTCGATGGCGACAAATCGACGTAGACTCCGCCCGGGTAGAATCCGAAAACGCATCTCGAGTTTCTTACGTAGTGGAGTTTTTAGTTGAACAAGTCGTTCCGTCGTCGTTGTGTTCTCAACTTCGAGGGCCATGACTCGATAAGATTTACGATTTCCTGCTCCTCTTCGGGTCAGCTCTTTTCCCCGTCTGTCGATAAATGCTGGACCGCCATGGTGGTCTTTTTGGTGGAATTCGTAAGCGATGATGCGATCAGAAGGTGGCCACCCGTCGTCAATCAACTTTAACGATAGTCGACCATTTTGGGGCGGAGTCAGTCGTTCGGTTTCGGGTTTGGTTTCATCATGATCAGTGCTGGTTGTTTCTGGTTCGGTTTGCTGGAAGGGGATGTCGAAGTTGGCTTCAGGGTCGAATCCGACCGGAGGCCGTCCAGAGGAGATTTCCATGCCGCTATCTACGAGTTCGGGGGCCGCGACAGGTTGTGGGGTTTTGACGATTTTTTCTGGTCGAGGGACCGAATCGTTGGGATAGGGGAGAGCCGTTTCTGGCTCTTGAGGTCGATTGTTGGCGACCGTTGTCAGATCCTCTGCTAGTGGAAGATCTTCTGTTTTTATCAAGTTTTGAATCGCAAAGCCGATTCCGATGAGTATGCCAATCAAGAGAAACAAAGAACTCAAATTGGAGGAGGAACGACTCCTGGCTCTGCTTGAGCGTGGAGCAGTTCTTGCGCCAACATTTTGCTGCTTTGACACTTCAGCAGGCTCTGGTTTTGTCAGCGAGCTGTTTTTCTTTTTTACAGTGGATCCGGCGGCTTTGTTGGAGTTGGTCATCAAGTGGAGGCTGGATCCACCGATTTTTATCCGGGAGCCCTTCGGGAACGGTGCTGATCCTTCGATCCTTTTTTCATCAAGACGGGTGCCGTTCGAGCTTCCTAGATCCTTGATGATCAATCCGCGATTCTCTTTGTGCAATTCCGCATGCTGACGCGAAGCACGATTATCGTCGAGTACTATTTCGCAATCAGCATCTCTTCCGATGACCCAGGGGCCATCTCCGGTGAGAAGGAAGGTTCTTTTACCGGAGGAATCGCGGATGGAGAGAGAGAGTTGGTTTTGTTTTTTTATCGTTTCATCCTTCATCGTCTGCCAGGGACCAAACTTCTACAAGATCTCCTGGGCATAATGTATCGTCACAGGCGGGGATCTTCACCAAGCAATTGGAACGAGCAAATCCTCCCAGTAGATGAGAGCCTTGTCCTGATGGGATCTCGACCTGATCTGGGCCCCCGAGGGGATCTGCGCTCACGCGTCCACGTAGGAGCCGAAGCCGTTTGCTGGGGGGGAGTGATTTTTCTAGCCGAAGAACGCCAATACGCATCGGTAAGAGTCCATCGGATCTCTGCTCCATTTTGGCGAGGGCAGGTCTTACGAATATTTCGAAGGACACCAGGCACGCTGCAGGATTACCAGGAAGCCCGAAAAACGGAACTCCTGCAATCAATCCGTCTACCAGTGGCTTGCCGGGCTTCATCGCAACTTTGCGAATCTGGATGTCATCGCCCATTTGTCGGGCGACTTCTCGAATATGATCCAGATCACCGGCGCTGATTCCTCCTGTGGTGACGATGGCATCTGGTTTGAGAGCCAGCGTTTCTTCAAGTCCATTACGGATCGCTCCGATGTCATCTCGTAGTACCGGCCGAGGCAGAACTTCTGCACCCCATTTTTGGAGACGTGAAGATAGCGAATAACGGTTTGAGTTACGGATTTGTCCGGGAGCAAGATCTGCCGCTATTTCTACCAGTTCATTACCGCTTGAATGGACAGCGACGCGTGGTTTTCTATAAACAGGTACTTCTGTCGCCCCAACACTGGCCAGTAGTCCGATGGCGGCAGGAGTCAGGCGGAAGCCGGGCTCAAGAATCGATTCTCCTTCTTCGACATCCTCTCCTTTTCTACGAATGTGAGCCCCATCAATGATCGGTTGCTCGATTTCGATCGAGGCAGTGTCGTAACGAAGACAATTTTCAAAAGGGATGATGGCATCGCCACCGGGCGGGATCACTGCACCGGTGTAGATTCGCATCGCTTGCCCTGATTTGAGAGGAGTATCGCCTGGCATGCCTGCCTCGATGGTTGCTACGACCGGTAGGGTGACAGGGGACAAGTCCGTGGCAGTCACGGTATCTTTGGCTTGCAGGACAAATCCATCCATCGCGGTATTGTCGAAGGGAGGAATCGGGTCTCGCGTTGGAACCGATCTGGCAAGAGTCCTCCCGGTAGCATCGGAGAGTTCTACCGTTTCGGTACCGAGAGGCTCGATACGAGCGAGGATTTGCTGCCTTGCTGTTTCGAGATCGATCATCGAGATCCCTTCCCCGTGCTGTTTTCTTCGATCCAACGAAGGTAGGGGGGATGGCCCCCTTCTAGCGGTAATACGATCACTTCCGGACAATCGTATGGATGTCGCTGGACAATCTCGGCGATCAACTGCTCGGTTGGTTGTTGTGCCGACTTGATAAAGAGTAGCGACTCCTGCTCTGTGCAGGTTTTTCCTTCCCAACGATAGGTTGAAATGCAACCAGGAACAATGTTGACGCAAGCCACCAGACCCTCTTCGACCAGATCTCTAGCCAATTGTGGAGCGGTTTCAACGGGGTGAGTGACCAGGAGCATCTGGAGCAAGGGAGTCCTATCTGAAACAGGGTTGTCTGAAACCGATGAGATCGTATCACGCACCGCTTCCGTGGGCACGTAGAGTAGTTTCTGGAGTTGTTTGCCAATGTATTGCCGTAGGCGGATTTCCAGGCACCATCTGGGTATGAGATGGTTTGAATCCACAGATCCAATAGGCGTTCGCCACGAAATCCCTGAGCAGGGTGATTTCGTGATCGGAAGGGCTACCGGTTGTTCGCTTCGGATCGATCAGCCCGGGGTTTCAAGAAAACATGCCTTTGTTCGACGACGCGATGGGGCTGACTGGATCGGCGATCTTGGTTCGAGTAATGGAACCTGGCTGGTCTCCGATGCGACTACACCGAGGCGAATCGTGGATGAGATGACCCTCCAAGTAGGTGATCGAATTCGCATCGGCTCTTGCGAACTGATTTATTGCCATGATGAAGTTGGCGAAGAGCTTGGTGAAGGCCGCTGGCAGGATACTCGAGTCATCGGATCAGGTGGGATGGGTGAAATTCTCCGCGCTTTTGATTCGGATCTGGGGTGCTTGGTTGCGGTCAAGAAAATCCGTTCGCGAGCTGAAGATCGCACTGAGATTCTTCAGCGGTTACATCTGAGAGAAGCAACCATCGGTAGAGGGATCGATCATCCGAATGTTGTGAGAGTACTCGATGACGGGATGGTTGAAGGATCTCCTGTTCAAGTGCTGGAATGGGTAGAGGGAGGCGACCTCATCGGTTCGTTGCGTTCTTTGCAGCAGGATCGGGTACGTTGCCTGGAAGTTGTTCGTCAGGTGGCTCTGGGGCTAGCAGCCGCCCATGAAAATGGGGTTGTGCACGCCGATCTCAAACCTGGCAATATTCTCCAGGTTTCGAGGACAGCGAATAATGAGCGGAAATCTCAAATCCTGTCTGAAGAGGATGATGAGATTGTTATTAATCCTGAAGCGGAGAAGGAAGCGAAGATCACATTCCTTGATCGTGTCAAAGCAGCTTTGGAATCTCCACCATTCGTGGCACGTAGTGGGGAACTGGCTTTGATAGAAGATGCCCTTGAGCAAACTCAGCGCTGCTGGATTCCGATTTTTGGCGAACGTGGGGTTGGCCGTCATCGTCTTGCTGCGCAAGCCAAGCAGATCCATGGGGACCGGATCCATATCGGCGAAGAGTTCGTAATCCCTCCTGAGGACTTTAAAGGTGTTTGGCTGACGCCGATGACTCGCGAGTGGCCCGAGGAGAGTGAGTGGGTTGAAGTTCGTGCCAGAGCCGAGGCTGAGATGATTCTCAGGGAGATTCATCTCGGACCCTTGCTCCCGGGACCGGCTGGGAGATTGGTGGAGAAATTGCTAGAGGCCCGGGGGGGTGAGGGGGCCCTCTTCCTTTCGCATCTGTCGCAGGAAGAAGGGGCTGATGGGCATCCGGTCAGGCTGTTGCAGAGCATCGAGAAGAGTCTGGAACGGGGAGCCTGGAGGTTGCATGAGGGAAGCGCTTGTTTGCATCCTCTTCGCATGAAGGAGAGTGCGCGTGAGGAACTGAAGCGACTCAGCTCGATACTGGAATCTACCTCCGCCGTGTTGCGACAGTTACTGGAACGTATAGCGCTTTTCGAAGGAGCTCTGACTGCTAATGAAATAGCAAATTTACTGGAGCAGGATCGAGCCATCTTTCATAGGTTGGTTGAAGAAGCACTGCAGCTCGGGTTGTTAAGGAAATCTACCGATGGTGCGCTGTTTCTGACGAGTGCCTCATTGAATGCGGCTCTATCAAAAAGAGGTTCAGAAAAAGAGCGACAAGTTTTGATTCGTGGGGCTGCTGAGATACTGGAATCGAGAAGAGAAACGTCGGATCAGCCGCTGGAGTTGTTACGACGTGGCAGACTCTTACGAAGCGCAGGTAGATTTCAGGGCGCGCTACAGTCGCTCCTTCTCTCAGCCATGGCGGCGCGTTCTGGTTATTCGAGAGCTTTGTTTCTAGAGGCCCTCGATGAAGCAAGAGTGCTGATCAAGGAAGCCGCTGCGGCTGGAGAGCGTAAAGCAATCGATGCTGCCGAGCGTATGATTTTAGGGTCAGAGCCGAAAGGTCTGGTGGCCATAGAGCGGCTTCGTAAGTTACCGGTTGAGGTCATGGTCAAGATCGCAGATTTTGGAATCGCCCGGCGAGCCGGAGAGAAGAACATCCCGGAAGGGATCGCCTGGGGAACGCCACGTTATATGTCCCCAGAACAGGCTCGGAGAGAGGCCCTGACGCCTTCCAGTGATGTTTTTTCTCTGGGATTGTTGATGAGAGAGCTGGTCGAAGGAGTGCATCCACTCGGTCATTTACGAGGCATCGAAGCGATTCGGAAGTTAGCAGGAGCTGGTCTCGAGCCGGTCCAGGATAAAACAATACCGTCTTCATGGCGTCGCTTGATGTCCCGGATGCTGGATTCCCGGGTTTCTGAACGTCCGAATGCCGCTGAAATCGCACAGGAGATCTCTTCCCTTCAAGTTCATCTCTAGGAGGATTCCTGGTAGTCGATCGTGTAGACTTGGGGCATTCGGAAGGAAATGCCCCGTTGAGTTCACTGGCTGCTTGGTATGGTGATTCGCCGTACCGTTTGCCCCTCCTACTACTATTGCTGGGTTTTGCCCTGAATGGAGCTTGCTCCGCTCAGGTCCCTGATGCCGTGGTCCTGGAAGAAGTCAGCCTGGTTCTCTACGGCAGAGAGCGCCAGGAGATCGCTGAAGTACATCTCGAAGGAGAGCAATACCGGATTCAGCTCTTTAATCCGGGATTGTCTACCTATTACATCGTGACCATTGCCAGGAGTGATCTACTCTCGAGTTCTCCGATTGAGGCAGAGAGAACCATACAAATCCTTCGAGAGCGCGAGCGTCTCATTGCAGCTCGTGAACGATTACGAGAAGAGCGCCGGAAAGCAAGGCGCGAAAAGGCGTTGGCTGCGAAAGTTGATCCACGCAAGAGCGGGCAAGGAAACAAGCGCACGAGTTCTTCTCGAGCTGCAAAACCAACTTCATCTTCGAATCGATCGATTTCACTCAAGGATCCGATTCCATCACGAAGCTCGCTTGAGCAGGGGCAGGATATTCTTCACCGTTTGCAGCAGATTTGCGAAGAGCTGATAGAGAAATCTGATGTCCTTGTTCGCCAGGGAGGTATCTGTCAAGAGTCACTCCGGTCGTGGGGTGCTGCCAGTGTTGGGTCATCTAGGCTTTATTCTCGATTGCATGAGGAATGCAACTCTCTGATGGAGCAGACAGACGCCCTTGTTCGTCGGATTCATGCACGCATGAAGGAGATGGACTGGACTCTGTCTCAGATCAAGAGTCGAGATCTTCGTTCTCGAGATGTTCCGGAGATTGCCGATGGGATTCGTCGCCGTGTTTTGCAATGTGAGCAGAAGATGGATTCCCTGGAAGCGATGTTTCTGGCCTGTAGGGATGGTTTAAAGGCGCTAGGGGATCCGAATGTGGAATCTTCAAGCACTTCAGAAATCCAAATCGTAAAACTTGTTTCACGTGAAGTTGTATCAGGAGAGTCTTCAAGGCCTCAACCCAGTACGGGAAGTTCTGACAGTAAGACGATCAGAACTGTGGCGTCCCGTCCGTCTCGTAGGAAACCCGAAAACGAAAATGCTGCAGCGAAAGTGAAGAAGAAAGAGGCCCTGGTAGATCCGATACCGGTCGATAGAAAGATCGTGGATCAAACAGAGCCGGAAGTCGTTGAGGAAACCAATCCCACCACCAATCCCACCACGAATACCTCCGAGAGCGGAACCTCGACATTACTTCTGGGTGGCGTCCTGGGGGCGCTACTGGTCTTGATTCTGTCGAAGGTCCTGAAGAGTTTGCCCTAGGGGCAGAGTCCGGGTTGGTTGCATTCGAGTCCATCCGTCGTTGGATCTTCACCACAATCGGGACCGCTTGGGTTGGGTGGTGCGGGAGATCCGGGGATAAAGAGACTGGAGAGCAGGTACACGGCATCTGCTACGTTCATGCCGCCGTCATCGTTACAGTCGCCGGCGTCGAAACAATCGACAGGATCGGCGCCAGGGACAAAGAGGCTGGCGAGAAGGAAAACCGCATCTGCCACATTACGACCACCATCTCCATTGATGTCGCCCCGCAAAAACTCTGAACCGATCGGCCCGCCGCCGCCGCTCTCTAGTGCGGTGAGGTAGCTCGGTAATAGCAAGAAGAGATCAGAACCGTAGCCGCCGATCTCCCATGACTGGCAGATCACAGGCGCGACATCGCTG
>JBBWWC010000146.1:0-4028 GCA_050256555.1 Planctomycetota bacterium | reverse complement strand
TTTCCTGGGCCAACGTTCCTGGCTCGACAAGGGGAACCAAATGTTCTTCGATTCGCCAATCATACGTCGGTTGAAAACTCAATCCACTTGCATGGAGATCACGGTCCAGCGCATTCTGATGGACACCCAGATTTCTATGTTTTGCAGGATAAGATCCGTGATTACTACTACCCGAATGTGGCCCCAAGGCTGAACGCCACTCCAGAAGTTCCTTTTCCGACAACAGCTGAAGAGGCTGGCCCTTATGAAGAAGGCCATCTCCCTACAACGATGTGGTATCACGATCATGCGATGGACGTCACCGGATTTAACGTGAATCGCGGATTAGCGGGGTTTTTCCTCAGCGAAGATGACGTTGAAGTGCAACATCAGGAGTCTGGATTTCTGCCAAAACTCTACGGCAATTTCGATCACGTAGTGGCGTTAAAAGATTTTCAGTTTAATAGCGATGGCACGCTTCAATATGACTTGCTGGACCACAACGGACACATCGGTGATGTCAAAACCGTAAACGGTCGAGCTCAGCCTTACATGGAAGTGTATCGGAGGAAATACCGCTTCCGTTTCCTGAATGCATGCAATGCCCGCTATCTCCATCTGCGGTTGAACAGCAAGAAGGGAAAAAATGTCCGTGACGGCATACCTTTCTTGATGATTGGTAAGGACACCTGGGAAATCGGCGAAGCGACGGAAATGGACAGCTTCACCATTTGCCCCGGTGAACGATTCGACATGATTGTCGATTTCAGCCAGTTGCCCGAAGATGTCGACACGTATTATCTTCAGAACGTCATGCATCAAACCGATGGACGTAAGCCGAAAGGGATTCGGCCCAAGAAAGAACATACCCCCTGGATGCAGTTCCGTTTACTCGATGGGGATCCGCCGGGAGAGCCAGAAATCGAGGGTGTCGAGAACGGCGTCTATTCAGTACAGGCCGGTGACCCGGTCCGGGAGTTTTCTCCATATACAGAAGATGAAGTCGTGGCGACTCGCCACTTCAAATTCCATCGAAGAAATGGAGCCTGGCAAGTCAATCAGAAGTACTTCAGTCCCCGCCGAACCGATGCAACGCCGTTGCTCAATTCTTGTGAGCGCTGGATATTTGAAAACGGCGGTGGTGGGTGGTGGCATCCAATACATGTCCATCTTGAGTCTCAACAGGTGCAATCCATCGATGGGAAAACTAAAGATGATTCAGATTTCCCGGTTCAGTATCGCTGGAATACTGATTTGGTGAACCTGGAGGGCGGTCAGACTGCGGAGGTGTTCGTCAAATTCCGGACATTCAAGGGTCCGTTCGTTTGCCATTGCCACATTATTGAGCATGAAGATATGCGGATGATGTTTACCTTTGATCCTCGCGAATCCAACGAGTCAGGCATGAATGATGGTGTGCGAAATCACGCATGGAATGCCGCCAACGCGGAACAATCGGGTATGCCTACTGGCTGTATTGATCCACATCATCTTTTGTTTGACCATGAGCAGGTGTTGGCGAGCGGTGAGGTTGTAGGTCCGGGCGATGTCCCGCAACTGGATCATGAAGGTGTAGGGTTCCCTGGCGACTTCCATGATGATGTGTGCGATGTCGACGGTGGCGATTGGGATCCGGAAGGAAACCAAGAGACACCAGAGGATCCAATGCCAGAAGAACAGGAAGATCGGCGATAGTTTGCGATATATTGTGTTGTTGTTTCTGGTCTTCATTGCTTGCGGTTGTTCGATTACCGTCAAAGACAGATCTCTTCCGCAGCCTTTCGAGGAAACCCTCGAGGTGGTTGTGGAAGAGATTCCTTTTGTAGACAAAGGTGCACGTCTCAAGCCTCATCCAGGCGCATCTGGCAAGTACTCTGACAAGTTTCCCGATGTTCTTTTGACGGATCAGAGCGGCAAGACACATCGGTTCTATAGCGACCTGGTCAAAAATCGAATTGTTGCCATCCAGTTTTTCTACACCACCTGTAGCGGTATATGACCTGGTGTAACAGAGAACCTCGTGAAGGTTCGTGAACTGTTTGGTGATCGTGTTGGAAAAGACATCTTTTTCCTTTCCATTACTATAGACCCTGAAATCGATACCCCGTCGATTTTGAAGGAGTACCGAAGTTATGGTGATGAGGATTGGTCGGGTTGGCTGCATCTGACCGGAGATTTCGATGACATCGAATCGTTGCGTTGGATTCTGGGGGTGTATGACCTGGATCCAGTACTCGATGCAGACAAGACCGAGCATGCTGGAATCGTGACCTTTGGAAACGACAATACCAATTGGTGGGCTGCAAGTCCCGCACTGATTGATCCTATTTTGGTCGCCGATGCGATGATTCGAATCGTCGGAAATCCAAAACTTCAGCCCAGGTAATCGCTCTATCCCTCGATCAAGCGCAGTGCGTCTTCTGCTGCTTTGCGCAGTACCGGATTAGGGTCATCAAGAGCTATCGCTCGTAGCGTTTCGATCGCCGGCGATGTTGCGTTTCTGCTGAGCGCACGAACGATATCCAGACGTTGCGACGAGCCTGTCCACGGCAACAAGTCCATCAACATCAAGGCAGATTCCTCCAGAGGGATGTATCCAAGCGACAGAATAATTTCACGGTCACGAAATGAATTTGTCGGCCAGTTTTCTAACCGCATTTGATAATAGGGTAGCCAGTTGCCGAGGAGCTCTGGATTGCGACCTTCGTGAAATCCGAGAAGCATCGGTGCGGCCTCACCTTCTAGCAGCTCTAGTCGCAAGTCAGCCAGTAGTTCTGTGGGGTTTTCTAGTTGAGCGAGATGGCCGAGGTAGCCCAGAAGTGCGGTTTCGTTGTCGGCGTACTCTCTCATCAGATTGCCGCTGTAGAAGTCCGGTGCTTTCCACAAGGGAGAATCTAGTTTGCCACCATGAAAGGAGTCGGCGAAGAGCTCATAGAGACGATCGACTTCTTCGTAATGACCAGAGGCGATCAGGTCAAATGCGAGTTGCCAGATCTGCTCAAGGTTTTGCGATTCGATGGCTTCTTCAAGAAGTTGTTTTGCCGCTGCAGAGCCAACATCGGATGGTGGCCTGGGTGATGTAGTTGGCCCCTGGGGCGCCAGATCTTCGGCTATCTGGCCGGCTTTGCTGCTGGCAGCGTCGGTATTTTCTGGTTGACCGGAAATCTGCTCGGGGCCTTCAGCTTCGTTTGTATTTGAAGTGAGTTTTGCGGGTGTAACGTCATCGTTGTTTTCTTGATTTCCTGGGACGGAAAAACGTCCAAGAAAAAAACCGATCAATAGCACTGTAACTACGAAGAGTCCTTGTGGATTTATGGGGAACAGTTTTTTTCCCATTATCAGTCCTCGCTAATAGATGGGGGTAGCGGTCGCTTTTTATCGCGAGTAACGGGTGTTATTTCCATCCGGATGTAAAAGGCAGTAGCGAATAAAAGTCCTCCAAAAGATGCCATCATCATCAAGGGGCGTATCGGTAAAAGTTCATGATGTGCCAGTAGGTGAATCGAAAGTGCGATACCCGCCATCGCAGATAGCATGAATCGCGGTCGCCATGATTTTGCAGTCAGTCCAACAAACATGAGGACAGCCGCCATGAAAGGAGCCACCGTGATCCAGATGGAGGAGGCGCTATCCCATTCAAGAACAGGGTTCTGTGATTGAGCAGCCTGATAAAAACCACCCAGGATAAAGAATGGGCATATCCATTCGAGATAGTGGGCGATCCTGCGACGTTCGAGGCGGATGCTCTTCTCCAGCGCATAACTGACCAGCAATAGAATGAAACCGGATATTGCCAAGGACCACCCTTTTGTTGTGCTGAAGGCGAGAAAGTCAACACCGATCCATTGCAGTAATGGAACTTGAGCCAGCAAGAACAAACCGACAACCAGCGCTAAACTTCCAAGCCAGTGGAAAGGTCGAGCGAAACGAGGTTTTGCCATCTTCTCGAAACCTGATCCCATGACCCACCCAATAACAATCGAAAGGATGCCCACTGCTTGCGGCCCTTTCTCCCAGGTCATGAATCCCATCATCAAGAGCAATGACAG
>JBBWWC010000145.1:0-38625 GCA_050256555.1 Planctomycetota bacterium | reverse complement strand
GGTATGCACTTCATGAATCCAGTTCCAATGATGAAACTGGTCGAGGTGATCCGAGGTCATCTCAGTTCTGATCATGTGGTCGAGGCGACGCTCGAGCTTTCACGAAGATTGGGTAAGGAGCCGTGGGAAGCGGCTGATTATCCCGGTTTTGTGGCGAATCGCATACTTGCACCGATGATCAACGAAGCTTTCTTTGCACTGATGGAAGGTGTTGCGAGTCGAGAGTCGATTGATGAGGTGATGAAACTGGGGATGGGGCATCCGATGGGCCCGCTCGCACTTTCTGATTTCATCGGACTCGATGTCTGCCTGAACATCCTCGAAGTACTGCATCGCGAACTGGGTGATCCGAAATATCGTCCGTGCCCGTTACTAAGGCGTATGGTTGCGGCCGGAGACCTGGGTCGTAAGAGTGGTCGCGGTTTCTACGATTATTCCTGAGAAGAAGAGGTAGCCGATGCTTGAAGAGGGCCAAGACACGGATCTCGAAGGTCTCCTGGGGGCGATGCTCGGATCTTCTCTTCCCGAGAAACATCATGAGTTGCAGCAGGTCGCTCGAGAGTTTGCTAACGAGATATTGATTCCTGCTGCCGATCAACATGATCGCGAGGAAAGCTATCCTGCCAGCAGCGTTGCGCGGTTGGCAGATCTTGGTTTCATGGGAATCCTGGCTCCGGAAGAATACGGTGGCCTGGGTCTGGATAACCTGGCGCTTTGCGTCGCCCTGGAAGAGATTAACCGGGGCTGTGCTTCGACAGGTGTAACCCTTTCGGTTCACAACTCGCTTCTTTCCAGTCCGCTACTGCACTTCGGTACCAAAGAACAACAAGCCCGATTTTTCCCGCGTCTTGCCAGTGGTAAGGAGCTCGGTGCTTACGCTATCACTGAACCAGATCATGGTTCGGATGCCGCCTCGATCGAAACCACTTGTCGTCGAGAAGGTGATGAGTGGGTGCTGAATGGTACCAAGGCGTGGATTACCAATGGGTCTTATGCAGATATTATTGTCACTTTTGCGACGATGGATTCTTCTCTCCGATCGCGTGGAATCAATGCGTTCGTGATCGAGAAATCGATGCCAGGATTCTCTGTCGGAAAGAAAGAGAAGAAACTTGGTATTCGCGGTTCGGATACCGTTCAGTTGGTGTTCGATGAGATGAGGGTGCCGGCACAGAATCTTCTTGGTGAAGAGGGGCAGGGTTTCAAGATTGCCATGCATACTCTCGACGGTGGCCGGATCGGTATCGCAACCCAGGGGATTGGTATTGCTCAGGCTTGTCTCGATGAAACGGTTCGTTTTGCCGAGGAGCATCTGATGTTTGGTAGGAAACTTGCCGACAATCAGTTGGTTTCCAACAAGATTGCCGACATGGCATTGCGGATCGAGTCTTCTCGATTACTGACAAGACGTGCAGCGCTTCTCAAAGATTCTGGACTTGCGCATTCACGGGAAGCTTCGATGGCAAAATTGAGTGCTTCCGAGATCGCCAATGATGCTGCTCGAATGGCTCTTGAGGTACATGGTGGCGCAGGCCTTGGTCGACAGAGCCCGGTCGAGCGCCTCTTTCGAGATGCAAAGATCACCGAGATTTATGAGGGAACCAGTCAGATCCAGCGACTTGTGATCTCCCGTCATGTACGACCGGCTCGGAGGTAACTTGTCAGCAGGTGATCTCGAACTACTGGCCGCAGGTATTCTGAGTGGGTCGAGACGTGATCTCGGACGTGCCATCACGGCTATCGAAGAAGATGAATCTGCGGCCGATTTGTTGCTGGCAGGTCTCCCGGAGTTGCCCGGAAGTTTCAGGATTGGTTTGACCGGTGCACCGGGAGTCGGCAAATCTTCGCTCATCTCAAAACTGGTGCCGAAGTTAATCGAAAAAGGTCAACGTGTTGCGGTACTGGCCATCGACCCGACCAGTCCTCTTTCCGGCGGAGCATTGCTGGGAGATCGTGCACGAATGCCTGGAGAGCTGGGCGAGGATGCTTGGTTCCGGAGTATCGCCAGTCGCGGAGCGACCAATGGTGTGGCCGGTTGTACCGATCTTGCTGCCGAGGTTCTTGGTCGTGCGGGATTTAACATCGTCATCATCGAGACGGTTGGAGTTGGCCAGCTTGAAGTGGAGATCGGTGCAGAAGCAGATCAAGCCTGGCTATTGCTCAGCCCTGAATCAGGTGACGCGATTCAGCTTCTCAAAGCAGGAGTTCTTGAAGTCGTCGATCGAGTGGTGATCCATAAGTGCGATCGGCCTGGTGCTGAGGAATTGATGCGCTGGGCAGAGGAGGCTGCGAGGGATCAGCAAGCTCCTGAACCGCTGAGTGTGAGCAGCCAGGATGGAACCGGAATTGATCAGATAGCAGATACTCTTCTGGAGGCGGCACGCGCCCATCGTGAAGCGCCTGATCCGCAAAGAGTTCAAGCACGAATCCTCCGGCGGATTCGGCGACGGATGGAACAGGAGTGGGTGCGACGTGGTCTGGAAGCTGTTGGGGGCCAGAAGAGCCTGGAGCAACTGGCCGTCGCTGTTTCGAAGGGCGAGATAACTGTCAAGGATGCCCTGGGGAAGCTGATTTCTCCTGACACGAAAGACACTGGTTCTTGAGGCCGACTGTGCGACAGATCGTCAGCCAGCATCATGTGATCCACGGAAGGTGCAAATTTTGATTCGTTTTGAAGAACACCACCAGCAAGTCCGAGAGATGATTGCGGATTTCGCTGATAACGAGATTGCTTCCAAGGCAGAACAACTGGATGAATCCCAGGAGTTTCCGACCAGTTCCATTACTGCGCTTGCCGAGCTCGGAATGCTAGGAATCACGATTCCGGAAGAACATGGCGGAGCAGGCCTCGATCTACTTGCAGCATGTCTCGCGGTCGAGGAAATCGCACGTTGTTGTGGATCGACCGGTGCTGTACTGGCGACTCATCTTTTTGAGGGCTCCAGTGCTATTCTTGATCTGGCAGATGATGCTGGGCGCGAAAAATGGCTGCCGGCGATTGCCAGTGGTGAGACTCTCGCCGGGTTTGCCCTGGCGGAAATCGAAGCTGAATCCGATGCTGCTGGAATCACATGTACCGTTGGTGAAGAAGTTGACGGTTATTCGCTCCATGGTCGCAAAACATGGGTGATCGGTGGTGGCCTGGCAGGATTGATTACCGTAATTGCGCGCAGTGGAGAAGAGCAGCTCCAAGATCTGGGTGCCTACGTCGTCGATACTTCGTTGGCCGGGTGTTCACGTGAGCCACTGAAAGATCTGCTCGGTTTACGAGGAGCAGGGTTGTGTGATCTACAACTCGATGGAGTTCAGATCGCCAGAGAAGCGCGGTTGGCCAGGGGCGATTCTGGTTGGTCGACCATCTCAAAAGTCGTTGATAAATCACGTCTTGGTGGTGCAGCCGTGGCTCTGGGAGTGGCGCGTGGAGCGATCAGTCATGCGATGAGTTATTCGTCGCAGCGGATCGCTTTTGGACGTTCGATTGATCGCTTCGGTTCGATTCGAGCAATGCTCGCCGATGCGGCGACCGCCGTGGAAAGCGCTCGACTGATGCTCTGGCGTGCGGCCTGTCTTTTCGATGCCGGAAAATCCCCCAGTAGAGAAGCGGCGATGGCAAACTTGGCGGCCAAGAAGGCTTCTTATCAGGCTTGTCGAGATGCCGTTCAGATTCTCGGTGGGAATGGCTATAGTCGTGAATATCCCATCGAGCGCGCCTATCGAGACGTCCAATCGGTGGCGCCATTTGGGGGCGGTGAGGATTTGCAGAAGATTTTGATATCCAGATCCCTGACGGGAGCCCAGTCATGAGCCGTGCAGTCATCTGCTCTGCCAAGCGAACTCCCATCGGGAAGTTTCTTGGCGGCTTATCTTCCCTTTCACCGGCAGATCTTGGTGTTGCAGCGGTGGTACCAGCGCTCAAGGCGGCAGGAATTTCACCCGATCGGGTCGATGAACTGCGGTTTGGATGCGGTCGGCAAGCCGGAGGTGGTCCCAATGTGGCACGGCAGATTGCCATCCGTTCTGGAATGTCGCGCCATTCGACGGCCATCACGCTCAACATGGCATGTGGTTCTGGACTTCTTTCGATCATTGAGGCTCGTGATGCCATCGAGCGCGGAGATGCGCAGGTGATGATCGCTGGCGGTACAGAGAGTATGTCGCAACTGCCGTTCTACCTTCTGGATGCGCGTAAGGGGTACCGTCTCGGCCAGGGAGAGCTGGTCGATGGGATGTACCGCGATGGATTTCATTGTCCGTTAGCGGACCAGTTGATGGGGGCGACCGCTGAGAATTTGGCGGAGGAGTTTTCCATCGATCGAGAAGAACAAGACGCATATGCGGTGGAGAGTCAGCATCGTTGCGAGCGAGCTCGAGAAGCGGGATATTTCCATCAAGAAATTGCAGCGGTCGAGATTCCTGGCCGTAAAGGTGTGACGGTCGTCGAGGCAGATGAACATCCCAGAGCGGGTGCGAATCTAGAGGGAATGGCGCGCTTGAAACCGGTCTTCAAGAAAGATGGATCGATTCATGCGGGGAATTCATCAGGGATCACCGATGGAGCCTGTGCTCTGGTCATCGTCGATGAATCGCTGGCGAAGAAGGAAGGGTGGCCGATTCTGGCGACGCTGGGAGACTCTGCGCGAGCAGGAGTCGAACCGGAACGGATGGGCATCGGACCGGTTCCTGCCATTCATAAGTTACTGGCGAAAAATGGTGGTCAGATCAGTGATTATGATCTGGTCGAGTTGAACGAAGCATTTGCTGCCCAGGTTCTGGCCTGTTTACGTGAGCTTCCGATCGATCGCGAACGTCTCAACGTCAACGGGGGAGCCATCGCTCTCGGCCATCCGATCGGTGCCACCGGAGCTCGAATCACGACCACGCTTTTACACGAGCTTCGGCGGCGTGGTGGCGGCAAGGGATTGGCGACACTTTGTATCAGCGGTGGCATGGGACTGGCTCTCGAAATTGATGTCGAGAAAACTGCCTGAAGAGAGGGAATCGATGACAGTTATTGTTAACGGAAAACTGATCATGGGAATCTTATTGCTTGCTTCTGGACTGGTGATTTTTAATTTTCCGGACATATTGCAATATGCGCTGGCTTTCATTCTCAGTGTTTCTGGAATTGCAGCCATCATCGGTTGGTTCCGTGATCGCTCGACGCAAAGTGGGGCGCACTTCATTCGAAAAGAACAGGAATAATTAACTTCGCTGGTGATCGATGAGAATCAGTCGACGTACTGCATCATCGCCAGGAATTTGATACGGTTCATCGAGAGCAACGAACAGGCGACGTTTCCACATCAAGCCCTCGACCTCCTTCATTTCCTTGTCGATGGCAGGTCCCTTCCATAACAACATCGGGCCGAAATAATTATTGGTGCACCAGCCGAGTAATCGATCAACAGGTCCGACTGCTCTTACGGTCAATAGATCGATACTCTTGCGGTGCTCTCTCGCCCAGTTTTCGAAGCGAGCCCAGACGCAGTTCACCCGATCCTGGAGGCCCAGGTCATCGACGACCGTTTGAAGGAAATCGACTTTTTTTCGTGTCGAGTCGAGCAGGGTCACTTTGAGATGCGGGCAGGCGATGGCGATCGAAAGGCCGGGCCATCCGGCTCCCGTTCCGAGATCGACAATGTGATGGAAGATCTGCTCGCCGCCTTCTGCCAGCAGAGGTAGTGCAGCCAGCGAGTCTGCCGTGTGCCGGATGGCCATCGCTTCGGGATCGACCACTCGGGTCAGATTCATCACCTGATTCTTTTCGCGAACCAGCCATGCGTGCCTGGCCAGTTGTTCACGTGCGAAGCCGGGCGCAAAAGGTCCCAGGGCTGCGATGAACCGATCGCGGAACAGTTCCCAGGTGATTTGTTCCTGTGCCGGTATTTCCGGGTTTTCTGTATCTTCCACGCATACCTCCATCTGCTCATGATTTTGAGCGATGAATCTTCCATTTGGGATCGGTTGGAACCGAGGGTACCATCGTTGGCGGCTCGATGTGGCCATCGAAAGAGATTCTGAGCGAAGGGTGGATGTCATGGTTTCTGAACCTGAAGTCTCTGTCAGTGGTTATCCACTGAGTCCACCAACTCCTGGTCAGCATCAAAAGCTGGTTGCAGCTTTGACTCCAGAACAGCATCAGGTGACCCAGAAATCCGGTACGGAAGCTCCTTTCTGTGGTGGCCATCTGGCCGAGAAGAAGCCCGGTGTCTACGCCTGTATTGTTTGTCAGCTGCCACTATTTCGGTCGGAGCACAAGTTTGACTCCGGTACCGGCTGGCCGTCATTTTTCGAGACCTTTGATCGGCAGCATGTCCGTCAAAACAGCGATGAGAGTCATGGCATGATTCGCATCGAGATCACATGCGCTCGCTGTGATGCGCACCTGGGGCATGTTTTCCCTGATGGACCGCCACCGACGGGTACCCGTCATTGTCTCAATTCAATGGCATTGCACTTCTATCCGGAAGGGCAATCGATCCCTCATGAAATTCCTGACGAGCCGATGGAAGATACTGGTTCCGATCGACAACTGTCTCGTGCCTGGTTTGGTGGTGGCTGATTCTGGGGAGTCGAGGATCGCTTTGCGAGCCTCGATGGCGTCGTTGACGTCATCTCCGGTTACATGGGAGGTCATGTGGAAGACCCTACCTATGAGCAGGTATGTAGTGGCGAGACGGGGCATGCTGAGGCGGTCGAGATTCACTACGATTCGCAACAGGTATCCTTCCAGCAACTGACCTGTCTATTCTTCGGATTGCATGATCCGACCACTCCTGATCAGCAGGGCCCCAACGTTGGCAGTCAGTATCGTTCGGTGGTTTTCTGTAACGATGCAGATGAGGTAGAGCAGGTAGAGCAAGAGATGGAGAAGCTAGCAGAAGACCGGGCCTTCGGCGGCCGTACCTTCTGCACTCAGGTCATCACTCCGGTTCCGACCTTCTGGCGCGCTGAAGAATACCACCAGGACTATTATCAGAAGCATCGAGGCTTCTGCTCGCGTTGATTTCAGGAGTGAACTACTCCTGACGGATCGACGCGGCCATCTTTTTCGCCGCTTCGAGAACGTTGAATACAAAGCAAACCTTCAACCAGCATCCAGAGTTGTAGCAGCATGCCGAAGCCGAGCAGAGCCACCTGTGGCCACTCAATCTTTTCTGCTGCGAGTAATCCTTGCATCTGGGTGATGGCGGCCCACCCGACAGTGGCGGTGAGAAAGACGAGAGGCAGCAGTGTCGGAAAGATGGGGCGACCACGTCTGGCTTGCCAGGTCGTCAGAACCACCAGGGTGAGACTGGCCAGTAGCTGATTGGTGACGCCGAAGATGGGCCATAACACCAGGCCGCCCTTTCCCCCCTGTCCTGCCAGCAGGGCCAGCGCTGCGGCGGAGAGTACAGCGAATGCAGTCGCAACCTGACGATGAGACATGAACTTCAAGCCGGTGGCTTCGGCCAGTTCCTGGATGACATAGCGCTGGATTCGAGTGGCGCTATCCATCGTGGTGGCCGCAAACGAGATGATGACGACAGTGATGACCGTGGCAAGAAACTCGAGAGAGAAGAAGGGAAGTGCTGCGCTGATGAAAGCAGCGCCTCCGTGAATGAACCCTGAGAGTCGGGCCAGCAGGGATCCCTTACCGACCCAGTCTGCCGAGTACTGAGCGGCCCATTCTTCGCTACTGGAAAATCCTGCAGCAGAGACGCAACAGAGAATGACGAGCACTGCGAGCCCACCCTCCAGAATCATTGCACCGAATCCGATGCTACGGGCATCCTTTTCACTGGAGAGTTGTTTGGAAGTGGTGCCGCTGGCGACCATGCAATGAAAACCACTCACAGCTCCACAGGCGATGGTGATGAATAAGAATGGAAACAAGAGCGGGGCATCGATCGGAGGATCTGGATTGATGGCCGGGGCGACCACTTCCAGTTGTGGTCCACCGGTCACTGTTATGACCAGTAATCCGGTCACCAGCGCGCCGAGAGCCAGAAACAGTTGATGCGAGTTGATGGCATCGCGCGGTTGCAGCAGTTTCTGGACTGGCAGAATGCTGGCGATCCACGAGTAGCCAAACAACATCAGCAACCAGAACAGACTGGCGTTTTGTGCCAGCCAGTTTTCTTCACCACCCCAGTCGAAGGCAAAGAAGGAGCGCATGGTGTCGCTCGAGCCGATGCCGATGCAGCTGTACATCACGATCAGGGCTAATCCACCCCATAACGCCATCGATTTGCCACGTGTCAGTTGCCAGCCGACAAAGATCGCCAGCGGGATTTCGATCCACACCGCCAGGATGCTCTCCGGACGGGCGACGAACAAACTGGCGATGACGAATGCGAACACCGCCAGCACCACCCACAAGGCCAGGGCGATGAAGATCAGAAATAGTAGCCGAACCCGTGGCGACAAAATTTCGGCACATAGATCGCCGATACTGCGGCCCTGGTTTCTTGCCGAGAGTACCAGCGCTCCCAGATCGTGTACGGCTCCGATGAAGATGGCGCCGAATACGACCCACAGTAATGCCGGCAACCAACCCCAGGTGACGGCGACTGCCGGTCCGACGATGGGGCCCGCTCCTGCAATCGTCACATAGTGATGGCCAAACAGGATGGAGCGTTTCGTTGGCACGAAATCGACCCCATTCTCGAGTTGATGACTGGGCATCTGCTGATCGGCGATCTCGCCGAGACCGAATACGCGAGTCGCCACCCACTGGCCGTAGAAGCGATATCCGAGCCACAGTGCGACAGCACTAGCAATGGCGAGCATTGTGATGTTCATCGGCCTCCTCAAGTCAGCGTCAGGGTAGTCGGGACAACCGGGAAGCCCAAGAGGCACCTTGCGGCTTTCCTGCCGCTTGGGGATACTCCGTCCATCTCATGAGTCAGGTCAGAGGAGGAAGATGAGCAGCGAATCGGATGAAATCGCAAAGTACTGGCGTAGTAATCTGAAGATGATCTTTGTTCTGATCACCATCTGGGCGGTCGTATCTCTTGGATTTGGCATCGCCCTGGCTCCATGGCTGGATCAGTTTCAATTGCCAGGTACCGAGTTTCCTCTCGGTTTTTGGTTTGCTCAGCAGGGGTCCATTTACACATTCGTCATCCTGATCTTTGTTTATTCCTGGCGTATGAATCGTCTCGATGACGAGTACTTTTCTGACGATGGGGGGCAGTGATGGGAGTTACCGTCTGGACAGCACTGCTGGTCAGTGCATCGTTTCTGCTCTACATCGGTATCGCCATCCGATCACGCGCCAGTAGTACCGGAGATTTCTACATTGCGGGTCAGCATGTGCCACCTCTGGCCAATGGTATGGCGACTGCTGCCGATTGGATGAGTGCCGCATCATTTATTTCGATGGCAGGGATTATTTCCTTCAGTGGGTATGACGGATCTGTTTACCTGATGGGTTGGACCGGTGGCTACGTGTTGCTGGCTTTGCTACTGGCACCTTACCTGCGTAAGTTCGGCAAGTTTACTGTGCCTGATTTCATCGGAGAGCGTTACTACTCACAAACCGCAAGACTGGTCGCTGTGGTGTGCGCCATCTTTGTCTCCTTCACCTATGTTGCCGGCCAGATGCGTGGAGTAGGGGTGGTGTTCAGCCGCTTTCTCGAGATCGATGTGACCAACGGTGTCATCATTGGCATGGGGATCGTCTTCATTTACGCAGTGCTCGGGGGGATGAAGGGCATCACCTATACCCAGGTCGCCCAGTATTGTGTTTTGATCTTCGCCTTCATGGTCCCGGCGATTTTCATTTCATTGCTGGTAGCTGACACCGTGATTCCGCAGATTGGATTTGGATCGACTCCTCCAGGATCTGAAGTCAGTCTTTTGGCACGGCTTGATGGACTTCATGAACAGCTTGGATTTTCTCGATATACGCTGGGGTCAGGGAATACCATCAACTTGCTGGCCATCACCTTCGCCTTGATGGCGGGTACCGCCGGATTACCCCATGTGATTATCCGTTTCTATACAGTTCCGAGTGTTCGGGCAGCGCGTAAGTCTGCCGGTTGGGCACTACTTTTCATCGCCATCTTGTACACGACGGCTCCGGCTGTGGCTGTTTTTGCTCGCACCAATCTGATCGACACTGTTTACAAGGATGGCAACTTTCAACCACATGATCAGATGCCGGCCTGGTTCCAGACCTGGGAGGGTACTGGACTCATCGAGTTCAAAGACAAGAACGGTGATGGGTTGGTGCAATATGTTGGCAAATCCGCAGTCGACGATTCGGGGCAACCGATTGCCAATGAGTTGAAGATCGACCGTGACATCATGGTTCTGGCCAATCCGGAAATCGCCGGATTACCCGACTGGGTTATCGCCTTGGTTGCCGCCGGAGGTCTTGCGGCGGCCCTTTCGACCGCTGCTGGTTTACTGCTGGTCGTTTCTACTTCTGTTTCTCATGATTTGCTTCGCAATTGTTTACGTCCAGATATGACCGAGAAGCAAGAGTTGTTTGCTGCACGAGTTGCTGCCGGGGCGGCAGTTTGCGTTGCTGGTTATCTGGGAATCCACCCGCCAGGATTTGTTGCCGAAGTGGTCGCATTTGCCTTCGGGCTGGCTGCGGCCAGTTTTTTCCCGGCGATCTTGCTGGGTATCTTCATGAAGAGAATGAATCGCGAAGGTGCCATCTCTGGCATGGTCGTGGGGTTGTTGTTCACGGCTGGTTACATCATCTATTTCCGTTTTCTGCATCCTGAACTGGATAGCGTCGAGAACTGGTGGTGGGGGATTTCGCCGAAGGGGATCGGCACCGTTGGTCTGTGCTTGAACTTCATGGTGGCGGGAATCGTGCGATCGTTCACCGCAGATCCTCCTGCAGAGGTGATGAAGATGGTCGAGGAGATCCGCTTGCCTGAGCGACGTTCCGGCTAGTTTTCAGCGGTTTTTTTGTTACTGCCACGTAGTTCAGTGCGCAGCATGCCGCCGATGATCAGGATTCCACCGATGGCTGCCCATGGGGTGAGAACTTCACCGATCAACCACCACGAGAAGAAGGCGGCGGTGACGGGTTCGAAGGCGAAGATCACCGCAGTGTGTACTGCCGTGGTGGTCCGTTGCGCCCAGCTCTGGACCAGGAATGCAAAGGCTGTCGCCAGTAGCCCGGTCAATAACACGGCACTCCACACGGTTGATGATAGCGTTTCAAGATCTGGAAATTCCTCCAGCATCGTGGCGGCCAACAGCGATAGAAAAAAGACAGTGGTCAGCTCAACGATGGTCAGTTGCAGCGCAGAGAGTTTTGATGCCCAGTGCGCCTTGACGATGATCTGAAATGCGAAGGCCGTTGCGCAGCCAAAGGTGAGCAGATCACCTTTCGCTATGTCAGGTTCTGGTGGTAGTTGATCGATCGTTCCCTGGCCGCCGAAGGCAAGTAATGCGAGACCTGAGGCCGCCATCGAAATACCAATGATCACTCGCTTCTCAAGCTTTTCTTTCAGCAGTAAGAATGCCAGCAACGGCACAATTACCACTGCCATTCCGGTGAGGAATCCAGAGTGGGCCGGGGTGGTGTGAAGAAGGCCAAAGGTTTGAAAGCTGTAACCTAACCACAGTGACAACCCGGCAAGGAAACCCGCCTTCAGTAACAGCCCTCTGGGAGCCGGTATGGTGGAACGATTTCGATGTTTTCGGAAGAGATAGATCGGCAGCAGAGCGAGGGTTGCGATGCCGAAACGGAGAACATGGAAGGAGTGGACCGGGATCTCCTCGATGGCCTTCTGAACCAAGGCGAAGGTGGCTCCCCAGATGACGACCACAAGGACCAGGGCCAGATCTGCTTTATATGACCGAGAAAGCAATCAGAACCTCTCTCCTGAGCTGTGGATCCACTTCATTGAAACGTGGCTCCGTGTTATCTTGCACTGATTCCAGTGAGGCTAAAGGAAATGTTTGGAGGATCGTCTGGCAAGACGATCGGAATGGCTTCCTATCGGCCCAGGATCGTACAAGTAAATCGGTATCGTTGAACCCGTGTTGCACAGTGGAGGCACAGAAGATGAGTTTTGAAGTTTCCTTCGGTTTGTCAAAGATGGGTTGGCTCAAGTGGATGAGGAACCTGGCGGTCATATGTTTGCTGATCTATCTCTCTTGCTCGACAGCAGAGGCACAGGAGCAGCGGCATCTCCGGCACATCCTGGTCGCCAATGAGCAAATTGCAGATCGCCTGTTACAGGCGGTCGAAAAGGGCAGCGATTTCAGGGCTCTGGCCCGCCGTTACTCCCTCGATGTCGGTACGAAGCTGCTCGGTGGAGATCTGGACTGGGTGTCGGCGGGGTCGATGGAGCCGGAGTTCTCTGCTGCGGCATTCAAGATTTCGGAAAAGAATGGACTGGCGACTTGCAAGACCCGCTATGGCTGGCACGTCATCCAGTATCTTGAATCGCGGGGCAAAGTTCTTGAGCCGAAACCCGCGGATGACTCCTCGACTGCCAATCCATCCGGGGAGAAGTCTGTGGTTTCTCCTGTTCCTGTCCAGGGAGATAGAAATTCAGATCTGGCATGGTCTATCGAGTTCAATGAAAATTCGCTGCAGCCGGGCGATCCGGTTCTTGTGACCATCAACGTTCGAAATGATACCGATGGTTCATTGGATGTTCTGGATCCAGTTCTGTGGCCGCTTGGATTGATCGTCCGATATCAGTTTGGCAAGTTGAATGTACCGCTTTCGATGCCGGAAGATTTTGACCCGGCAAAGTTGGAAATGCGAAAACTAGCACCGAAAGAGAGTCTCGAGAGAGTCTTTAATCTTGCCGATTACGCACCAGTTTCTGAACCCTGGCCGATTGTTCGTGTCATCTGGCGCGGCGATAGTTTCTTCGGTCGTCTCGAAAAGAATGTCGCCCAGATCGTAGATTTACCAGGTTATGCCAACTGGAAAGCCCGGTGGCGCTTTTACCGGTCGAGCGAAGCGCAATTCAATGTTTTGCCCGCAGTGGAGAAGCGGGATCGTTGGTTCCTCTGTTGTTTCACCAGCGGCCGGGCCTGGATTGAGATTCAGGACGTAGGAATCCCTGGATTGCGGCAAGAAATTATTTCGCAGGCCAGAAACGGTCATCTGAATAAGGTACCGATCACCCTGACGAATGGGCAGTCCCTCAATTTTGGTGTTACTGATCGATCCCAGCCCGGAATCGCGGCGGTCAAACCCTCTTCGAAGGTGCCCTGGAAGCTCGGATCCTTCGGGGTCGTTCCGGTCGGTAGTTCTGATGGCCAGAAACTCGGGCTTCAGTTTGGTATCGGTCTCGGGTCGTCCGCTGCTGTGGCCCAGCGATTGATCTCTTGCGGATCGGTAGTGCTTGAAGAAGGAGAACCACTGGATCGGGTCCAGGAGCGAATCGGCAAGAATCTGGCTGCCGAGATGACTCTGGTGTTGGCCTATCCGTACGACTTGCTCCCTGAAAAGGTCCAGCAAGCGGCCGATGCTGTCAGTGCCAAGCCACAGAAGCCATTGCCTGCACAGGTAGAGCCTTCTTCGGCATCCCAGGGGGCGTCCTTTGCGGACAGTCTGGGGAACACTCCCACCCGTCCGAAGCAGCCCAGTAATCTTCCGCTGGTGATTCTCAATACCACTAGCGGTCCGATCACGATCGAGTTGTTCGAGAATGATTCGCCCAACACGGTGGCCAACTTTATCTCTCTGGTCGAGAGTGGTTTTTACGATGGGCTTACTTTTCACCGGAAAGTAAATACCGTTGAGAGCCGTGGTTTTATTCAGGGCGGTAGTCCTGATGGGAGCGGTATCGGAGGGCCTGGGTACAAGATCGTGGATGAGGTGAGCAAGAAAAATAATGCTGTCAGGGGTTCCCTCATCATGGCGCGAAATCATAAAGTGGCGAATACCGCCGGATCTCAATTTTTGATTGCTCTTGATCGACTCGCGTATCTTGATGGTATCTACACGGTGTTCGGACAGATTGTCTCTGGGCAAGCTGCGGCAGATCGCCTTACCGAAGGAAGCACCATCAAGAGTTCCGAAGTGAAGAATAAGCGTGATCATGACTATGTTCCGGTCAAGATCGTCGAGAAGTAGCGGAGAAGGAATATGGAAGATCTGGCCCTGAAAAATCTGGTGGTTGAATCGGTGGGCGATGGAGTGCTCCGTGTCCTGGTTGACCGCCAGGAGCAGCTCAATGCGCTCGATGATGCGACTGTGGCAGAGATTGACCGTACCTTTCGGGCCATCGCTGTAGCTGACTCGATCCGGGTTGTGATCATCACAGGAGCAGGGCAGAAAGCATTTGTTGCCGGAGCCGACATTCAGCAGCTGGCTGGTCAGAATGCCGAGGAAGCAAGATCGAGAGCCAGGGCAGGCCAGGCTGCTTTCGATGCGATTGAACGTTGTGGCAAGGTAGTGATCGCTCAGATCAATGGTTTTGCTCTGGGTGGTGGTTGTGAACTGGCACTCGCCTGCCATCTTCGCTATGCATCAAAGCGTGCCAAGATTGGTTTGCCGGAAGTCACACTGGGAATTATTCCTGGGTATGGTGGCACTCAGCGTTTACAGCGGATCGTTGGACGTGGTCGTGCTCTCCAGATGATCTTGACCGGAGATTTTGTCTCGGCAGATCAGGCTGCAGAAATGGGACTCGTCAACGGAGTTTGTGAACCGGATGAACTTTCTGCCAAGGTATTGGAAGTATCCGAGACGTTGTGTAAGCGGGGGCCTTTGGCTCTCGGGCATGCCATCGATGCCGTCATCCGTGGTGGCGATTTCAATATCGACGAGGGACAGTTACTGGAAGCGGATCTTTTTTCAAAGATCAGCGAGACGGAAGATATGCGAGAAGGCATGAATGCCTTTCTTGAGAAAAGACCCCCGGAGTTCCGTGGGAAATAGCCCGCACCGAGGGTCGTCCTGATCCGGGTGCTAGTTGTAAGACAGGGAATCGAAGATGAATAATAAGATTCAGATCCTCGGTGGTGCCAGAACTGCGATGGCCGAATACGTGGGAACCCCGGGCTTCGGCCTGTTCAAGGATCTCAGTGCCATCGAGCTGGGAGCCATGGCCACTCGTGAAGCTTTGCGTCGATCGGAAATCGATCCGTCGGCAGTCGATCACGTGGTGATGGGAAATGTGATGCAGACCAGTGCCGATGCGCTTTATGGGGCACGGCATGTGGCGTTACGCGCAGATCTTCCGATTGAGACACCGGCTTTGACGGTGAATCGATTGTGTGGCTCAGGATTGCAGTCGGTGGTGACCGGTGCACAACACATCCTGCTCGATGAGGCTCAGGTTGTCGTTTCCGGTGGCATGGAAAATATGTCTCAGTGCCCGCATGTGATTCGTGGGGCTCGAGAAGGTTTCCATCTAGGTGGTGGCAAGCTGGAAGATCTGTTGATGGCTTCCTTGATGGATCCGTATTGCGGATTATTCATGGCCCAGACTGCCGAGAAGCTAGCCGATCAATATAAAATTTCGCGTGAAGAACAAGACGAATTTGCTATCGTCTCGATTTCCCGAGCGCTGGCTGCGCAAGAGCAGGGTCTCTTCGATGATGAAATGTTTGCGGTTGAAGTCAAACGACGCAAAGAAGTGATCGAGGTCAACAGGGATGATCACATCAAGCCGGGAACTACCCAGGAAAAACTAGCTCGATTACGTCCAGCGTTTGGTAAAGAAGGAACGGTGACCGCAGGAAATGCCAGCGGGATCGTTGATGGTGCAGCTGCAGTGGTGCTGGCTGCCGAAGGTACGCCGGCTGCGGATGGACGACCGGTGCTCGGTACCGTCAAGGGCTGGCATACGGTTGGAGTGGATCCCTCTGTCATGGGAATCGGTCCAGCGCCGGCGATTCGTGGTTTGCTTGCCGCCCAAGGACTTTCCATCGAGGACATCGACTTGTTTGAAATCAACGAAGCATTTGCCGCCCAGTACATTGCCGTCGAAAAAGATCTGGGTCTTGATCGAGACAAGGTCAACGTGAATGGTGGTGCGATTGCGCTCGGTCACCCGCTGGCGATGACAGGAACCCGACTGATTCTGACCATCCTTCACGAACTACGTCGTCGTGGAGGTGGGCTTGGTGTTGCCAGCGCCTGTATCGGTGGTGGTCAGGGTATTGCTGTACTGGTCGAATCAGAGGCATAGAATTAAATGACATCCAGAGGGAGTGAGACCGTGTCGAAGAATTACAAGATTGCTGTTTTTGCCGGAGATGGAATCGGACCCGAAGTGACGAATGAGGCCTTCAAGGTTCTCGATGTTGTCGCTGAGATGGGGGGATTCCAGATCGATAGAACCGATTTTCCGCACGGAAGTGAGCATTACCTGGAAACAGGAGAGCTACTTCCAGACGATGTGCTGGAGCAGGTACGTGGGATGGATGCCGCTTATCTGGGAGCGATTGGTGATCCGAGAGTCGAAGTGGGATTGGTAGAACGTGCCATCATCGCCGGATTACGTTTCAATCTGGATCTTTTCGTCAATCTTCGCCCGATTCGACTTCTTTCCGAGAAGTTCTGTCCGCTCAAGGGTAAGGGACCTGACGACATCGATTTCGTCGTGGTTCGTGAGAACACTGAAGATGCATATGCTGGAATCGGCGGAATCCTCAAAAAGGGCAGCCCCGATGAAGTCGCTATGCAGCAGATGGTTTACACGCGCAAAGGTGTCGAGCGAGTGGTCCGGTATGCCTACGAACTGGCGCGAAAGAGAAACCGTCAGAAGAAACTTCTACTGGTCGATAAAGCCAATGCTATCCGGGCGCAGGATATCTGGACCCGTACTTTCGCAGAGGTCGGAGAAGAGTTCCCGGATATCGAGCAAGACCATGCCTATGTCGATGCGGCTTGCATGTGGATGATCAAGAACCCTGAATCGTTTGATACCGTTGTTACGACCAATCTTTTCGGAGATATCATCACTGATCTCGGTGCTGTACTACAGGGAGGAATGGGTGTTGCCGCTTCCGGCAATATCCATCCGGGTCAGGTCTCGATGTTCGAATCGATACACGGATCTGCGCCCAAGTACAAAGGGAAGAACGTTTCATGTCCGATTGCTGCCATCGCGGCGGTTCAAATGATGCTTGATCATCTCGGTGAAGACGCTGCTTCAGCTCGCATCGAGGGAGCCATCGAATGTGTTCTTCAAAGTGAAGACGTGACCTCCGTCAGTGCTGCAAGCGGTATTTCGACGGATGAGTGGGGTGACAGGGTGATCGAAAAGATTCGTTCTCTCTGATCGGATGGGCCATGAGTGGGTCGTGTATTTTTGAGTCCTGTGTCCGCCTTGGGGCCGACTGTCATCTCGATGTCATCGAGGTCTCTGGATCGGATGCTGAAGATTTTCTTCAACGTCTTGTTTCTTGTGACCTGAAGAGAGTGGTTCCCGGATCAGGGACTCGTGGGACCCTGCTGGATGGGAAAGGCCGTATTCTGGCCTTCTTTGATGCGCATCGTGATTCTTCCGGTAGGTTTCTCCTTGTTGTTGAAGAAGCGATGTCTACCGAGCTACGATCGCGACTGGATCGGCTCGTGATCCTTGAAGATGTGGAAATTGAAACGAATCACTTCGGAGTGATTTCTGTACAGGGCCCAACTTCTCCGCAGGTAGTCGAATCTCTGACTTCTCTCGATCCTGATACCTTTTTGCAATCGGTCTGTTGGCGCAATGGGTTGGTGATCGCTCGTCCTCGTTCGCCTCAATCCGGTTATGATTTACTACTACCGCAAGAACTGATCCCGGAGATCGAGCAACAACTGGAGCAGTCAGGGGTTACCATCTGCTCGGCGGGAAATGCCGAACGGGCTCGCATTGAAGCCGGATTTCCACGCCTGGGTCAAGAAGTGACAGAGCGCTCGTTGCCTCCGGAAGTGGGACTCTCCGATGCGATCTCTTATGACAAGGGTTGTTATGCTGGTCAGGAAGTACTGGCTCGAATTCGCACCTATGGTCATGTCAATCGTCAGTTGCGTCGCCTGGAGATGGTTCTTCCTGAAGCAGTTTCAAGTTCTCCGATGATGGTCGGCGATGTCCTACACGCCAATGAAGGAGACGTAAAACCACCGGGAAAAATTACTTCGGTGGCCAGCGACGGGCGAGTGATTTCGCTGCTGGCGTCGGTGCGAAAGACTCACATCGATGAGGGTACGCTTCTGCGCTGGGAGGGTACAGCTGAAGACGGTTCTTCATTGGTCCTCAGTGGAGCTGTCAACTTTCCGTTTCGCCCCTGACCACACCTGGATTTAACGTGCCAGCAGGATGATCTCTTCATCGGAGAGAAGTCTGTCAGCTTTTTTCGCCTGATCGAAGATCTTGGTGACGACTTCTTCAGTGGGTTCGATGTCATGCTGCTCAAGCCAGTAGACCACATTTGATCGACCACTCATCGGGCCGATACTGATCTTCTGCGACAATCCAAATTCATCGGCGGGAACTCCTGAATAGACACGATTTGCCAACCAGGTGTCTTTTTTCCGGAACGCTTTGATGACGGCTGCGGCATGAACACCGGTGGCTGTCTCGAAAGCGTCGGCGCCAAAGATGGGATAGTTTTTCGGGATGGGTACATGGCATCCTTCGCTGACTGCCTGGACATATTCAGGCAGCAAGGTCAGATCGTTGTCGATGTAGCCCATTAACTTCAGGTTGGCCAAAAGCAGGTCCATCGAAGTGTTCCCACATCGTTCGCCGATTCCTATCGCAGCACCGTGGATTCGATGAACGCCCGATTCGACTGCTGCGATGGAGTTTGCGATGTCGAGATCTCGATCTCGATGACCATGCCAGTCAATTTTGACTCCTTCGACTCCAGTTTCTGCGACCACCTTCTGGATAAATCGTATCAAGGAACGAACTCCACTGGGGGTCGCATGTCCAACGGTGTCGCAGACACAGGCCCGAGCAGCGCCATGTTCAATGGCACAGCTGTAGAGGGCCTTGAGAGTTTCAGGAGCTGCTCGAGTGGTATCCTCAGTGACATACATCTGTGGAATTCCCTCACGACTACAAAAGTCGGAGGCATACCGTGTGTGCTCCAGCATTCTTTCGAGAGTCCAGTCTTCGGTGTATTGCCGGATCGGACTCGATCCGATGAATGTGCAGCATTCGATGGCGATCCCAACATTCTGACTGATCTGTGCAACTGCACGGATGTCATTCTCATGGGTACGAGCAGCACAGTTGGGAGTGATGGAGAGATTTTCGTCAACGATGAGCTGGCAGAGCCGCGTGACATCTTCGACCGCTCGGGGTCCAGCTCCAGGAAGCCCGACATTGGCGGTGTGAATTCCAAGTCGATCCATCAGGCGAAGGATTTCGAACTTTTTTTCGATGGGAGGATCAACAACGGAGGGGGACTGGAGACCATCGCGTAACGTTTCATCGTCGAACTCGATCGCATCTGTTCTGGAAATGGTTCCATCAGAGATATTCCAGTCGTGAATCAGATCTCTGGCCCTATCGTCGCCACTGTCAGCAATTCCGTCATCGAAGTGATTCATTGGGTCCTTCCAGGGTTCGGACACCAGCAGGGGTGACCAGAATAGCTCGATGATAGGAGACCGATGAACCCGGTCAAGTTCTGTAGTTCAGCATGATCTGACCAAAAACGGCTTAAGTGACTCATAGACCCAGATATTTCGGTCCTCCGGCATCGGAAGGTACTGTCCAGGTGATGACCTGATAGGGGTCAAGAATATCGCATGTTTTGCAATGAACGCAATTGGAGTGATTGATCTGGAGTCGTTCTGCACCGTTTCCGTCCTCGACCATCTCGTAGACATTGGCGGGACAGAAATGCTGGCATGGATTGCCATACTCTTCCTTGCAGCGAGTTGCGCATAGATCTGTATCGGCGACTTTTAGATGGCTTGGTTGCTGTTCGGCATGGATGGAACCGGAATGATAGACCTGGGTTACCTTGTCGATGAGTTTCTTGCCATCATATTCGGGAGCTGCGGGTTCTTTTTGTGCCGCACTCAATTGCAACATCTCGTCATGGTCAGCCGCGAGTGGTGCATATTCTTTGCCGATTCCACCGAGGACGTACTTGAGGCCGGCACGGATGGCTCCGCCCCAGAATCCTCTTCCTTGAAACTCTGCTCGATAATTTCGAACCCGGTACAGTTCATCTCTGAGCCATGATTTTTCGAACCGAGCTTCATATTCGCAGAGTGTTTGACTGCTGAAATCGTCCTTACGAATCGCTTCGAGAAGCGTTTCTGCGGCGAGCAACCCGGTTTTCATGGCGGTGTGGACACCCTTG
Organism: Planctomycetota bacterium; assembly: GCA_050256555.1. Classification (GTDB taxonomy): domain Bacteria; phylum Planctomycetota; class UBA8108; order UBA1146; family UBA1146; genus UBA1146. The sequence continues at coordinate 18,390 of JBBWWC010000145.1, read as the reverse complement.
AGACGACTCACATTCAGGTTCGAGCCCGAATCTCCGATGATCAGAAACCCATCACCCCATGGTCGTGGTCGTGACCAGTACCCGCCCTCCGGTAGGCATTTTGCTCCGGCCTTGAGGATTTCTCCCCCTTCGAGAATCTTTGCGATGAAGGGATGTTCTTTCCAGCGTTGAAAGTTTTCCCATGGATCGGTCCAGGGTTGTTTCGCATCGAGGGCGGTGACAAAACCAACCGAAGCTCTGTTGCCGGAAAGACCGTAGATCCACGATCCTCCGTACTGTGTAGATGTCAGGGGCCAACCCGATGTATGAAGGACCTTGCCGGCGGGGAATCGTCCTTCTGGTAGTTGCCACAGTTCTTTTCCGCCGGTGCCATAGATTTGTGGATTACGACCCTGCAGATTTTGCTCTTCGATCAATTGTTTGGTCAAAGATCCACGTACACCTTCGCCAAGGACGGTGCATCGCGCTTGAATGTCAGCTCCAGGTTCAAAATTGGGTCCGGGCTCGCCGTTGGCGTCGAGTCCCTTATCCATGGTCCGGACTCCGGCAACCTGCCCCTGTTCATCTTTCAGGAACTCGCTGCCCGGGAATCCCTCGAACACCATCACCTCGGCTTCTTCGCATTGATCCTTCAACCAGTTGACCATCTCTGACAGACTGATGACCGGGAATCCATGGTTCTTGAGCATTGGAGGTACGGGGATGCGGGTGGCATTTTTCTGGGATAGGTGCCGGACCTCTTCTGATTCGACCCATGCTTCGACCGGGACTCCTTGATCACGCCAATCTTCTCCGAGGAGTTCATTCAGAGGGCGAGGATCAACCACGGCCCCGGAAAGGATGTGATCCCCGACCGAGGTCCCCTTTTCGATGACGGCGATCTCTACTTCTTGGTTGCCCATTGCGGCCAGCTGACGTTTGAGATGGAGTGCTGCGGTCAGGCAGGCAGGTCCAGCTCCTACGAAGAGAATGTCCACAGGGAGCTCTTCTCGCTCAATCGTCATGCCGGGCTCCATTCCAGTGGGGGTCTGGAGCATACTATACCGGTTCAGAGAAGATTCCACTGGAGCCGGGTCACCCTTGCGAGAGAGGGAGGTCCATCGTAGCTTTCTGCCGTTACCAGAGAGGTGGTTGGAATTGGCCAAATCTAGCAAAAAAAAGCCCCGGGGTTCCCAGCAGAAGGGGCCTGTCGGGCGAAAACGAGTTGTCAAGATCGATGGTTTTTCACTCACCATGGATGATCTGGATGCCATCTCGCGAGGTCTTGCGAGTTTTCGCTTTCCTCGAGAAGCTCGTTCAAGAGTCAAGGCTGCTCACCAGCTGGTCTCCTCGGTAGCCCAGGGGGACGAGCCGTCTTACGGCATCAATACCGGCTTTGGTAGATTCTGTAACGTTCGGATCCCAGCAGCGGATGTGCATCGTTTGCAGTTGAATCTGATTCGAAGTCATGCGGTAGGTGTTGGTGAACCACTGGGGCCAGAAGAAGTTCGACTGGCCATCGCATTGCGAGCCAATGCACTGGCGCATGGAAATAGTGGTATACGTCCCGAGGTGATCGATCTATTGATTTCGATGCTGGAGCAGGATGTTCTTCCCCGGATTCCCAAAATAGGTTCGGTCGGTGCCAGTGGAGATCTGTCACCGCTGTCGCATCTTGCCCAGGTTTTGATCGGCGAGGGGCAAGCTCTGGTGGATGGGAAATGGATTTCTGGAAAGTCCGCACTGAAGAAAAAAGGCCTCAAGCCGATCGATCTCAAGGCGAAAGAGGGACTATCTCTCATCAATGGAGTACAGATTTCTCTTGCGATGCTTTCTCAGGCATTGCTTTTGTCCTGGTCAGTAGCCAATGCTGCAGATGTCACTGCAGCGATTAGTCTCGAAGGATTACTTGGTTCGTTAGATCCTTTTGATCCCAGGATCCATGAGATCCGGCCTCATCCAGGTCAGGCTGTGGTAGCAGAACACATTCGAGCTTTGACCAAGGGTAGCAAGATTGTCGAATCGCATGCCGATTGCGATCGAGTTCAGGATCCATACTCTCTTCGATGCACGCCACAGGTACATGGAGCCGTCAGGGATGCCCTCGACTGGATCGGACAGGTGGTCGAGAAGGAAGCGAACTCCTCGACCGATAATCCGCTGGTCTTTGCTGATCAAGGGGAGATCCTCTCGGGAGGAAACTTCCACGGTGCTCCGGTAGCCCATGCAGCGGATCTACTGAGCATTGTTCTGACGGACCTGGTTTCGATCTCTGAGCGCCGTCTCGAAAAATTGGTCAACCCGGACACCAATCAGGGTTTACCGGCGTTTCTTGCCCGGCGCGAAGGTCTGGAATCCGGTTGGATGATGGCGCAGGTTACAGCGGCGGCGATAGTTTCACGGATGAAAGTTTTTGCTCATCCGGCTTCGGTCGATTCGATCGTGACCTCCGCCGGATCGGAAGATCATGTAAGTATGTCGACTCATGCATCGGAGAAAGCGAAAGATTGTGCTTCGCTGGCAGCCCATGTGGTGGGTATTGAGATGTTGATTGGGTTAGATGCTCTGGAATTACGTCGCCCGCTTCGCAGTGGCCGACGTTTGGAATCCCGAGTCCAAGCCATTCGTGAGGTGATCCCACACCGTTCCGGCGATCGTTTTCTTTCACCGGAGCTGGAGGAGGCTGCAAATTTGATTTGTGAGGGCGGTACGGTCGTTCCCTAATTTTCCGGTAGCGTTCCCTCAAAGACCATCAGGCGTTCATGATGAACTCCATCCCTGACCGTATAGGAACCAGGGACTTTTGCCATCTCGAGCATGAAGAGTGGGTCCTCGAAGTAATAATCCCGAAACGGGTAGTCTTTTTCGGCAAGAATTTTCACCTTCATACCGCTCTCTTCCATGAGCCGGATGGTACGGGGTGAATCTGCCATCGTTGAGTGAATGAAGATGATCCGGCCGCCGGGTCGGATGAGCTTGTGGGCTTCAAGGATGAGAGTATCGATGAAGTATCGACGATAATTTTTTCCGGAGACACAGTAGGGTGGATTCGCGATCAAGGTGTCATATCCGCTGACATCGATCTGGATCCAATCGGCAACGATGAACCGTGTTTTTGTTTCGATTCCGTATTTATCTAGATTCTTTTTGGCGTGAGAGAGTATCCCATCGTCAATTTCGGTGAGGAGCATTTCTCGGGCACCGCGAAGACCCAGGACTACTGCGTGAACTCCACAACCGGTACCCAACTCGAGGATGCTTTCTCCCGTGAAATCCATCGCCTCGAGAGTTTCTCCCAGGAGGATTCCGTTTGGCGTCGGATTCCAGACACCTTCGGGAACATCGAGATCAAGCTCCAGTTTTCCGAATGTGCAATGGAGGCTGCTAGCAGCCAGGTTATTCTCAGGTTGAGGTGAATCCACTGGGGAGACTCCGATTCTATCTGCGGAAAGGGGCTGATTTCCTGTCTGATCTGGTCAGACTAACGGAGCAGAGCTGGACCATCCATCCGTCCTCTGTAAGTTGGTAGGATCGGGCAGAGTTTTGGTTACGGGTGCCTTCCGTAATGATAGTGAAAAGGCTGGTAGCGTGATGGTCGAAGATGCACGATGGCAAAAGCAGCGAATGCTATCCAACGGGGTACTCACCCTGGATGCCGAAGATCTCCGTCGTCTCCTTCCCTTGTCGAAGAGTCGTATCCTGATCGATCAGGTGATCAGTTTACAGCCGGGAAGAATGGCGGTTGCCCAGAAAGCAGTTTCGGGCGGAGATTCACAGCGGGCTGGAAACCAGGTCGATTTTGTTTTCCCATCCACAACGGCGATGTCTGCCCTGGAGCAATTGTCTTGCGTGGTCCTGCTTTCGGCGGCATTGCCCGAAAAGGATATTGCCAGTGCGTGGAAGAGTGACACGGGAATGATGCTTCCTCGTGTTGTAGAGATCGAAAACCTGGAAGTCGATACCGAGATGGTGGTCCCTGGAATCCTCCATCTGCGGGTGACTTTGATCCGAGAAGTTGACGCCGAGACCTGTCTCTTTGAAGGAGGAGTGAGCGTTGCCGGCGTTGATTTTATCCGGGCTCGTTGGCTGATGGGGGAGATACCTCAAAGATGAGAAAAGCCGGATTCTGACTCCCACCGATTCGGCAGGGGGGCGCGTGTCAGACTCCGGCTAAAATCTCATTTGTTTTCTTACGAAGTAGTGCGATTTATTCGTCCAGAAATCCTTCCAGATTTCGAGACCGAACAGGGTGCCGAAGTTTCTTCAGCGCACGGATTTCGATCTGACGAATACGCTCACGTGTCACCTTGAACTTCTTTCCCAGCTCTTCCAGCGTGTACGTGTCGTCTCGGCCGATGCCGAATCGCATCTTGATAACTTCTCGTTCACGTAGACTGAGTGTTTCAAGAACATGGACCATACGGCCCTTCAGTGCCTCTGCAGAAATGGATTCAGCAGGAGCAGTGAAGCGGTGATCTTCGATGAAATCTCCGAAGGTGGAATCTTCCTCTGGCCCCACCGGAGTGGAGAGGGAAACCGGCGATCTGCTCAACCGGATCATTGCTTCCAGTTCTTCTTGTGGAACTTCCAGTTCCTTGGCGATCTCATGTAGATCAGGGCGACGACCAGTTTTCTGCAGGTACTCACGACTGATGCCCCCCAGTTTACTCATCGTTTCGGACATGTAGACCGGGAGTCGGACCATTCGGGATTTCTCAGCGATGGCACGACTGATGGCCTGACGGATCCACCAGGTTGCGTAGGTCGAGAACTTGTACCCTTTACGGTATTCGTACTTCTCGCAGGCACGCATCAATCCAGTATTTCCTTCCTGGATCAGATCGAGGAAGGTCAGTCCACGACCGCGGTACTTCTTCGCAACGCTGACGACCAGTCGCAGGTTTCCAGAAGAGAGACTGCCCTTGGCACTCTCGTAACGCTTGAACTGTCGAGTAATCTCACGGCCTCGCTCGATGAAAGCCGGGTATGGCTCGAGGATCGCCTCGTTGATCTCATCGAACTCGCTGGCGACCGCACGCTTGTTACGGATCCGTAAGCCGACGATCACTGATTCGAGTTTCAATCCCAGTCCGGCGATCTGTTCTTGCCAGCGACTGACGTATTTCATCTTTACCTGGTAGGACTCAAGCATTCTCGCGAGACGAAGAATTCTGTTGTGCAAACGCTTTTCAATTTTTGGACGTTCATTGTTATCGGACAGGGATAAGTCTTCAAGATCGAGGGATTCAAGAGTGCTGGCTTCGAACAGGGAGCGCATTTTCGGCAGCTCCTTGTGAAGACGTTCGAAGAAGGCATGACGATCACCTTTACGAGAAAGGGTCAAGTCGAGACTTTTTTCAACGAGGCGAGTTTGATTTGCGATCTGCTCCAGTAGCTGAAGAGCTTCATCCTGACCCAGGGCTGTCTGGTAAATGTGACGCACCAGTTCTTTCTGGCTTTTCTCGATCTCCTTGGCGTAGAGAATCTCTTCATCTCTGGTGAGCAGTGGAATCGCAGCCATCTGGGAAAAGTACATCCGGATGGGGTCATCGAGAGCCTTCACGGCAATATTTTCAGCCTCAGATTTTTTGAGATCTTCTTCGATCTCTTTCTCGGCCTTTTTTGCTTCTTCGTGATTGAACTCAGCAGAGTCAAGATCTGCTGGTGTTGAGTTCTTCGTCTTGAGTCCTGTGATTTCACAATCGAGATTGGCGAGAAGTTCTTGGACCTTCGCGAGCTTTTTTTTGCTCTTGATCAGCTCGGGTAGGATTTTGACGATTTCATCCAGTTCGACCGAGTCCTGATCTGAAACCTGTTTGAGTAGTTTTTTCAATCGATCCTGGAACGGCTTCACGATGCGCCTCCTGACCCGTTTCCGATGGTTGGGTTTGTTGATTCTTGGTTCACATGACAGTGGCAAGGTTCGGGCCCGGAGTGATTTGTCTTGGACAGTCGCTGGAGAGCGGTTACGAGCTAGATGAGTCGGTTGGGCGTGCGAACTTGGATCTAATTGTCCAGGAATGGCACAGATTCGATTTGATCACCGAAAATCAGTCGCTGGACAGACCATAGCGACGCATTTTTGCGTAGAGAGTGGTTTTCGGGATTCCAAGCCACTGGCAGACACGGCTCTTGTGCCCATCGCATTGTCGCAGGGCTTGACCGATCCACTCCGCTTCCAGCTGCTCGATGGCATCCTTGAGTGATCCTGCTTCTTTAACCCGATCGAGCCCGGTCGCTACCGAGGAGCGATTCTCCTTGTCGGCGATTTTCAGCGAGAGGTCTGCCGGGTCGAGGGCGTTATCCGCAAGTGCATGGACGCGGCGGATTTCATTCTGGAGTTCGCGGATATTACCGGGCCATGGATGATTGTTGAGAGCCTCCAGTAGCGCAGGAGTGAGCTCCAGGGACTTTCCTGTATCTGCATTGGTCTGCTTGAGGAAGTGTCTTGCCAGTAGCTCAACATCTGTGCCACGTTGGCGAAGTGGTGGTAAGTGAACATTGATCACGTTCAAGCGGTAGTAGAGGTCTTCACGGAAACGTTGGTTGTGTACTTCTGCCAACAGATCTCGGTTGGTCGCCGACACGATTCTTACATCGATTTCGATTAATTCTTGCCCGCCAACTCGTCGAACAACGCCCTCCTGGATGACTCGTAATAGTTTCTTTTGAAGACCGGGAGAAGTATCGCCAATTTCATCGAGGAAGATGGTTCCTCCATGAGCTTGTTCGAAAAGTCCAGGTCGGTCGGAAACTGCGCCGGTGTAGGCACCTTTCATACAACCGAACAGCTCTGTTTCCAGCAGGTTTTCAGAGATGGCGCCGCAGTTTTCACTGATGAAAGGACCAGAGGCTCGTTGGCTATTTTCGTGAATCGAACGAGCCGCAAGTTCCTTGCCGGTTCCACTTTCTCCTGTGATGAGAATCGGTGCAGTACTGGGGGCCACTCGCTGGATGAGATTTTTCATCGCAATCAGATCCGGGTGCTCCCCGATGATCTCTACTGGATCTTTCTTCACGCCACTGCGATTTTTTTCGTTGGTCGAATCATTTGATTCTTTGCTCGATACTGGCGTTTTCTGTGCATCGATTTTCTGTGCGATTCGAGAGGTCGCGTACTGGATCCCCAGCAGTGCGATGGCCAGCATCGGATCTTCGGCAGCAGTTTCCGAGAGCGGGTGAAAGCGATGGTCGATGTAGAGATAGGTTTCGGAATCGATGGGTATGATGTAGACCGATTGTGTTCTGGGAAGACGTTCTCTATCCCAGCGGGCTCGATCGGAGAGCCCCGGTACATCGAGACAGAGCCATGGGGCTCCTTGTTCTCGGGTGCGATCTAGCAGCGGTAAGAGAATCTTATCGAGAGGTTGTCGCAGGTCTTCGAGGTCTAGATTTCGTGCCAGTGGACAATCCCATTGCCCATCGTTTTCCTGGAGCAGGAAGACTCGCTCCGCCGAAGTGGTTTCCACGACCAGGTCGAGGAACGCCCGGATGGCGTCATTTTTATCAATTCCAGCCAGGATCTGCGTCAGGGCATCGAGCGAAGATGCGCCCGTAAGCGTGAGAATTTCACGCAGAGCGGCAGGATGCTGTATTTCCTGTGCAGATTTCATCGCATTGCCTCCCTCTCCCCTGACTCGATCTGCTGGAAATCGAGAACCCAGGAGCGAGAATCTATTCACACGGAGTATCGGGATGGTTCCCGTACCAGGAGAGACTTCCGGGAAAACATTTCCGGAATACCCCCCAGGATCTGACTCAAGAGAGAGATCCTGCCGTGAAGAAGCATAACATCCGGGGGGCGATGACCCCCAAGGGAAGGAAACCCACGATGGAGCGTACGCTCATTCTCCTGAAGCCAGATACCGTTCAGAGACGCCTGGTAGGTCCCGTTATCGAGAGATTTGAACGCAAGGGGCTCAAGTTGATTGGCATGAAATTGATGCAAATCAGCGATGAACTTGCGGCCACTCACTATGAGTCACACCAGGGCAAACCCTTTTATGCCGGATTGGTACAGTTCATGACTTCTGGTCCGGTGGTGGCATTGGCGCTGGAAGGCAACAAGGCGATCACCGTTTGTCGGAAGCTGATGGGAGCGACCTTCGGCTGTGATGCAGAAGCGGGTACCATCCGTGGAGATTTTGGAATTTCCAACGGTTTCAACCTGGTCCATGGTTCTGACAGTCCCGAAGCTGCACAACGGGAACTGGAACTCTTCTTCGATGCTTCAGATCTTCATTCCTATGATCTGATTGATGACTGCTGGAATGCGGCAGAATGAAGAAGTTTCCCGGTGATCCGAGAGAAATCTTGTTCCATCGGGATGCAACTGCGTCGTGAATTTACCTGCCGCCGGTGGTTTAAGAACGGAAGAAGTGAAGCGACTTGTCGCCGAGCTGGAAGAACTCGTTTGTGGCCAACATGTCGGTAAGGTTTTTGATGCCGCCGATGGGAATCTCCGTATTGTCATCGGTTCCGGTTCTCATCGGCGGCATCTCCTCATCTCTCTCCATCCTGGAACTTCGCGAATGTTGCTGTGGGAGAATCCTCCGGCGGCTCCTCCACAGCCCAGTGATCTGGTCAGCCAGATTCGCGATCTAATATCTGGTGCCCGCATCGACAAGGTTGACCAGCCCGGTGAAGACCGGGTGATGAGGTTGATGCTGTCTTTCGGAGGCAAGCCTCGAGTGATTCGCGAACTGATCGTTGAATTGTTTGGCCGTCAGGGTCGACTGCTGATCACCGAGGGGACTGATCGGCGTGTACTGCTGGTTCAGGGACGAGGTGGCCTGGGAAAAGGAGAACCCTATTCACCGGTGAAATCACCTCTCGCTGGCAAGGTAGATGTGACGGCGGCTACCACTCCTACCTTACCTTTTGACCCGATTCAGGCGATTCCGGTCGAGCAACGAACCGGAGAAGCGCCATTGCATCGCTGGCTCTTCGACACGTTGGCACAGCAGGAGCAGATTCAATTAGTGGCGGCGGAGCTACGGACCCATGCTCAGGAATTGAATCGGATCCGCAAGACCTTCTCAAGACGACTCAAGAAACTGGAAGCGGATCTGGAAACTTCAGGGAACTGGGAGCAGTGGCAACGTAAGGGAGAGCTGCTCAAGGGGAACCTGTCGCGATTGAGCCGCGGAATGGAATCGGTTGAGGTTCCCGACTGGTATCAGGAGGGGACCCCGTTGGTTGAGATCTCACTCGAGTCGGACCGGACGCCACAAGAGAATGTCGAACGTTGTTTTCGCAGAGCTCGTAAGAGAAAGAGATCGATTGCTATTTTAACAGATCGACGTGATACAGCCCGAAAGGTCATCGATGCTCTGGATGAGGTGTCTGCTGAGCGCGCAATGTTGGAAGGTGTCAGTTCCCGTAGTGATGAGCGAATACAGCAGTGGATAGGAAAAGCCAAGAAGCTGTTTCAATCCCATGGTAAGCCTCGACAAGAAACACGTTCGGCTGAAGGGAAGACTTCGAAAGGAAAGAAGGATCTGCCGATCCGGTTCCGGACCTTTCGCAGTCGTGAGGGATTGAAGATTTTGGCCGGACGTAGTGCCAAAGAGAATGATGAATTGAGTATCCGCACGGCGCGGGGTAATGATCTGTTTTTTCATGTTGCCGGGAGACCGGGTCCGCATGTGATCCTGTGTGTCGAAAGAGGGAAATCTGCTTCACCGGAAAGCATTGACGATGCGGCTTTTTTGGCCGCTCGACTGGCCGGTTGGCGCGGGCCTGAGAACATGGCGGTGCACTGGACCGAGGCGAAAAATGTTCGAAAACCGAAAGGGCTCCCGCCGGGGAAGGTGCTCGTAGACCGACACAGGGAACATATAGTGATGCCCCGTGATGATGGGATAAACGCCCTTTTGCCAGCAGAAGAGTAGTCACAGCTGTTACATGGTGGAAATGATATGACAGAATCTGGTTGTCGATCAGTCTTCCCTTATTTGTCGGGGACTCTAAACTGTACGATCGCTTTAGTGAGAACGGTCTGCGCTTTGATCGGTCCCGTGGTTTGTGGAGGAGCCCTGATGTTCGCCCAGAAGATTTGTTTGATCCGTCGATTACCAAGCTTCGTAGTTCTCATTTTATTGGGGGTCACGATCGGTTGTGTGAATCCAGGAGGGAGTCGTACAGGCGAGATCGATGCGATTGAGGCGGCACAGAAAATTACCAAGAATCGTGAGGAAGCTGCGAGAATCGTTCGCGACGTCATGGACACGGTCGACACAGAAAACACCAAGAGTATTCATCAGAGTATCGAGCGCTATGAAGAAGCGGCAGGCTTGCTAGATGAAGCGGTCAAGCTGAGTTCTGATTCATTGCAGCCTCGTCTTGAGAGATTTGAGATTCGCAAGCGTGTTGCGGACGGATATCAGTATATTTATGCGATGCTTGATCAGGAATGCACGCCTCTGGAAGAGGTCGGTTTAAAGCCGGACGAAGATCTGCTACGGCGCAGGATCGAGGCCAAGTCACAGGCGAATCGCTGGCTTCGTTTATCTTTACGTGACATGGAGTTCCATCTTCGTAATACGACCGTCGCTTATCAACATCCAAAGCAATACTGGGATCTTCAGCAGATTTACGTTGCGCTGGCCGATTACGGCAAGGCTCGGACGACTTTGATACTGATGATGGATCAGTATGGTGCGAAACTTTCGACCAGGGATCGTAAGGCCGCGGAGTCCCGGATCCGTCTCTATGCGCAAAAGATGATTGACGCCGAAGGCTAGAGATTCTCGCAATACAGCAGCCCTGTCGCCGCTGAGGGCTTATTTCTCATTTCTCTCCGATGACCCGATTTGCCGCCTTTTCCAACCCGATGCTAGTCTTCTTGGCCTCTACCAAGGGGCCTTCGTAATCGGGTTGATCCCAGCGATCGACCAGCGTGCGTTTTTCTAGTTCTCGCGGGAGCAACGGAAATGCGTACCAACAAGGACGGTTGGCCGATGAGTCATACATTTGATGTGCCTGACGCATTAAAAAAGCGCACTAGCACCATGGCCATCGATGAACTCGCACGCAGGGGGGCACAGAACTGTCAAGGTTCTCGATAAAGCCGCTGTTTTCAATCTCATCGATGAAGCTGTCGAAAATGTTGTCGCTGAGCGTCTCAGTGAAATCAACGATGATGACTGCGACAGAATTCGTGAAGAAGCTCGTAGCGAGTTCACCCGTCTGGTGAAAAAGCGTAACTCCGAACAAGTGGAGAAGCAGAAGAGCTACGAGGAGCGGATCGAGAAGTTACGTGCGCAAGCTGTCGACCTGGAAGAAAAACTCCAGGAGGCACGCACGAAAAATCAAGCTCCTGGACAGTCCTTGGACACGGACGAGCTTCGCTCCGTGGTGAAGGAAGCCCTGGCAGACGCTCAGCCCGAGCCCGCCAATGCAACCGGCGATCAGATCGATGGTATTCGCAAGAGTATCGATGCTCTGACCAGCAAGGTGGCACATGGCACCAGCGGAGCCCCAATAAAAGTAGAAGATGTCCCGTCTGAAGAGGCGCTTGTCGCGCTCTATTCAAAGTCGTCGGGCGAAGAATTGGAAAATAACCTCGGCCAGGTCGAGGTGAAAAACGCGAAAGCGGGAGGAATCGCAGCCAATCTGGCAAAATTGCGAGGCCTCCAGAAAGAAACGGAGTAACGGGGCATGGGAGATTACGCAGATTACGCCCGTGACAACTTCGAGAATAAGGGTTCCGCTGCGAAAGCAGGCAAGGACCAGAAAAAAGATGTTGTTTTCGGTGTCGAGGAAGCAAACGCACTCAATGCAGTCAATTATCCGCCCAAAGGTAATGCGGATGTTCCGGTTGTTGCTGCTGAGGCCACTGTTTCGGATCAGTCGACTGTTGGAGTTTCGTTGGGACGTGGACTGGATGTGGGTACTGCAAATCTCGTGTCTTCCTTCCAGGACGGCACGGGTAACGTGAACCTCAAGATCCAGCGGAATGCTTTCATCGATATCGATTGTGATGATTACACCCGCAATATGCTGACCCGTTTGGGCGTTCAGTACGTGGTGGTGAATAATCGCATGGTGGTCGTTGGAGATCCGGCATTTGAGCTCGCGAATATCTTCAATCGAAACACTCGTCGCCCGATGAAGGACGGCATGATCAGTCCGGATGAGAATGACGCTCTTCCGATCGAGAAGATGCTTCTCGAGACCCTGCTCGGTAAGCCGAAGCAACAGGGTGAGAACTGCTACTTCTCTGTTCCTGCTGATCCCATCGATGCGGATATGAATGTTGTTTATCACCAGGGCGTTTTTGGCGGATTGCTGAAGGGGCTTGGATACGAGCCCAAGCCGCTGGTGGAAGGTCACGCTGTGGTCTTCTCCGAGCTTGCCGAAGATGATTTCACCGGCATCGGGATCTCCTGTGGTGGTGGAATGTTCAACGTTTGCGTTGCGTACAAGTCGATTCCGGCGCTTTCCTTCTCGACCACACGTGGTGGCGATTGGATCGATCGCAACGTGGCCAACGTACTTGGAATCAGCTCCTCTCGCGCATGCGGGTTGAAGGAGAAGGGGATCGATCTCGCCAATCCGCAGGGGCGCGATGAAGAAGCGGTCGAGATTTACTACCGCAACCTGATCTCCTACACACTCAAGAATATCAAGGAACGTTTCGAGTCTTCTTCCTCTATGCCTCGTTTCCCGGAGCCAGTGAGCATTGTCTGTGCTGGTGGAACGAGCATGATTGGCGGCTTTACTGAAGTCTTCCAGCAGGAGTTCGAGAAGATTCAGTTCCCGCTTGAGATCAAAGAGATCCGTCTTGCCGAGGATCCGCTGTATAGCGTTTCCAAGGGATGCTTGGTTGCTGCTCTTTCCGAGAGTGCCTAGCGTTTCGACGATACAAATTGGATCATGGGAGGCGTGGGATCATTGATCCCACGCCTTTTTTTGTATCAAGGAGAAACGTGTACCGAGATTTTTCGACAACACGATTTTCTCTGTGGTTCATCGCCAGTGTCTTTCTGCTGGTGTTGTGCGTGGGTACCAAATCTTCTTTGGCAGCCCAGCAAGACGCGTTGGAGAAATACCGACGCATCGAGAACTCTACTGTCGATTGGGCGGTAGCTCCCGGAGTGAATGATCCCTCAGACGCTCTTCAGAGTCGGGTCGAGAAGGCTCTGTTTGAACTGAGAGTCTGGCTTGGATCTGTTTCTCCACGCCGTCCATTGCTGGTTCTGGTCCATGGACACGTTGGGCTCAATAATGCGCTCAAGGAACTCGGTTCCAAAACAGTTCCGCAGTGGGTTCCTGCGGTGGCCTTGACCGGCAAAGGAATCGCCATCATCGATGCGTTCCATCTGGTTCGACAGCCATCCAGGGGTAACGCTACCGTTGTTCATGAACTGGCCCATCTGGTCCTGGCAGAAGCCGGTGGTGTTTTGCCGCGCTGGGTTCACGAGGGAATAGCGCAATCCGTGGCTCATCAGAGACCTGAACCTTCGACCCGTAGAGCCTTGATTCTTCTGGCGCGTAGTGATGCATTGGTTCCGATCACCGATCTTGATCAGTATCTTCCAGAAGATCATTACCGAGCTTCGTTACTCTATGCCGAAGCGCTTTTATTTATCGATTGGACTCGAAAGCGTTGGGGTGAGAATCTTCATGCCAGAATCCTTGAAAAATGTTTGGCAGGAACTCGCTGGGAAGCAGGATTTGAGCAGGTTTCCGGACTTTCCATCGAGGAAGCGACAGAACAGTGGAGACGTGAACTTGCCGATTCGCAGGTTTTTCTCGGACTTCTTCTCGAGTTCATTCTGTCGTGGAAAGGTCTTGCGATTCTGGTGATCATTGCGGCATTGAATCAAAGATTTCGCCGACGAGTCCGTTTGCAAAAGATGAGAGAGGAAGAGGAATGGAACTCTCCAGAGTCCCCTATATCCGATGGGCAAAATCGGAGGGACAGCTAGGAAAGCACAAGCTCACGATGAGCGCTGTCCCACCGGTTAGCTGGCAAGACATCGATCTAGATCCAGGAAGTCTCGAACTGTTCGAATTCACGCCTTATGGTCCGCCTGAAGTGATGGATACGTTGGCAAAGACCTGGGATCTTGATCCCGAGGGGATTCTTCTCGCTTCGAGTGCTTCACATGCGCACTTCTGTTTTGCATCGGCGTTGGCAGGACCAGGGGCAACCGTGGTACATGAGATGCCTGGCTATCTTCCGGTCGTCAATGCCTTATCGATGCAGGGTGTGAAAACAGTTCCCTTTGCTCGCAAATTCGAGGAAGGATATCGCATCGACCTCGAGCAGCTGGGCACAATCATTCATGAACACGATGCACAATTATTGTTGCTGACCAATTTGCACAATCCTAGTGGGGTGAAGCTTTCTGTCGAAGAGGAGCAAGGGATTGCGGCACTGTGTCAGGATTTAGATTGCCATGTCATTGTCGATGAGATGTATCGACCGTTTCTTGATCCGGATCCTGGACCGATTTCACGACGCCACCCATCGATCGTGAGCATCGGAGGTCTGAATAAGGTGCATGGAATTTCACAGATCAGATTTGGGTGGGGGATGGCGACTCCGGAGCTGGTGGAACGCGCGCGTTGTATTTTTGATTCGACCACTATTCACAACTCATGTTTGACCGATCAAGTGGCTCGCGCTGCGATCAAGAGATGGGAGCCGCTTCGTCAGCGAGGTCGAAAGTTTGCCACAGAAGGTTGGGCGGTTTTTAGTTCCTGGCTGGAAGACCAACCGATGTCGCTGGTGGTTCCGGATGGTGGTCTGGTTTGCTTTCCTCGGGTGCCTTGTGACAGCGGTATCGATGGTGATGAATTCCGGCAAATGTGTCTGGGAAACGGTGTGAATTTGACCCCCGGCTACCTTTTCGGCGCTCCGGATCACATCCGGATCGGCTTTGGTCTGCCGGTGGATCAGCTCAGGGAAGCCCTCGATGCCCTTGCGGTCGTGATGGATTCGGCTCGCCAGTAGTCCACCAGGTCGGAAATTTGGTCCCGTAAATTATTCCTACCTTGTAAATACTGCCGTGCTGTTTGGCATGAGTGGGAGCTGGCCCTCCTTTTGTAACCTACTTCAATACAAGCAATTATGACATTTCGTGCGGATTTCGGTTGGTTGGCCCAGCGGTTGCATAGGTACTTCCGAAGCGCTTTTGAACAGGGCTTCTTACAAATTGCACTCCCCCCCCTTTCCCGCGGAGTCCGTTGATTCTCAACGGACTCCCTATTTTTTTACCCATCGACAAAGAGACCGCTTCTCGATCACTCCTGATCGATCCGCTACGATGACGGACCGACAGAAAGTGAGGAGGTTCTCTCTTGGATGCGGTACGTCAATGGATCCATGCCGGGATCGATGCCATCGAGCGAGCTCGATCTGGCTTGAGCACCGCCGTGGATGGTCTCGTGGAAGATGGAACCATTTCGCGCGAGCAAGCAGAGGCGGTTCTCGAGGCCTGGAAAAACAGCACCTCTTCTTCTGGCGCATCTCGCTCATCGCAGAACTCGAGTCAGAGCGAAGAGTCCAGTTCAGCGAAAAGCATTTCTGATGATCTCTTGCAACGTATTCAAAAAGTAGCCCCTGTTAGTCGCGAAGATTTAGACCAGCTCATCGCTCGTGTGGCGAAGCTGGAGAGGCGCATTGGATCTGAGTAGGAGATTGTGGTGGTGAAACCTCTGCGCGCTCTACGTAATTTACCGCGACTCAAGGATATCTCCTTGATCATGGCTCGACACGGGCTGGGTGATTTGGCCTCCCGGTTAGGGTCGGGAGTTCGAGTCCGCCTGTTTGGTGGGGGAGCGAGATCCGAGAGTTCTTTTCCTCGCAGACTTCGTCTTGCTCTACAAGAACTTGGCCCACTTTACATCAAGCTGGGGCAGTTGATCGCAAGTCGTCCAGATGTCTTTCCTTCTCATCTGGTGAAAGAGATGGAGCGACTCCGAGACGATGTTGATCCGATTCCATTTTCTGAAATCAAGGAAGTGGTGGAAAGCTCCCTCGGAAGGAGCCTGTCCGATTGTTTTCGACAGATCGATGAGCAGCCGATTGCCAGTGCCTCGATTGCACAGGTCTATCGCGGGATGACACTGGATGGCCACCGGGTGGCCATCAAGGTTCGTAAACCGGGCATCGAGAAACTCATCCAGCGTGATATGGGATTGCTTGATCAATTTGCCGAAGCCCTTGCCCGACAACCCGAGTCGGGAGGATTTGATCCCAATGGAGTGGTGCGAGAGTTACGGCATGCGCTTGAGAATGAGATCAACTTCAACTTCGAGAGAAATGCCATCGATCGGATTCGCCTCGCCTTCGAAGGCAACGATGAGATTGTCATTCCCGGTACCCATGCTTCAGTTTCTAGCCGTGAAGTACTGGTGATGGACTGGATCGATGGAATCCCACTGGGTCATGCAGAACTCGGTGGAGAAAATAGAAGAGAAGTGGTGCGACGATGTGCTCGATCACTCTTCACCATGATTTTTCGTCATGGCCAGTTTCATGGAGATCCCCATCCTTCCAATGTGATTCTTCAGCCTGATGGTCGTCTTTGCTGGATTGACTTCGGTCTCACAGGTCTTCTGACCAAGGAACTTCGTTGGCGTCTTTCAAAGATGCTCAAGGCTCTCGTCGAGAGGGATTATGAAGAGCTGGCACAGCAGGTGTTACATGTTGGTTACTGTCATGGAGATGCTGATACCTTCGCCTTGACTCAATCGATTGCCAACAGGCTGGATCCTTATGTGGGATTGAAGATCTCCGATGTCGATCTTCCGGCTCTATTGAAGAGCATCATCGATATTTCTACTGAACACAGGATTGAAATTGCTCCCGGATTTGTCCGTATGACTCGATCGTTGGTTCTACTCGAAGGCTTGACGGAAAAACTAGATCCCGGTTTTGACACCGCCAGTGAACTGGAACCGTTGCTATTGGAGTTGATGCAGGAGCAAGGGGGTGCAGAGGGGATTCTTCGGCGGACCGCCGATCAGGCTCTCGATGGAGTCGAGACGCTCGGCGAATTGCCGGATCTCATCTCGGATGCCCTGCGGCGGGCCACTCGTGGAAGGCTTCGCGTCGAATCAGAGATTGTGGGTATGGATCGGCTAGCGAATCGAGTCGACGGGGCCAGCCGGCGTATCGTTGAGGGAGTTCTGGCCGCTGCGATGTTGATTTGTTTGGCTATTTTCCTGGTTTCTGATTTGCCCTGGCTGGCTCTTTTTAGTGCGCTGGTGGTCGGGTTCCTGCTGGTGAGGCTATTGTTTGGTTATCTGTCTCCCTGGCAATCTCGTTGAAGCTACCGGGACATATTGAGGGTCATATTGACCTGCAACTGTTCGATTCCTACCATCCGGGTCGAGTCTGTTTCGAAAGTTGTTCTCAGGAGGACATTTGAAGCCAGCATACCCAATGAAGCTAACGTATCCGATGCAACTGGAGCCGGTGGCTACCGATGTACCCAAGGCGCGGAAGGTCTATTTTGAGGTCTTTGGCTGCCAGATGAACAAGCTGGATGCAGAATTGATGCTCGAAGGATTGATGCAGAAAGGGTACCAGCTGGTTCATGACCCTGAAGATGCAGGGGTGATTCTTTACAATACCTGTTCAGTTCGTGAGCAAGCCGAAGAGCGTGCTGTGATGAGAATGACCAGTTTCAAGAGACGGAAAAAAGAAGAACCAGAATTGGTTCTCGGACTGACTGGCTGCGTGGCGCAGCACAAGCAAGACGAACTCACCGAACGTGCTCCCTGGATTGATCTCATCATCGGTAC
Source organism: Planctomycetota bacterium (assembly GCA_050256555.1). Taxonomy (GTDB): domain Bacteria; phylum Planctomycetota; class UBA8108; order UBA1146; family UBA1146; genus UBA1146. The sequence goes on along the minus strand of JBBWWC010000145.1, from coordinate 648 downwards.
GCGAGAATTTGATCGGTTGCCAGAGTTGATCGAGGAAGCGCGCGGATCTCGCAATGCGCTACTGGCCACCGAGATGGATTCACCACTAGAATTTGTTCGCCAGAGAAACCTTGGCCCCAATCCCTGGCATGCCTTTGTCTCGGTGATGCGCGGCTGCGATATGGTTTGTACCTATTGCATCGTTCCGACCACCAGAGGCAAGGAAGTTTCGAGACCTCCTGAAGTGATCCTGGACGAGGTTCGACGTCTCGCTGATACCGGTGTCAGAGAGATCACCTTCCTCGGTCAGACGGTGAACTCCTATGGTAAACGGCTGGGCGCAGGTATCGGTCTCGATACGTTACTGCGCGGCGTGGAAGAGATCGATGGGATCGAGCGCTGTCACTTCATCACGTCACATCCACGTTTTCTGCGTCCCAAGTTGATTCAGTCGATGGCGGATTGCTCGAAGGTGATGGATTACCTGCATCTCCCGGTCCAATCGGGAAGCGATTCAGTACTTGCCAGGATGAAGCGAACCTATGACAGGTCCTTTTATCTTCATGTGATTGAACGACTACGAGAAAAGATGCCGGATATTACCCTGGCGACCGATTTCATTGTTGGTTTCCCTGGTGAATCAGATGCGGAGTTTGAAGAGAGCCTTTC
>JBBWWC010000144.1:0-3959 GCA_050256555.1 Planctomycetota bacterium | reverse complement strand
TGGTCCCGCGACGCCTTTGATCCTGATAGGTAGTTATGAGACTGCTAATGGTACGAAAGGGGTTCATCATGACGATCAATCAAATGGTAAAACGTTTCGGAGTTGCTGGACTGGTATTTTTTACGGTTAAAGGTCTTTTGTGGTTAGTGGTACCGGGCCTGCTCGTATATATGGGCACTTAACGATCGACGGATACTGATCGGCGATTGCGCTCGATCGGTTGCTCTGAAGACAAGTTTTCACACCCTTCATACCCGCGAGTTTCGGGTCTGAAGGGTGTGGTCAATTCAAGGGTGCGATCGAACTCTTGTGACCACAGACCGCTGATTTCTCATCCTATAAATTACTTTGTCCGGGAACTCCCATGATTCTGATAGATGGGTATACAAGCCTCGGCTGGAAAGAATGGAGTTCATCATGACTGACGTTCAAACGTACCAACAGATCGACCAGGAAATCGACCAGGCGAAGGTTTCCGACGAGAAGATGGCTGCCAAAGATGATTCCAAGGCCGGACGTGCCGTTGCGTCGCCTACGTCCAAGCCGGGCGAGGAAGAGATGACCTTCTCTCAGCGAATACGCAGTGAGACTGCGCAAGCCCATCGGCTCGCCGAGTCGACCAACTTCGTCAAGGGGATCTTGCGCGGGGTGATGGATATGGACAGCTTCGCCAACATGCAAGCCGGTATGTTCCTGGTCTATGATGCGATGGAAACCGAGCTCGAGCGTCACAAGGATCATCCAGTACTCAGTCAGATTCGTTTTTCGGAGCTGAACCGCAGAGAGTCGCTCGAAAAGGATCTCGAGTTTCTTTACGGTGCCGACTGGAAGAATCAGATCCGTAATACTCCTGTCCGTCGAGAGTATGTCGAGCGCATCCAGTGGTTGGGAGACAATGACCCCGATCTTCTGGTGGCCCACAGCTATACTCGTTACCTCGGAGATCTCTCCGGAGGCCAAGTGATCTCGAAGATTGCACGTCGTTCGTTAGGACTACAAAACCGCGACGGTCTGCGCTTCTTTGATTTTGACGAGATTGATACTGCTAAGGAATTCAAGAACGAGTATCGTGATCGTCTCAACCAGTTGCCTCTCTCCGAAGTTCGTGCACAGCAGGTCATCGACGAGGCCAAGTATGTTTTTGCCCTCAATCAGCGTCTTTTCGAAGAGCTCGAGGGAAGCTGGATTCGGACTCTTGTGAACTTTATTCCGTTCGGTTTGAAGCGACGTAAACGGGCCTAGGCCAGAGTGACCAGGAAACTTATATCAAGAAAATCAGGGCCAAGAGGCTAGACCAGGAGTGTGACCATGACAGTTGTAAAATTGGGCGGCGAGTCCGCTGCGATCGATGCTGACCACGGCTTCGACGCAAAGACCTTTAAAGAGTTCATTTCTTTCGACGTCGGCGACGGCGATCCGATCTATTACCACAGTGTTGGCAAGCTCTATCGCCAACCCGGAGGTGAGATCATCGCAGGGGTCGAGGCGTTGGTCAGCAATCGGTTGGTCCAGCTGGAAGGCAACAAGGCAGAGGCGATCTGCCGGACCCTGGTGATCTACCGCGACCCAGAGACCGGCGAGATTCTTCAAGACGATGACGGTCGCCACATCATCCGCGAATATCCCTACATTGTCGCTAAATTTGAATTGAAGGATCGACGTCTGGTGATCGACACCGAGGGCTTGAGTGGTCCGCACCAGAATGGCCACTACGGACTGGCGACGGTCAGTAACGACAAGGTCTTTGCCAAGCGTTGCGGCGATACGACCTTCTTCTACTGGACCCTTTACGGCGAGGTCGAAACACCGATTGGTAAGGTCTGGTTCAACGAGGCCTACAACGGCTCGAGCGCACCCGATGCCGCCGATGTGATGGTGATGAACCGTTACGGTACCTTGCCGGCGTTCGCTGGCATGGGGGATGGGTTCATGCAGACCACTGCGGCACGGATCGACTCTTACGAGGATCTTCCCGAGCATCTACGCAATTATGTCGCCGAGTTCGCACCATCGCATAGTGCGCCTCCGGTCGATGATGCGGAGATCGCCACGATCAAGGAGCAGTACCTCGGGGATGCTCCACCGGCGGCGCCGAAATCAGCACCGCCGGAGAAGTTGAGCAACGAGAAGATTGCTGAGGTGGTCGGCCAGTACTTCTCGTGTTTACGCACCATGGAGGTCGACGAATTGCTCGAGCTCTTCAGTGACGATGCTCTGAGCTGGGATCCGGTCGGGACTCCACCGATGCTGGTGCGTGACAAATCGACCAACTACTTCCGCGCGCTGTCGAGCATCTTCGAGAAGATGTCTTTGACCGAGAATGACATCTTCGTGGCTGGTGATGAAGCTTCGGTCCGCTGGACCGGTGTCGCGAAAATGCGTTCGAAGCAGCAAGAGATCACCTTTGAGGGGATCTCGGTATTTGCGGTCAATCCACAAGGGCTGATCTCCAGTGTTCGTTCCTACTGGGACAAGAAGGGTCTGATGTCGAGCCTTTAGCCCGGCAAGTTGTGAATCGAGGTGGAGAGGATCCCGTCATGTACGACCCGGAAAAGTACGCTGCTGTTGCCGATAACTTCGTCTATGTCCATCGCGCTCTGCGTCGTGACCTGGCGCGTATCATCGCCGGCGGCACAGATCTCTTTGTCAGCGACTTCCCTCGTTTCGCGAGGATCCTCGAGAAGCACTCGGAGCTTGAGGATTCGCTGTTCTTTCCGGCGCTGGAGCAGCGTGCGCCCGGTTCGACCGGCGAGAGCAGCGATCAGCATCAACAGATCGAACATCGGGTCGCGCAGCTGGCAGCACTGGCGGGTGGCACTGGGTCCGAGGTCGATTCTCAGGCGGCTCTGATCGAGCTGCAGGAGCTTTTGCTGGCGCACCTCGAAGAAGAGGAACAGCAGGTCATGCCGGCGATGATGGACCACTTCGAGGCGGCCGAGATCTGGGCCCTCGATGGCAAGATCATGGAGTTCTGTTCGCCCGAGTTCATGCAGGAGATGATGCCTTGGTGGTTCTCCCACATCGATGCGGCCGATCGTGTTTGTGTCGCCCAGAACATGGCGGTTGGAGTTCCGCCAGATTTCTTGCCGGTTCTGTGCCAGTGGATCGCAGCGGGTCTCGATGAGGCCGAGTGGGACGAACTGGTCGAGCAAGTGCCGGCCCTCGCACCCGCAGTCTGAACTACCTTTTTTGGTCGTTTTCACCGTTATCCAAGCTGGTGGGAACTGACCGTTGTCAGAGCTCGTCTAGTGATCGTCAGCTTGAAATGGAAGAAATCGTCAGTTTGAAATGAAGAAGAGGTACGACAATGTTTCTGACCCCCATCTTTGCTACCGCTTTGTCGATCAGTGCCATCCAACTAGCCGATAATCCGCAACCGCTTGTGGTGGTGGAGACTGCCGCTGCGGCCCGCGAGCTGGATCCGGCCACTCGACAGCTAAAGGTGGTGCTCAGAAATCACGAAACTCTTGTGGCGGTATTGCAGCGTCTGCCGGAACTGACCGATTTGCACATCGATCATCCGGGCCATCGGATGCCCATCGAGTCGATCCGACTGTTGCGCAAGTTCAAGAAGCTAAACCATCTGGAGCTTCGCGGAGATCCGTTTTTCAGTGATGAAAAGTTTGTTGCGCTGGGTCAGCTTGAGCAGATCAAGAGTTTACGCTTACAACTCTTTTGACCGGTTCTTTCCGACGCCAGGTTGGCGTCGTTGGGTGGGCTGGTTGCGCTGGAGAAGTTGAATCTGAAAGGCTGTCGTGGCAAGGCCTGGCTCCATCAGGCGAAGGTGTGGCAGGCGATCGAAAAAGAACGAGCACGTCGGAAAGCGGCCGAACAAAAGTAATCGCTGGCTGCTGTTGATCCATCTCTCGATCCTTCTCTCGATCCTTCTCTCGATCCTTCTCTCGATCCTTCTCTCGATCCTTCTCTCGATCCTTCTCTCGATCCTTCTCTCGATCCTT
>JBBWWC010000143.1:0-14460 GCA_050256555.1 Planctomycetota bacterium | reverse complement strand
AATGCATGTGGCCCCTGTATCGGTCAATGGCATCGTGAAGATGTTGAAAATGGAACTTCAAATAGCATTGTCAGCTCTTTCAATCGCAACTTTCCTGGCCGGAATGATGGAAATGCCGAAACTCTTTCTTTCATAGCCAGTCCGGAGGTCGTCACAGCATTTGCGATTTCTGGACGACTCGATTTTAATCCACTGGTCGACCAGATTGAGAACGTTGACGGTTCAAAGAACCTTCTCGATGTACCGCTTGGTGATAGCTTGCCGGAAGCCGGATTCGTTGCCGATATCAGCGGTTACATCGAAGCCCCTGCCGATGGATCGGGCATCCATATTGATGTAGATCCTGCAAGTGAGCGACTTCAGTTGCTCAAGCCATTTGCACCGCGTCAGGAAACTGAATATTCCCGCATGAGGTTACTCTTCAAGGCCAAGGGGAAATGTACTACGGATCACATTTCACCCGCCGGTCCATGGTTACGGTTTCGTGGCCACCTCGAGAACATTTCACGAAACATGTTCCTGGGTGCCATTAATGCTTTCCATGAAGGAGCTGGTCTGGGTCATGATGGTAGCGATAACGGTGTGAGCCGAGCGCTCCACGAGATCGCAGCTCGCTATCGTGATGCCGGTGAAGCCTGGATTGTGGTAGGAGATGAAAACTATGGAGAAGGTTCAAGTCGTGAACACGCCGCAATGTGTCCACGATTCATGGGCTGTGGAGCAGTCATCGTCAGGTCTTTTGCACGGATCCATGAGACGAACCTGAAAAAGCAGGGAGTTCTGGCACTGAAGTTTGTCGATCCAGCAGACTATGATCGGATTCAAGAGAAGGACTTCGTGACCATCGAAGGACTTGAAGCTCTCGCTCCAGAAAGTGCGATCACAGCGATATTCCATCATGAAGACGGAACTGAGGATCGGATGCAGTGTAGTCACACACTGAACGAAAGTCAGGTGAAGTGGTTCTGGGCAGGTGCTGCTCTGAACATTCTTTGAGCGAACTGGATGAGAAAGTCGAAAGGCGCTATCGCCAGATTTCGATGCAGTGATATCCTGGATGTATCAGGGAATTTAGGCCTCATTTCTCTATCCTGAGGCTTATCATGATCGGGGGTTCATCATGACAGCAAATGGTTCATCCAGCTTGCGTAACCGTATCGATGGGTCGATCGGGATTTTCTTCGATTCTACTCGGGGTCTAGGTTCCATCGGTTTGGCGATTCTTTTTCTTTTTGGTCTGTTGTCGACTCCTGTCCTGGCACAGGAGGTCAATCTGATCATGGATACTTCCAGCGCCGTACTGGCGCCGGGAGAGACCTTCGAGGTGACGGTTCAGCTTGAAAACCCAGGTGAGATTTCCCTGCAGGGAATTCAGCATGTGGTTTCCTGGGATTCTACTCGTTTGCAACTGCTGTCAGTGACCCTCCCGGGTGAACTGGAAGGTTCACCGCCACCACAAATCCTGGCCTGGAATGCGCCAGAGCCGGTCGGCTCCGGTGGTGATACCGGTTGCAGTCAGTGGTGGGATGGTACCGGAACCGAAGCGTTCAGCATGGGATTGGTGATCGACGGGGAGTGGACACAAGCACAGACTCCACTGGCACGATTAGAAATGCGAATCCTGTCAGGTGCTCCCAATCAAGCGACAACACTTTCATCCCCGGCCCCTGATTTTTCTTGTGGTTGGTTGGGATCGATCGTGACCGATTCCCGGGGTGGAATTATCGCAACTTCAACAGAAGAGCTGGTTGTGCAGATCAGTGACCTTCCACGGCCCTCAACATTTGCATGCGCTGAAGCCAACGAGATTGTGTACCTGAGTTGGTCCGAAACGGTGACCTATGATGTGGTCCGTATTGAACGTGACGGTGTTCTGATCGATGAGATTAGTGGAGGAATCGGGCAATATCAGGATCTAGATGTTGCGATCGGCTCTACCGTTTCCTATAGCGTTAGTGGCTTTTCGTCTTCAACCCCCACTCCTCCGGTCAGTTGCTCTGTAGTCGTCGATGGAATCATCGACGCTCCGGAGGGGCTGACATGTTTGGATGCTGGCTTCGGGGTGGTTCTGAGTTGGGGTAATAATCTTCCATATACGACATTAATTGTGAACCGACAGGGTAGCTTTCTGCAGACTCTACCAGCAGGGACATTCTCATTTATCGATGGTAACCCGATTCTTGGAGAAGTTGTCGATTACGAGGTTCGGGGAGTTCTCGGTGGTAATCAAGGAGCAGGATCAAACTGCCAGGTGGAGATTCCATTACCGGAGGCGTACTTCATTCGTGGCGATGTCACGACCGATGGTCAATTGAATCTCTCTGATCCAGTAGTGACTTTGCAATATCTGTTTACGGGTGCCGATATGCCTTGCGCCTCGGCAGCTGATTTTGATGACAGTGGGACTCTTGATCTCGGTGACGGGATCTCTTTATTGTCTTATCTTTTTGCCGGTGGGGCTTCGCCAGCTTTACCTTTTCCTTCTGCTGGTACAGATCCGACTCCTGATGGTCTTGGTTGCGTTGATCCGTGTCCTGATCCTGACTGTTCATCGACTTCTGTAGAGGGTGATGAATGTTTAAACGCCATCACTATCGGATTGGGCAATACTAATTTTGATAACACGAATATGACCAATTCTCCTGATCTTTACGACGATCTACAGTGCTCTGGTACTTTTCTGGGGCAGATGTCCAAGGATATATGGTTCAGTTTCACCGCACCTTTCAGTGGTAGCGTGACCATCTCTACCTGTTTTCCTGAAACCATCCCGGATACGGATCTTGTGATTTACGAGGGGTCTTGCGCTGCTCCGATTCAGATCGCCTGTAATGGAGATTCGGTAGGCTGCTCACTTCTCGCACGAGTGCAGAACATGAGTGTGGTCTCTGGAACCAGTTACCTGATTCGGGTGGGAGGCTGGGATCCTCTCGAGTTTGGTTCTGGCATATTGTCAATTACCAGCGACTGAGACCTACAGTCTCCGGGTTACGAATTACGATCGATTTCTCGACGCCGTCCCAGACTATAGCGTATCGAAGATCTACACCTATGTTTCCCGATAGAACCCGCCAGTTCCTTTGTCGGTCTGCATCAATTCTTGAGTTGATGATTCCAGCCGACTCAGCCGGGTCGACCTCGCAGTCAAAACTTTTCAATGGAATGGTCATACCGCCACCGAGCGCTTTGACAAAGGCTTCCTTCTGAGCCCACAGGTGGAAGAAGGAGATGAGCTTTTGATCTTGGGGGAGCTGATTCCATTGCTCAAACTCGCATTCACTGAAACATCTTTGAGCCAGATCATCGATCGGGGCTTCCAGACGAATACGCTCAAGATCAACACCGAGATCGTCCTCGCTGCTGACTGCCAGGAGAGCATGCTTCCCGGTGTGGGAAAGATTGAAAGAGATCGGGTCAGTTTCTAGTGAGGGTTTTCCATGCTTCCCCTCCGTGAATCGGATCTCCTGGGACGGGATTCCGACATAGCTTTCGAGGATGCGGCGCAGTCCGACACGAGACATTGCGGTTCTCTGACCAATTTCTGGAAAGATGCCCTGATCGATCTTGCCAAGTTCGTCAGCAGCCAGAGAAGAGAGCAGGGCTTCACGTCGCTGTGGTGATTCATCGAGAAGGAATGGCCATAGATCGATGACTTCTCGGGGACTCGGTGTATTTCCCGTCATGGCGTTGGCTCGGTCTGTGGCGAAAGGCTCAACGCTAGCTTCCGAAGTCCTTCGGCAGTGGAGATTCGTGGCTCCCAGTTTAAATCCCTGCGTGCTGCCGAAAGATCGAACCAGTGACTGGTGGATAGTTGTCGTGCAGTAAATCGAGTCAGGATCGGTTCGCCTGGCCAGCCGGGGATCTGGTGGACCCATTCCAGAATCGTTCCGATGGCGAAAGCGATTCGAGGAGAAAGACTTGGTGTCACAGGATCGAGTCCTGCAGATTGTAAAATCCCACCAATCAGAACTTCTGGAGCCACGGGTTCATCATTGGCGATGAAGTATGCTTTTCCACAACAGAGAGAAGTTGGCGAGAGAGAATTGTATGCGGCGATGTGTGCATCGATGGCGTTCTCGATGTAAGTCGCATCCAGCAAAGCTCCGTTGTGCTGAATCAGTTTCAATTTTCCAGATCTGCCACGTTCGAGGATTCTGGGAACCAGATGTCGGTCCCCGGGTCCCCAGACCAGGTGGGGCCTGAGGGCAACGGTTGCTAGTTCGGGGCAGTTTGCCGCCAGGATGGCCTTTTCTGCAAGAGCCTTGGTCCTGGGGTAGTGGGCGAGATAGCTCGCAGGATATGGAACATTTTCATCAATCCCCTCCTGGTTCTGGCCATCGAAGACAACACTGGGAGATGAGGTGTAGATGAGTTTTTCAACTCCGTGCTTCAGGCAAGCGGCGATGATCTGTTCGGTTCCGATGACATTGGTATTATGAAATTGAGAGTAAGGACCGGACACAGCAGCGAGGGCTGCCACATGGAAAACAGCAGCGCAGCCTGCGACCGCTTCAGAAACGACATCTGGATCGTTGAGTTGCCCCTGTATGGCCTCAATACCGTCTTCTTCAAGCTGGGGATAAGAACCACGCTGGAGGCTGCGGACTTCATACCCTAATCCGTGTAGGCGGCGTGCCAGGGCTCCGCCGATGAATCCACCCGCTCCTGTAACAAGTACCTTCATTCAAGGCTCCTTGCTGCCGTTTGTGCGAGTTGTTTTCGATCAATCTTGGCATTGTGTCGTATGTCGACGGGAAATGGTCCGGGGAAACAAAATCTCTCGATTCTATTGGCCCCTTCAACGGTAGAACCCAGTTGTCGTAGTTCTTCAATCAGAGAAGCTCGATCACTGAAGTTATTTTCCGATGGTTCTATACACAGAACAGGAGTTTGTGATTCTGCCGGTCCAATACCAACCAGCGCACTGCGGCGTACTCCAGGATGGACATCGAAGATTCTTTCGATGGCGACTGTGTGAAGATGCCCCTTGTCGGTACGTACCATCTGACCGAGACGACCTCGAAACCACACTCGACCGTCCGGATCAAAGGAGCCGAGATCTCCGGTTCGATGCCATAGAACACCATTTTCATCCTGATGCTTGTGGAACTGATTGGCTGCCGTGTCATGCAGATAGCTACGGCTGACCATCGTTCCACTGGCCCAGATTTCACCCGGGTTTGTCCCGACAACGTGATTTTTCGGGGTCGGTAATGCATCTAGCTCGCAGATTCGAATTGTGGCTCCGGAAACTGGTTTGCCGACACAGATCCCGTGCCCCTGATCACTTTGGTTTGCAGTCTTGAGTAGTTCCTGTTGATCAAGACAGCACAGCGGTAGCGCCTCGGTTGCACCATAGGGAGTGTAGATCTTGGTTGCTGGATCCAGAGCTGGGAGTAATGCCGCAATCTCATCATGTCGGGCAGGTGCTCCGGCGCTGATGACACGGCGTATTCCGGGAAGCTTCAGGGAGTGCTTGGCGAGATGACGTGAGAGATTTCCAAGCAGCGCTGGTGAGGCAAAGAGACTGGTAACACCAAATCGTTGGATCAGATCGATCAAGTGAGTGGGATCGGCATCTGCGGGACGAGTGAAATCCATCTCTGGAACGGTCGAGGTCATTCCTAGTGCAACTCCAAAAAGTCCGAACAATGGGAATGTTGGTAGATCCACCTCTCCGGCCTCGATGCCATGAAGCTGGCGAAGAGAATCGACTTGTTGCTCGATGAGACCGTGATGAGCGATGGCTCCCTTTGCCGGACCGGTACTTCCCGAGGTGAAGAGGATTGCTGCAGTTTCGTTGGCATCAAGAATCGGTGCCGGAAATGGAACTGCAGTCTCTGTACGTCGTCTCCATTTTTCGAGGCGACTGGTGAGAGGGGGGATGCAGCCGTGCCCAACCGAGATTCGATGGCGGATGGTACGTCGTCCCCAGCCGAGCAGAACTCGGGCTCTGTGCGCACGGGGAATGCCGATGAAGGCCTTGGGGCGGGCCCGATTCAGACACTTCCCGAGTCCTGGAACTCCCATTCCAGGATCGACCAGGACCGGTGGAACGCCCATGCGGAGCATTGCAAAGGTGCATGCGAGAAACTCAATACCTGGAGGAACCATCAATACGGTTCTCATACCTCGTTCGATTCCTGCTCGAACCAGTGCATGGCAGGTTCGATCGACCAGTTGATCGAGTTCCTTGAAGGTGAATTGTTCCCAGCCCTGTTCTCGTCGCTGTCGTATTGCAATCTGTTCAGGTCTTTCGACCGAGTGTCTGCGTAGTCTTCTGGCGATGCCTGCTTCAGGAGTGAGGGAGGGCGTGGCGATTTTCACCGATAAGATTTTTCTCTTGCGACCGTTTCGCGGAAGGTTCGGATCGCTGGTATGACACGCTCCGGAGCGTCGTCGAGGAGTAGATGGCCACAATCTTCCCATTTTTGATGGTGAGCCCGAGGGAATCTCGTTTTCCACTCATCGAGAAAAGCCTCATCGAAGACCGGATCCCTGGTTCCCCAGAGCAGTAAAAGTGGATGCTCTTGTAGGCTAGAGAGCCCTGCTTCGACCGACAGTAGTGTTTCCCAGGATGGGTCTTCTGGTTGAAGTGGAATGTCCTGGACGAATCGGTGCACTGCGAGTCGTCTTTTCCAGTTGTGATACGGCGCGCGGTAATCGGAACGTTCAGCCCGAGATAGTTTTCGACGCCGAGTGCCGACGATGAATGTACCCTCAACGAAGGCATTGAGGCCCCGGATGAGCATCTCTCCGAAGAGACCACGGGCCGGACGAAGGATCCGTGGAAATTCTTTCCCCTCCGGAAGTCGAAAAGCGGCTGTATTCATTGCGACCAGTGATGAAAATCGTTCGGGGTTTCTTCCTGCGACTCCGAAACCGATGGCGCCACCCCAGTCATGAGCGACCAGCATGGCATCGGAGGTGATTTTTAGATGATCGAGTAATCCTTCGAGGTCATCGATGCGATCCACGAGTCGATATCCATATTCACTTTCATCGGGAAAATCAGAGAATCCACAGCCGACATGATCGATGGCTATGACTCTATGAGAGCGAGAAAGTTCCTGGATCAGGTTTCGGTAATAAAAGGACCAGGTTGGATTGCCATGGACACAGACGATGGGATCTCCCTGCCCCTCATCGACATAATTCATGTGGATGCCGGAGCCCCGGTCCCATCTGTGACTGTGATATGGATATTCTTCATCGACGAATAGTCGGTTCATTGCCATTCCCAACCAATCATTCGGCACACCAATCCACTCCCGATTCCGAGGAATGCAACTCGCTGATTGGCCGAAAAGAAGTTTCTTTCGGCAGCGAGGGCGGTAGTCATCGGGATCGATACGGTACCCATGTTTCCAAGAAATGGGTACGTGATGAAATCGTTTGCCGTCGAAAGCCCCAGGGCCGGTAGAATCTCGTCGCGGTGCGCTGAGCCTACCTGGTGGCAGATGGTTCGATCGATATCCGCTGAAGTCCAGCCTTGTGTGCTGAGGAAGCGATTCCAGGTCTCGATTCCCAGCTGGACACCGTGGCGCAGCACCCCGATCGAGTCGGTCTCCATGTATTCGATTCGTGCTGCCGGATCGGATAGTTCTGGTACCGATTTGACGCCCCAGCGACACAATTGATGCCACCGAGCATCGGTACCATGGCTGCTTCCGAGCCAGCGAGGTCCCTGTGTTGATATTCGAGAGGAAACCAGCAACATCGCAGCAGCACCTGATCCACCGGTCAGCGTCGCAAGAGTGGGAATGAAGAGTTCCATCCGTGGATCGGAAAGAAGTCTTTGGCAGGCGATATCGACGATGTCTCGGGCACTTTCACAACAAACCACCAGTGCAGCATCGATGCGTCCGAGACGGATGGCATCGACAGCCATCACCAGTCCATCCATGGCGCCGAGGCATGCATTTGAAATGTCATGAAGCGCTGTTTCTGTCGAGAGGTCGAGTCGAGCAGCGACCGCACATGCAGTTGCCGGTTCGAAGGATTCGCGACAGACACCGGTATATGCCAGCTGTCCGACCTTGGTCGCAGAGAATTCTGCAGCGACCAGTGCTTTTTTGCATGCACGAGCAGCCATCTCCGAGACACTGGTGTTTTCAGGCCACCATCGTCTCTCCGACACTCCGGTCAACTGCTCGAGCTGCCCTGGAGCAATTCCCATGGCGTTCCATGCCGGAGCGAGACGATCTTCGAGAGCAGTGCTGGTGATGACCTCCGGGGCCATTTCAATACCGATGGCAGCCAGATGTACATCTTGATCGGAAGAGATCGAAGTTTTCATCGATTCTCCTTCAGCCGTTGCATCGAGAAATCTTCCATCGAATAGATGGGAAGCCCATCCACGCTGAGCATTCCATCGGCGATGAGGATTCCTTTATCATGATCGACACTTTTGACGGTTGCTTCGACGGTAACTCGTTTCTTTTCAGGGATGACCTGTCCACGATAACTCCAGCGATGGAGGATATCTGTGGCCACGGTTCGTGGTACCCACTGGCCATCATCTTTCCACAAATCTTCGGCGACTACCCTTAAAAGCTGTAGCATCGATTCGAGGCCAAGACTTCCAGGCCAGACGGGGTCTCCCTGGAAATGCGCCTTGAAGAACCATGCCTCCGGATCCACATCGATTTCGCCGCGAATGAAACCGAGTCCTGCGATACCTCCCTGTGGGACATAGATCTCAACTTCATCGACCATCCGGAAAGCCTTTGAAGGACCTGCAGCGAACTCCGGAACAGCGAACGAACGTCCACGTAGCGCTTCGCGGGGTGGAACCGTTCGAGATGTTACACCCGGAAGTCCGACCTGATGCGCAAGAGCTTCCTGCGGGAAGAATCCAAAGTAGGTATTGCCACGATAGATCGGGCCCTCGGAGTCATGAACTTCAATGTCGTAATGCTGGATCCACATACCTGCACCAAGGTCAGCGGCAGTCAATCGAACCTCAGTGGTCAGAAGGCCAGAGCCTCGATGGACCGGGCGCAGTGATGTGGCTTCTCCACCGAGGTTCCGGAACTGCAGCGAATGTTCTTGAGAAAGAGCGGATCCAACATAGGCCGCAAGCCAGCCACAAGGTTGTAATGCGATCTCCAGAAGAACTGCGAACGGCATTTCTCCGGTTCCACCGGCATCGAAATACCATGCGTTTTCCGGTACGAAATATTCAGCACTGCAAGCGGCTCCCGGTTCGACTTTCCAGGGCTCGCCCTGTACATCGATGATGCGATCGAGGAAACAATAGGGTGGACCGGGCAACCTGGCGATGAATCGATCAGAATCAAAAGGGAGATATTTTTCACCAAACGCCAGCGATGGACGGCCAGTGGCGAACTCAAGAATTTGATCATGGTCGTATCTGGTTACTTTTTCGGAGGCGATGGGAGGCGAGTCTCCTCCTCCTCCCGCTGCTGTCGTGGCGATTTCACTACTTGTGCTCGTGGTGGTTGCGACCTCTCCTCCGGTCGACTTCCAGAGTGCTTCGATCTTGCCCTGATCGAGACCAACGAGCCGTAAAGACATCCCTTCCATCTCGACTATGGGTCTGCCGTCGGCCAGCATCAGTGCATCCGTTATGACATAGGGCTCAGGACGGAAGCCAATTTCTTTGACCTGCACCTGGTAGGTGACTCGACGTGTTTCGGGAAGTACCTGGCCACGGCAACGAAGTCGTCCAGGTACTCCCGGGACCGGCATCGGAGTGACAGAATCCGCTTCGCCAGTCCAACCCCAAGCGGTCAGAAGTGTTCGTAAGGTGTGAAGGCAACACTCGTACATCAGAGTTCCTGGCATGACCGGGTCGTCGCTGAAGTGACACGTCAGAAACCAATCGTCCGGATGGATTTCCAGATCTGCGGTCACTTTTCCTAGACCCCAATCACCTCCAGTGGGTTCCAGCGAAGTGACTCGATCAAGTAGACGCAACTTTTGATCGGGGAGTCGAAGGGGGGCAGCGATCGGTAAGTTGTTGAACTGGTTTCCAAGGGCAGTACCCAGATCACCTTTCCGAAGCGCTTCGACTTGTTTTTGATCGAGGGTTAGATTTTTTGTTGCGGCAGGCGGGCGCCAGTTTGGTGGCGCAATAGCGCTGCTTTTAGGACGATGAGGAGCGGTTACGATTCCACGTCCAGAATCGAGTTCGCTTTTTGAAAAGAAACCTGCACAACCATCTCGCATCGAAAGAAGGGGTTTCCCATCAACGGTTCCCTCGAAGTGGAACCGAAACAGCAGTGTCTGGTCCTGCTGGAAGAACTCGTTGATGTGAATGTCATAGATAATGGTTTTTCCCGGTCCCGGAAGTTCATCATGGAAAATTACCTGGGCATCGAGGAGTCGGTAAACAGACAAGCCTCGGGTGTGGAGGTCGGCACCGAGATAGCCACACAGGAATAGATCCGCCTGCCCACTTTCTACGGCAATCGCAGTGGGAATCCGGCCGCCATCGAGATACCAGGCTCCTGGAAGAATGTCATGTGCTGTGACAATGCGACCCTTGCCCAGCGACAGAGGTTCTCCTTCGAGGGTAAGGATTCGATCGACCAGCATCAGAGGTTCATCGGGGAGGCGTACCCGGGTTGGGTATTCATCGGCGGGGGCGTGGAGATCACCGAGGACCGGCCCCACTTTCCCCCTGGCGAACTCAAGACAGGCTTCTCGTGAGAACAGGATTGGTGGAGAAGTACTACCGATGGTTGGTGTGATCGGTTCGATCCTTGTTTCTTCGAACTCTTCCGCAACGTTGGACTTGGTCGGAGCGATCCCACTGAGCTCGATTCTTCGGGCTCTGGCACGTTCAAGACGCTGGGCAATCGAGCCCTGTAGTTGGTGAGTTTGTTGCGGAGCGGTCGGTTTTTCCGATGTAACGACCACTGGTTGTAGAGCAGGATCTGCAGATTCCGGACTCTTCGAAGAGATTTTTACGACGGGATCTACTGTTGTTTGCGGGCGAGAAATGAAACCGGGGATCGGCGGTACGATGATCTGTTTCTTGCCGTCTCTGATTGAAATGCTATCGGCTGAGGCCTTCCGGTTTTTGTTTTTACCGAGGAAAGGTTCTATTTTTACGGGCGCACGTTCTGCGATGCAAACAGCGATGATTCGTGCCAGCGATAGCTCAGGATCTTCCGCACGATAGCACAGGGGTAGTGTTCGATGCGGGAGACCATCCAGAGCCAGGCGAGTGAGTCGAGAACATGAGGCACCGGGGCCTGGTTCGATGAAAATACGGCTTCCCGCTTGCCACAACGATCGAATCAGATGTGGGAAGTGGAAACCAGCTCTCGCTTGCTGAAGTATCGAGTCAGCCATCGCATTACTGTCGAGAGGCAGTGCTTTGCCGGTCGCAGTGGAATGCAATGTGGCTGCAGCTATTGGCTCGTGTACCGGCCAGAGGTGTAGGTCTTTGTAGCGATCTGCTACTTGTTCTACCAGCGAACAATGAACGGCAGTGACTCCTTGGAGAGGAATCGTTGACCAGCCCTGGGAGCGGGTTACTTGATCCAGTTGTACCGGATCGCCACCGATCACTGATTCCTGGTCAGCATTCACGACCAGCAGGTAAAGCCTGGGATGACTGGCGATGGCAGATCGGATCTCGTTCTCTGGAGCATTGACCACTGCTACTTGCCAGTCAGCGCGACTACCCGTGGGCAGTTGCCAGGCTTGAGCAGCGGCTCGATGTTCACCGGCAAGCCAGCTGGAGAAAAGATCGTCGCGCAGGAGTTGTTCTTGCATGGCAGTTCGGTTTCTCCATGCACGTAGCGCAAACAGCATGGTGGTTTCACCGAGACTGTGTCCGGCTGCACGTTGTGGAATGATGCCACAACCCAGTAATAGATCGGTACCGATGCAACCAAGAGTAACCTGGGAAAGGATGGAATCTCGTGGATCTTGCGGGATCTGGGAGTCTGGTGCCCAGTGATTAGCGGTGCCGAGAAAATTAGACAAATCTCCGGTCGAAGAAAGCGTCGAATCGAGTGAGCCTGGGTAGCGACAGAAGAGTTCTCGACCTGCGCCTGGATAAAGACTTCCTGATCCAGGATAGATGAAAGTGACATCGCCTGAGAATCCAAGAGGTGTTTCGGATGAACGATGGAGTTCCCAGCCATCTCCTTTTAGCTCCTGTGTTGAACCAGCCAGGAATCCCTGAAGTGCTTGAGAAGCCGCAATGAGAGTTCGTTTCGAATTGAAGACGATGGACATCGCCCGAGCTGCTTTTTCATCGCGTGGATGATCATCAAGCCACTGTAGAGAAATTTCGGCCGCAGTTCCTTCCCGTTGTTCCAGCCAGAGAGGTAACAATTTGGATTCCTGGTCAAGAATCGATTCGTTCTGGCCTTCCAGGCTGATCACACCCCAGCCGGGCTGACCGAGGCAACGAAGCTGATCAGGAATTTCCGCCAGGCTGGTGGAGGAGGAGACCTGGCGGGAGATGACCATGGCTGCGGTGTCTCCCAGTTGTGCCGAATGTTCGACCAGCGCTTTTCTGGGTCGTTTTCCTGTCTCGATCCATGGAGTCGGTCGATCGGTGAGTCCGGTACTTGGAATCAGGCCGCGAGATACTGAAGTGACACCTTGAAGAAGAGAGAGGAGAAAGGTGGCACAGCCGCCTTTGGAAAGTGTTGGCGGAAGCAAAGCGCAGTCGCTTTCCTGACGTTTTGAACCGATCGTATGAGATTCAGCACTGCAGATGAGACGGATTTGATCACGGCCCATCTTCGCTTCACTCAGGGCTGCAGAGCGGCAAGATTCACGAGCAGGAGAAAGAGAATCCTGGCGTTCGAGTACTCCGGCGGAAGCCGTTCCGATTCCTTCAATGACCGAGATGATCTCGTTTCCGTCTCGTTCAGCATCTTCGACTCTTTGTAAAAGTACTGCTGCAGCGAAATCAGTGCGGGCCAGTTCTCCATCGATAGCCGCATTTGTTCGGCCAAGAATATCGAGACCTAGATCAGCCGCAGCCGCAATGGCCATATCGATCTTTTGATCTTGTAGTGCTCGGATGGCAAGTTCCATCGCTCGGAAACCTGAGATTTCATCATTACTGACGGTGTGTGCGGGGCCTCCTGCACCGAGATCCCTGGCGAGACGGCTGGCAGCTATGCTCCCCAGAGATCCCATCACTCGATTGGCATCGAGTGGTGGAGTGATTTCATCCTGAAGTGTCGAAATCCAGCGTTCCAGTTGCTGAGGATCAACCTCGAGGTCGAGTTCATCGAACCAGAGGCGCGCTCTGTCAGGAATCATCCAGCGAAGATGGTAAAGGCTGCTTCGCGGATCGAGACCTAGTCCGACATAGAGACCGCCACGTTCGCCAAGTTTCGAAATCCCACCATTTTCCAGCGCTTCCCGGGCAACCTTGAGAAGAGCCAGTTGTTGTGGCAGAAGTTCGGCCAGTTCAGTGGGAGGGATTCTATATTCCAGCGGTGAGCCGTATAAACGTCCGCAGCTCTCACCTTCGGGAAGCGACAACTTGTTGTCGCGTGCCCACTGAGTACGAGGGACGCCATAGTCTCCAGGCATCTCTTGCGCTTTTCGTTGCGTGGGAAGGCCGAGTAATGCTGCACCCACTTCATCGACACCTTGATGTCTTCCGGCCAGAGCTCCGAGTCCGACAATAGCAATCTTTTGGGTTATTGCCGGAACTGCAGGAACATCCCAGAAGCTATTTGGAGTTATTTTTGGCGGAGCAAGAGGAGGTTCTTCGAGGAGTAAGTGGGCATTGATTCCACCAAAGCCAAAAGCACTGACTGCAGCGCGTCTTGGTGATCCTGATTTTCGCAACCAGGGTTCGGTGGTGGAAGGAATACGGAAGGGACTTTCGGCGAGAGAAATATCGCCCGGGGGAGTCTGGTGATCGTGCAGTGCTGGGATTTCCCCCTGTCCCATGGCGAGTAATACTTTGATGACACCCGCAGCACCAGCTGCAGTGAGTGTGTGGCCAATGCATGCTTTTACCGACCCCAGTGCGCATTGACCCGGTCGCCATGATCGGGAATCCCAGAGCTTCAAAAGACTTCTTAGTTCGGTGGCATCCCCGACCGGAGTTCCGGTGGCATGACATTCGATGTAGTCGACGTCTTCCGGGGACCAATCGGCCTCCTGGTAGGCCTCGAGCATGGCTCGTAGTTGTCCTTCGCCGGAAGGAGCTAGCAATCCTCCCGATTGATCATTGGAGAGGCCGATGCCGCGGATCACACCGACGATCGGGTCCGCTGCGGAGATGGCATCGTCAAGTCTTTTGAGCAGTAAAACTCCTGCGCCTTCACCGACCACCAGGCCTTGGCCTCGATGATCGAGTGGGCGACATTTCCCTTCTGGAGAAAGTGCTCTAAGTTGCGAGAAGCCCATCTGGGTGAAGAGGCTGTCGGGCCTCGAGACTCCACCAGCCAGTACTGCATCACATCGATGAGCGGAAAGATCCTGACAGGCGATGGCGATGGA
>JBBWWC010000142.1:0-48506 GCA_050256555.1 Planctomycetota bacterium | reverse complement strand
TCAGTGAAGGGGAGGTCGCCGAGATTGTAGAGGCCCATGATGACCATGCGCGCTACCCACAAAGTGATGATGTCGCGGCCAGTAACAAGACATGATCCTGGATAGTAATAGTCAAGGCAGCTGGCCATTTGGTCGGAGGCTTCCAGGGGTCTTTGCCCGGCATCGATTTGAGCTGTGGCTGGATCGGGCCAGCCCAGTGTGGAATGCGGCCAGAGTGCGCTGGAGAACCAGGTGTCGAGTACATCTGGATCTCGCTGCAGCCCAGCGTCTTCGATGATGGTTCGAGCTGTATCCTGTTGATCAGGTTCGCGGAGACAAATCAGTAGTCGACCGCCCCCGGCGGGAAGAGAGGTCCCGTCCTCGATGAGGATGCTTTGACCGTCAGCGGTGAGAACCCTGGCCGAGACATCGTCGCTTGTAGCAGCTTTGATTTTCTCGAGCAGTTCTTTCAGCTGAGTTTCTTCGAGATCACCTGCCCAGATCGGGATTCTGTGCCCCCACCACAGCTGTCGGGAGATACACCAATCTCTTTTTTCTTCGAGCCAACTGACATATGTGTTTCGGTATCGGTCAGGATCGGGGTGGAAGGCGACACTACGTTCGGTGGCAGATTTCCACCCGGTGACTGCATCGATGGCGGCCTGCGCCAGGCCCGTAGCCTGAAACTGATGATCAAGGCCTTTGCCGCAGGTGACTCCACCTTCGACATCGCCCATACGTACAAACCACTGCAGTGACAGGTAAGGTTCTATCGGTGTTTTGGATCGGTCTGAGTGACCGACTTCGACTTTACGATCTTCGATCTGGTCGAGCAGTCCGAGCGAATCGAATTGCTTGATGACCGATTTACGGGCGACAAATCGGTCCTGGCCGGCACAGGGCCCAGCGGCCTCATTGAGAGTTCCATCGGGCTGGAGAATGTTGATGGCTTCGATCTGATCACGATGCCTTTGCCAGACATCGTAATCGTTCGGGTCATGAGCGGGTGTGATCTTGACGCAACCAGAGCCCAGTTCAGGTTTGGCCCACTCATCACAGATGATTGGAATCTCGCGATCGACGATGGGTAACCGAAGCATCCGGCCGTCAGTAGCCATCTGTGCAAGTTTCTCAAGAGAGGGCAGTAGATTTTCGATTCGTTCCTCGAGGCGAGTGACTTCTCCAGACAATTCTTCGTGTTGTTTTTCGGCTGCATTGGCCAGCTTCTGCCGTGCTTGTTCGAGGCGCTCATTCATCACCTTGCGAGGTTCTGGATGAACTGCAACGGCAGTGTCTCCGAGCATCGTTTCAGGCCTTGTGGTCGCCACTACCACGTGGGTAGGTTCTCCACCTTGAGGATCGATCACTGGATATCTGAGATGCCAGAAATGACCATCGACAGTTTTGTGTTCGATTTCATCATCGGCGACAGCTGTCTGAAGATGGCAATCCCAGTTAACCATTCGATCACCCTGAACAATCAGCCCATCGCGGAACATTCGAAAGAAAGTCCACGTGACTGCCCGGGCGCAAACAGGATCCATCGTGAAACGTTGGCGATCCCAATCACAGGAACACCCCATCGCTTTTTGCTGGGTGACGATTCGTTTCTGGTACTGGTCTTTCCATTGCCAGATGCGTTCCACCAGGCCTTCGCGTCCGAGGTCATGACGGGTCTTGTTTTCCAGTTCGAGTAAGCGTTTTTCGACGACTGCCTGTGTTGCGATTCCGGCGTGGTCGGTTCCGGCCATCCAGAGGGAGTTTTGGCCCATCATCCGATGCCAACGTGTGAGCAAATCTTGCATCACATTGTCCATGGCATGCCCCATGTGCAGTGCTCCGGTTACGTTGGGTAGCGGCATCATGATGACGTAACGGTCGTCGCGTTCATCCGGGATGGCCCGGAAGGCATCGTTGGTACCCCACTTCTCGCTGATCGATGGCTCGATCAGACCGGGTTCGTATTTTGTGGCGAGATTTTTGTCCATCGGTCCTCGTCTTTCATGTGCAGGTACCGAGGATCCGGTTCCCTTCTGGGCAAGTCAAGAGAGACAGCCCAGATCCTGGTATCATGTGAGGGGATGGTCTGGATGGCTGACAGAAGGCGGGCTACCGTGATGGGCCTTCAGAGACGACCAAGTCGCTAGTGAGGCGGCAGAGGAGATCGCAATGCGAGGCTGGCGGAAAGTCCGAGATTGGCTCGCAAAGGTGGCACGAGTTCCACGGCGGTGGATCGGGCATCCCGATCTTCGGTCTCTTCGGCGGCGATCTGACCTTCTTCAGCAGGATGTCGAACGGTTGCTGTTTCGACGTCATGTGGAAGTGGCGACCGAGGAGTACCAGGCGCAGCAGGTCGAGTCCGGCAATCTTCATGAGGCCCGTGGATACTCTCAAAACGGCGAAGACGGACTACTTCTCCATATTCTTTCCCAGGTGGGTGTGGCCCAGCGTCGGATGGTCGAGATCGGTTGTGGTCCGGGTCGAGAGTGTAACTCGGCGCTTTTGAGCTGTGTTTTTGGCTGGCAGGCGCTGCTTTTTGATAGCGATGCTGGCGAGTTGGCCGAGGCACTGGAGTTCTTTCAGGCGAAGGGGGCCGGGAATCGCGTTCGCTTGGTACAGCAGGAGGTCCGTCCGGAGAATATCGACCAACTTCTGGCGAGTGAGGCGAATGCTGGAGAACTCGATGTCCTTTCGATCGACGTCGATGGCATCGATTTCTGGATCTGGAAAAATCTCACCATTTTGCAGCCTCGAATCGTCGTCATTGAAGTGAATGCGTCTTATGGTCCCGCTGTTTCACGGACCGTTCCCTGGTCTCCGGGAGATCCCCACCATGATGGTTACCGTCATCATGTTCGCGGCTGGCATCATGGAGCGAGCCTTCGGGCAATGGAGGCACTGGGGCGGAGTAAGGGCTATCGGCTGGTGGCCCTCGAATCAACGGGAACCAACGCTTTCTTCCTGCGAGGAGATTTATCCTGCTCGTCACTTCCAGCGCTGGATCCGCAGCGAGTCTGGCGTCCCCACCGGGTGAGAAGTTTTCGGCACTCCCCTGAACAACAGGCGCGATCGCTCGAATCGCTTCCCTTCCTGACGGTCAACGATGACGGAGATGTTGAGAGAGACACCAAAGGCGGGTAGATAAAGAGCTTCTGGAGGAGCAAGATGTTCCTCTCTAGGAGGTGTTTCATGGATGGCCTGCAATCAAAACTGGTACATGGCGGTGAGCCCAAGCCCCGAATCGGTGGGGCAGTGGTTCCGCCAATTTTTCAGAGTGCGACCTTCGAACAGATTCCTGGTAGCGGTTATCACGATGGTCGTTACATCCGTTTGTCCAATACTCCTTCTCATGATCATCTGCACGAGAAACTGTCGTTGGTTTGTGATACCGAAGCTGCATTAGTTGCATCGAGTGGCATGGCGGCGATCACCTCCACCTTGTTGGCCCTGCTCGGAAGCGGCGACACGGTGGTGGCGCAGGATCTTCTTTATGGCGGTAGTGAGAGTTTTCTCTCCGGTGAAGTTCAGCGCTGGGGGATCGGCGTCCATCGTATTGATGCTTGTGATCCTGAGAGCTGGGGAACTCCACCGGAAGGATCTCGTGTGCTGTACTGCGAGGCGATCACCAATCCGACTTGTCGTATCGGTGATCTTCGGGCCATAACTGACTGGGCTCGTCAGCATGGCCTGATCTCCGTCATCGATGCTACTTTTGCCACTCCGGTTTTGTTCCGTCCATCTGAATACGGATTCGATCTGGAAGTTCATTCCGCCACCAAGGCTCTCAATGGTCATGGCGACATCGCAGCGGGAGTCATTGCTGGCCGGAAAGATTTGATTAGCAAGGTCAAGCACTGCCTGGACCATCTGGGCGGTCATCTGGATGCCCATGCTTGTTTTCTTCTGCATCGGGGGATTCGCACCTTGCAACTAAGGGTTGATCGGCAATGTCAAAATGCGCTTCATGTGGCCCGTTTCCTTGAAGGGCATCCTGCCGTCTCTGTCACTCACTACCCGGGACTGGAGAGTCACCCTGATCATTCACGTTGTCAGGAACTGTTTGGTGGGAGAGGTGGTGGAGTTCTTTCGTTTGATGTTGCTGATGGTGTCGAGGAAGCCGAGCGGATTGCAACTTCGATGCAGTTGATGGCAACCGCTCCCAGCCTCGGAGGAGTCGAAACTCTCATCATCCGTCCGGCCAGTTCATCGCATGCTGCGGTTGATCCTGAAGTGAGAGTCCAGATGGGAGTCCCCGACTCACTGGTGCGTATCGCCTGTGGTGTTGAAGACGCATCTGATCTGGTCGCCGATCTGGCTCAGGTGATGGGTGGTCGAAGTTGAAGCGGATAGGACTGGTCACCTGCTTGGAGATACCGGAGCCGGATCCCGATGAAGAGATTCAGTTGCAGTCGGTTCGAGATGCCGGTGGCGAAGCAGAACTGATTCCCTGGGATGATCCGTCGGTAAATCTTGAATCGTTTGATGCCATCATCTTACGATCATGCTGGGATTATCCATGGCGTGAAGCCGAGTTTCGTAGCTGGTTACTACTGGCCCAGGAGAAAACAGAGGTTTTTAACCCGGTGGAGGTAGTTTCCTGGAATCTTCACAAGGGATATCTGCTAGATCTGGCAAGAGCTGGCGTGCCGGTAGTTCCGACTCGATTACTGAAAGCGAACTCTGGATCTGAAAAGCTGCTGGCGACGTTGGCCGAGGAGGGGTGGGAGGATTACGTCATCAAACCTGCAGTCTCCGCAGGAAGCTGGCTGACCGCTCGATTCGATGCGTTGACTCAGTCAGCGGCCATCGATTTTGTTCGCAAAAATGGTGGCGACCGGGATCTGTTGGTCCAACCCTACATCTCCTCGGTCGAGCAGGGTGGCGAGCGAGCCAACGTATATCTGGCGGGTCGCTGGAGTCATAGTGTTACCAAAGTGCCACGGTTCACCGGGGATGAGGAGCAGGTGGGAGAGGCCGTTGAAGTACTCGCCGAGGATATTGTTGTCGGGGAACAGGCGCTTCGATGTAGTCCGGGTCCGATTCTCTATGGGCGAGTAGACACTGTACGAGATGTAGACGGAAATTCGATGGTGGCAGAGCTGGAGCTGATCGAACCGTCGCTGTTTTTGAAGCAATATCCACCCGCACGTGCTCTATTTGGCGCTTCTTGCCTTGATATTGTTAATCAAGATCGTTCCTGACCTGCGGGATATTTTTAGATCTAAATCAGGACATCCTTGAATTCTTTACACAAGATTGAGTACCTTGCCCACGGAATACCTGGGAATGGTGGCTTGGTGCCTACGGAACCGGGTGGGGAACTCAACAGAAAGGGAATGGAATGACCATTTCCAGGATCAAAGTTTTGACGGCCATTCTTGGTCTTGTATTGGTCTGTGGACTCGTCACAGCCCAACCGGGAAGTATTGTCACGCAGTCGAAAACGGCTGCCGAACTGGAAGCCGCCTACAACACGGTTTTTGATCAGGACGTGATCACGAAGAACGTGGCCAATCAGGTGATGAACAACCTGGTGGGGACATGGAACTTCGAATACGCCCTCAGTGAAGAACTGGGCGGGTATCCGGCTGGAACACCGGTCAAGGCGACGGTTCTTTACACTCGAGATTTCACCACAGGTGGGCTCTTCGGCTCTGCTGAGACGGTCAATCTCAACGGTGTTGTCGTTAGCAATGGGACCTACTTTATCAACTGGAACGAATCGGCGAACCGCCTCGAATCTCATGGAAGATTTGTGGCCGGCAATGTTGTCGCCATCATTGACGAGTATCTCAAAGAGATCAAAGAAAACGTTTGCTGCTGGATCGGGCAACGGATGCAGGATGGCATCACCTCTGCAAACGTGTACATCGAGCGCACCGTAAAAAATGGTAACTTCAACGTTGTCGTTAATGAACTTTCCGCCAGCGGAAAGCCATTGGCTCAGCTGTGGAATGTCACTGGCGTCAAGGCCAACCCCCTCAAGATTGCACTGGGACCTTTCGTTGCTCTGGCGAGTGAGTGGCAGTCAGAGAGTTTCTCCGAGACTGGCGACCGCCTTCGTGTTGAGCAGAGTGGTTACTGGGCTGCCAATGAGACCTGTTTGATCGTCGAGGCGAAGAAGTACAAGAACGATTTCATCGCCGAGAGCACGATTCAGACCTTCTACTACGATTATGACAATTGTCGGATCGCCTTCACCGAGATCGGTTCCAACGGCCTGGTTTGCAATGGTTTCATTTCCCCCGCTACGGAGAGAAATGGCACTCCTTGCCAGCTCAGAGTCGTCGATTCCGAGTTCGGTAATGGAGCCAATGTCAGCACCATCAACAAGGTCCTGTTAGTCGATTCGAAGACGATCAAGATCGATTTCGAGTGGGCTTGGTGGGAAGGCGAGGACATCACTACTGAGAGCAATGTCCTCGATTTCGAGCAGCGTTTCGTACTGAAGCGTGTACCGGCCACGAACAACGCACTTCCGCGTCCGGCCTCCTTCTAGGAGATCGGTAGTTTTTAAAAAAGCCGCGGTGGGGGAATCCCCTCACCGCGGCTTTTTTTGTATCAAAAGGAATCAGTATTCAGTTTAGCTTCTCGAGAAGTTGAGAGACGATTTCTGGATGTAAGAGTGAGACATCGTTCTTTTCTTCGGGATCTGTTTTGAGGTTATAGAGAACCGGCGAGGATTCTGGATTCTCCCGGTGAATTTTCCAGTGGCCGCTCCGTAATGCTTGCTGCTTCTTGAACTGCCAGTAAAGAGAATCGTGAATCTCTTGGTCACTGGTTTTCCCCAGAAGTGTCGGTAAGTAACTCAGTCCATCGATACCTGCAGGGCTATCGACCCCTGCGATCTCGCATGCGGTGGGCATGAAATCTTGAAATCCACTGATGAGTGAAGTGGTAGAGCCTGCTTTGATCTTGCTCGGCCATCTTGCGATGAAGGGAACACGAATGCCGCCCTCAAGTAGGTCGCGCTTGTAACCACGGAAGGGGCCATTGGAAGCAAAGAATCTGTGATCATGGCCGCCTTCTGAATGTGGGCCATTATCCGAAGTGAAGATCACCAGTGTGTTTTCGGTGAGACCCAGTTCTTCGAGGAGATCTGTCAGTCGCCCAACATCGCTGTCGAGACGAGCGATCATCGCCGCAAACCCCTTCTCCGGGCCAGGCCAGTCTTGATCCTCGAATCGATCACGCCCAGGTATCTCCATGCCATCACCGAGAGCCCAGCCCAGTTCGTTATTGGCATGCGGGATGGTCAGGTGGGCATGCATCAGGAACGGAGCGTCGGCATGTTGACGGATCCAGTCGAACATCCAATCGGTGATGACCTGGTGGGAATAAGTCTCCTTTTTGATCGAATAAAAAGCTTCTCGCCCCTTCTTCCCGGCGGTTTCATTGCCGGCAAGTGGTACTTTTTGATCGTTGTGCCAGAGATGGGTTGGATAGTAGTTGTGGGCATCTCCCTGATCGAGATAGCCGAACCAATCATCGAAGCCCTTCTTGTTCGGGTGCCCCGGTGAGTTCTGCCTTCCCATCGCCCACTTGCCACAGCCGGCGGTGGCATAGCCCTCCTCCTGGAGGATTTCGACGATAGTTCTCTCGCCTCCATCGAAGTGATAATAAGCATTTGATTGCAGTGCCGTGTGGCCGGAATGCATTCCTGTCCACAGAACCAGTCGACTCGGACGGCAGACTGTATGGCCCGAATAGTGGTCCGTGAATCGCATTCCTTCGGTGGCCAGCTGATCGATTCTTGGCGTCTTGAGTGCCTGCTGGCCGTAGCACCCCAGGTCTCCCCAGCCGAGATCATCGGCCATGATGTAAATGATGTTGGGAGGTCTACTTTGTTCTCTAATCTGCGGCACACAGGAAGTCATGAGCAAAGGAACAAGAAATAGCGCAAGCAGCTGCCACCTCATTTTTTCTCCTGTGCAGGTAGGCGTCCAGGCTCGCGAACATCAGTCCCCTGGATTCCGGCGAGTCGATCGCCCAGTTTTGCACGCATTGCATCTGCCCGTGCCGACATTTCGACTACTACCCCTGGATGATTCGATTTCACGTCGATCTTTTCGAAAGGATCTGCTTCCAGATCGAAAAGAGCCAGATCGGTTTTGATGTTGTAGTTGTATTTGGCCGGAATTCCGTTGTTGCCTCCCGGGCGTCCCTCGAGGCTGCGGTACTTGTGGGGGAAGTGAAGTTTCCAGCGACCCATCCTCATCGATTCCAGGTTTCCTCGGTGGTACCAGAAGAACAACTCTTCATGTGGTGGAGGGGCATCAACATCGCCGCGCAGTTGAGCAACGATACTGACTCCATCAATTTCTCTTTCGGGTGCCTTGCCGCCAGTCAACTCGACGATGGTGGGGAGAATATCGATGGTCATACAGGGGGTTGAACAGGTGCTTCCTGCCGGAACCAGGGCCGGATATCGGACAACACATGGTACCCTTACGCCTCCTTCCCATGTGGTTCCTTTTCCCTCTCTTAGGCCTCCTGTGGTTCCAGCGTGATCGCCGTATGAAAGCCAGGGGCCGTTATCGGAGGCGAAGATGAACAGTGTGTTGTCGAGAATTCCGTGCTTTTCCAGTGCTGTTCGAATCTGGCCGACGGAATCATCGATCTCTCGGATCACATCCCCGTAGGCACCAAATTGTGTGGTTTGGCGAAATCGAGGGGAGACACCCAGTGGTACGTGTGGCATCGAATGGGGCAGATAGAGCAGGAAAGGGCCAGCAGCATTTTTATCGATGAACTGAACCGCACGACGCGTCAATTCCGTGGTGATGGTTTCCTGATCATCGAGGGTTTCGATGATGTGATCGACCTGGTCTTGTTCGTACCAGGGAAGAGGAGGCCAGGCCTTGGGTGATTCAGGGTGGCCCGGCCACATGTCATTGCTGTAAGGGATTCCGCAGTACTCATCGAAGCCCTGGGCGGTGGGGAGGAACTGCGGATGATGACCCAGATGCCATTTTCCATAACAGGCTGTGGCATAGCCGAGCGGTTTGACGACCTCAGCAATGGTCAATTCTTGTGGATGGAGTCCGATCTTTGAAGAAGGAACCAGTGCGCCGCTGATACCGACTCTGTTGGCATAGCACCCCGATAACAAGGAAGAGCGTGATGCAGAACAAACTGGTTGGCTGACGTAGAAGTCGGTGAAGCGCATTCCTTCGGCAGCAAGACGGTCGATATTGGGTGTTGGAATCTCTTTCGATCCATAACAGGAGAGATCACCCCAGCCCTGGTCATCGGTGAAGACGATGACGATGTTGGGCGGGTTATTATTTGCGGTGGTCTGCTCGGCCATCAGTTCTGGAGCCGCGAGCAGGACAATGAGGGGGAGGATTGAAATGATTTTTTTCATGTCCGAAGGATACCCCCGGCATGTGGTGCGGTCAGCCCAGGATTCCGTAGCCGTAGCGGACTTCTATCGGCGCATTACGGGTGAATCGATCGGGTGCAAAGAAACTGACATCGCACTTCCCTGGCTGTTCACTACCAATCGCAGCTGCAACGCCTTTTCCGACGGCTGGGGCCATCTTGAAGCCGTGGCCACTGAATCCACTGACGACCCAAATTCCATCGAGGCCAGGAACCGGTCCGATGAGAGGGTGTGAGTCAGGGGTTACCGTATAGAGGGCTCCCACTCCACCCCAGGAAGGTGAAAGAGAGTAATGCGGAAGTCTCTGGGAGAGTCGGTCCCGGCAGGCAGCGATGAACTGGCCACTGACACCCTCGTCATACTGGTCTGGATTTTCGACTACGGCATCCTCGTTCATGTCGAGGAATCCAACACGAGTCCAGCCGGCGAGCTCTGGTTTCCAGTAGAGTCCATGAGTCAGGTCACCGTAGATCAGTTTCTTTTCTCGAGCTCCGGAGGGGGGCTCAAAGAAGGCCTGCTCGGGGCGAATCGTCGTCAATGGAAGTGGCACACCTGCATCTTTTAGTAACTGGCCCGCCCATGGTCCGGCGGCAACGATCACTTTCCCCGCGCCAATCGAACTCCCATCATCGAGCTTTACACCATGAATCTTGTCGCCGTTACGAAGGAAGCCGGTGACCCGGATACCTATGCGGGCTTCTGCCCCGGCACGAGTGGCACTGTTGAGGACTGCGTGAACGGTCTGGACGGGGTTGACGTTTCCTGCTTCTGGTTCCCAGGCGGCGCACTCGTCATCTTGAAAAGAACCGCCAGGTTCGAGCTCTCTCAAAGCGGTGGCATCGATGACCGATGTATCGACTCCCAGAGATCTTTGTAACTGAACATTTCTTTCGAGATTATCTCGATCAGCTTCTTTGCATATGAAAGCCATGCCCGGACGATGGAAAGAGATCTCTTGACCGTAGTTTTCTTTGAATGATGAATACCATTGAAGGCTTTCTCTTGCCATGCCGATGGTGACTTTGTGGGAGTAATGCTGTCGTAGAATCGCTCCAGATTTCCCGGTTGACCCTGCGCCCGGAAATGACTTCTCGATGAGAAGGACACTTCCTGATCCTGATTCAGCGAGTCGGAGAGCCATCATGGCTCCCATGATGCCGCCGCCGACGATGATGAAATCGCGGTGTTCCATCAGGCCTCCTTGCGCCACCTCTTGTTCGGAGTTTTTGCGTCTTCCTTGGCCAGCTCTCGGGCGAGATATCCACAGACTTTGACGAAACCGTCAACCTGAGATGCTTTCTGGATGTCTTTACGATAGACGCTGGTCGCGTTGATGTCGATGAAGCAACGACGCCCGTCTGCTGTGTCCATCCATTCGACACCACCGATATCTAACTGGGCGGCTCGCAGGATCTCTCTGGCCTGTGCTACAGCATCTACTGGAACATCGGGCCACGGCTCGAAAATGGCATCGGGGATGATTCCTTCGGTGATGGGATTACGTGGGCAGCCTTCAGCGGGACACAGATTGAAGGTGTTTTTTGGTTTCACCTTCATGGCAAAAAGGCATTCGCCATCAACGAACTCGACTCTCGCGATGGAGCCGTCGGCTGGAACCACGATCTCCTGGAGAAGCATCAAGTGACCCGGTGCGAAGACTTCTTCATCATCGAGCAAGGATAGCAAGTGTTGCTTGTTCTCGATCCTTCGAATCAAAGCTCCACTTCCGCCTGTATCTGGTTTCAGAATCAACGGAAAGATCAGATTGTCGATGACGGAACGTATTGCATCGCAACTGCTGACGACTTCGGTACGAGGAACATCTACTCCGAGCTGATTCATCAATAGTTGTTGCGCTACTTTACTGGTTTCAAGTCGAAACGATCGTGACCCGTTGACAACTTTTGCACCGGTCATTTCAAGAGAAGCCAGGAGTGCATGTGCATGAGAGATGGCCCCAACATTTCCTCGAAGATAAGAGGAAGGTGAGACTCGGTTAAGGTAAAGGGTGTGCTTTCTTGCTTCGAGGAGATCGAAGGAGTGAGCACGTACGTCGATCGGTTCGTAAGGAATCCCTGCGTCATCCATCGACTTGAAGAGAGGTGAAAGCCAAGCATCGTTTTCGAAGACAATCCCTACATTGGGTATGCCATCTTCGGTGTTGAGTAGATGCGATTCTGCGACTTCTTTTACCGGGGTGTCGGATTCCAGCGCAGAAAGATTTGAAGATTCGATCTCCATGATGCCCTCACGTTATGGGTCTGGAGGATCGCTTTCTCATTCACGAACACTCCCAAAGAAATGTACCTTTTCGGGAGTGGTTTTGTCGAAAGATCGGTCACCTGATTGGTTCCGGAAAGATCTCTAGATGCCGTGAGGAAGCCAGATATTCTTCACCTGAGCACTTTTGTCCATCAGCAGCGCGGATTTCTGGGAAGTGTCTCCCGGGCTCCAGCAAACCTTCATATTTCCTGCCGACGCTTCCTCGAGTTGGGTCGCAAGCGATGTATTCCCGTCATACCAGAGCAGGTCGACTCCATCATGTGCGGCCAGCACTGGTGCGAGTTCTGCAGCGGATCCCGTCAGTAAATTGAGGGCTCCAGCCGGGAGATCAGAATGTTCAAGGATTCGACATAACTCGACTGCAGCCAGGCAAGCGGTTGATGGGATCGCAACCACTGCATTGCCGGTCGCCAGTAATGGTGCGCAGTGAGCAACCAATCCGAGTAATGGTTTGGATTCAGGACAAACCAGCCCTGCCACGCCGTACGGTTCGTGAAGTGCGAGCACCAGGCCTTTCCATGGAGCGTCATGGACGGCGCCATCATGTTTGTCAGCCCAGGAGGCCCACCAGGTCCAGCGATCAACGGTTTCGGCGACCTCTTCTTGAGCTGCTTTTTCACCGCAGCCTGTCATCTCATCGATTAACTGAGAGAGTTCTGCTGACCTTGGCTCAAGATTTTCTGCAATGAACCACAGGACCTGGGCTCTGGCATGACCGGTCATCGATGCCCAGCTGCACTTGCTTGCAGCTTCGACAGCATTTCGAACATCTTTACGGTTTGACTGACCAGCAAGGCCGATCAGTTCTCCCTCGGGAGAACGGACTTCGAAAGAGTAGCCCCCATCGGGTCGGACCTGTTTTCCTCCTACATATAATTTTGCGGTTCGATCGAGAGTGTCACTGGTTTCTGTAGCCGTGATGATCTCGGAAGTCGCAATATTTTCCGGGGTTTTACACGTGGATGAATCAGAGCGGAAATAAGCATGGAGTCCTTCTCGCCCACCTTCACGACCGAAGCCTGACTCCTTCATACCGCCAAAGCCGCTCGATGCATCGAAGAGATTGGTGCCATTGACCCATACCGTTCCTGCTTTGACCTTGCGGGCGATTTCCAGGGCGGTATCGATATCCTGACTCCATATCGTGGCCGCCAGTCCGTATCGAGTGTGGTTGGCGATCTTGACCGCCTCGGCTGGTGTACGGAAGGTGGTGGAGACGAGCACCGGGCCGAAGACTTCCTGACAGGCGATTTCGGAAGACAGGGGCGCATCTGGAAACAAGGTCGGGGGGAACCAGTATCCTGATTCAGGAAGATCGATGTCTGGTTGGATGCAGTCGAGCCCTTCCTGGATGGCTCGGTCACAAAGTGCTTTGACCCGATCCAGATGTTCTTGTTCGACCATCGCACCCATATCGATGGCTTTATCAAGTGGATCACCAACGCGAAGTCGTGACATCCGTTCCTTGATCTTGCGATGGACCTCTTCGGCGACCGATTCCTGGATGAGAAGACGACTTCCAGCGCAGCAGACCTGCCCCTGGTTAAACCAGATGGCATCGACAAGACCTTCCACTGCGCTGTCGAGATCGGCATCCTCGAAGATGATGTAGGGACTTTTCCCGCCGAGTTCAAGCGTGAGACCTTTTTTGGTGCCGGCAGTGGCTTTACGGATGATTCTTCCAACATCAGTCGATCCGGTGAAGGCAACCTTATCGACATCTGGATGCGAAACGATAGCGGAACCTGTTTCTCCATCACCGGTGACGATGTTAAAGACGCCTGGCGGAAGTCCGACCTTTTGACAGATCTCGGCAAACAGGAGTGCGCTCAGTGATGTCCATTCCGCCGGTTTTAAAACCACCGTGTTACCGCATGCCAGTGCTGGGGCAACTTTCCATGCCAGCATCAGTAGCGGGAAGTTCCACGGAATGATCTGGCCACAAACGCCCCATGGTTTTGCATCGGGGGCAGTTTCCTCGACAATCCGTGCCCAACCGGCATGGTGATAGAAGTGACGGATCACCAGCGGGATATCGATGTCTCGGGTTTCACGGATCGGTTTTCCGTTGTCGAGGGTTTCGAGTACCGCAAAAAGTCGACTTTCCTTCTGTATCGCTCGTGCGAGGGCATAGAGATGACGTGAACGGCCTGCAGTACCGAGACTTTGCCAGCCGGGAAGAGCTTTACGAGCTGCCTTGACGGCCAGGTCGACATCTTCCTTTGATCCCTGGAGTACTTCTCTGAGAGTTTCTCCTGTTGCGGGATAGCGACTGGCGAACCGATTCGCATTCGCAGAAGCGATCCATTCACCACCGATGTAGTGAGCGGGATTCTTGCCGGTACGTTCGATCCACTCGCGAGCCTGGCTTGCAGCCTCAGGAGCTGGTCCCCAGTCGAGGTGGTCGAGTTGGTCTGCAGGATTCGTTTCTTCAGGTGTCATCGAATCTATCCCATCGGATGCCGGTGGGCGGCGGAATACCGTCCGGTGGCGTGGAACTCGAGTTGGCGCTCGAGATCAGCAAGGAGGGAGGAGGCGCCGATGCGGAATCGATCCGCTGCCATCGACTTCGTCCCCAGTTCTTCTCGAATCAACATCAAAAAAGAGATCGCTTCCTTGGCGGTTCGGATTCCGCCTGCGGGTTTGAACCCGGCCAGGTAGCCGCTACGTTCCTGGTGCTCACGAATCGCACGAAGCATCACCAGTGCTACCGGTAACGTGGCGTTGACAGGTTCTTTGCCTGTCGAAGTCTTGATGAAATCTGCACCGGCACCAAGACAGACACGTGAAGCTCTGGCGATTCGCCGAAGGTCGCCGAGCTCACCGGTCGCCAGTATCGTTTTCAAGCAGGCTCGGTCGCCGCAGGCCGCCCGGTAGGCTTTGACCTCGGCATGCAGATCTTCCCAGCGGCCTTGCAGGACCAGGCTTCGGGAAATCACGATGTCGATCTCCACGGCTCCAGCTGCGATGGAAGATTCGATCTGAGCCAGTTTCATCTCATGGGGGATTTGTCCTGCAGGGAATCCGGTCGAAACCGCACATACCTTTACGGGCGAGTTTTTGGTCGCCTGTGCCGCAGTTTCTATCAGGTTGTGATAGACACAGACGGAAGCGCAGTGAATGTCGGTTGGCAGCCCATGTGCCTCAAGAATGTCGTGGCGAATTGGAAGTCTTGCTTTGGATGCCAGTCGGCGGACGGTTCCAGGTGTGTCATCGCCGGACAAGGTGGTGAGATCAATGCAACGGATGGCATGAGCAAGCCAGCCGATTTGCCACGACTTTTTCACCGTTCGACGACCGGTCAGGGTCTTGGTGCGTCGTTCGACCGCGGATCGATTGACCCGGGCAGATAGCACCCAGTCCAGATCGAGATCGCCACCGGGATTGAGCAAGTGTTCCTCCTGAAAGAAGCAGCATCCAGTTTCGCAAGGCACAGGTCAACGGACCGCAAGATTTTGATTCTGTTGATCCGAGAAGAAATCGCCTCAGCGACTGGTTTTATCTGATTTTTCCTGACAAAGATTCTCGAACCAGATAATGGATTCATTGCACCAATCATTCCACTGAGCGAGAAGTTCTTGGTCATTGTTTTTTCGCGCCGCCTGGCTTCGGAGTGTCCGATTATTCTCGATCGTTTGGCGGTAACGATCGAAATCTTCTGGGCGAGGGTCCGCTACGGCCATGGCGGCCGTGAGCAAGGCCACGCTCATCCGTCGGACGACTCTGGGGTCGACATGGGAGAGGCGATCAAGACTGGTGTGGTAGGCGAAATCGGTGAAGTGCCACATCAAGATCGCCGGAATGTTGCGTCCCAGAAATACGTCATGATCACTTCCGCCTTCCCATGGGTGTTCACCGACGACCCAGCCGTTGGAAGCAGCGGCAACATCGTGCATCGCAAGACGTGCGATCGTCGAGATTCCGCTGGGGTGAAGATCTGACTGGCTGACCCGGCCGGCGCCCCAGGGCGTGTGCGAATCAGGAGGCAGGAGTTTGAGAGCTCCTGGATCAGGAGATCGTTCGAGCAAGGCGATGGCTCCGGTCATTCCTTGCGATGCGCCAATCATGTCGGCAGAGAAGGCTGCGATTGTCTTGCGCTTGGTGTGATCAAGATAGATGCGGCTCATCGTCATCTCGTCACCCCAGATGAAGGAGATGCTTCGGCGCGGCCAATCAAACTTCTTTTGACCGAGCGCACTGACCAGTGATCGGACTCCCTCCAGTTGTCCGCCGATACCGCTGGCGTTATCGACAGCTCCCGGTTCTTGAACATGGGCTGCCAGTGCGATCGCTTCATCAGGAAGGTCCTGACCGACGACCGTTGCGACGATGGTACGAAGAGGTTTTTCCTCGGTAACGACCTTGGCTTTCAAGGAAACGCGACTCGTGGCGGGATAGATTCGATGGTTCTCGCGGAGGATCGAATGGACTCGCGGTGAAATCATGGCGACCGGAAAGTCTCCACCCCGGATGCTCGAATAGTGAATGGCATCGAGGTGACGATCGCCGCCGGTCGGGTCTACATTGAAGTCAGACAGGTTTGAAGAGAGTACCGCAACAGCACCGCGCGAACGTGCGCTTCTCATCGCCTGGCCAGCCGAGCGATCGGTGACGAGGATGTCACCTTTCTTGAGTTTCTCGCTGTCGAAGCAGAGCGGGCCCTGGACATCGCAGGATGGAGCATTGACTGGCAGCATCGTTCGATGAGCGTCCTGGCTGTTTCGAAAGGAAAGAAGGACACGGTCCGGTTGACCATCGATGAGGAGATTCAATTGCGCAGATTTAGGCGTCCAGGCAGGAGAGCGCATTGGAGTTTCAATGACTTCGAGTTGTAATCTTTTATCTTCGCCGAATCCGATTGATTTTAGATGTTCAAGAACGTGATCGAGAGTGGCCTCGAAACCTTCGTTGCTTGGTTCCCGATACCATTGATCGGCATAGGCGATGGTTTCGAAAGCACGTTGGGCCTGGTAACCCTCGAACAAGGACCTGGCCCAGCGTGCAGTGGCTGTATTCCCCTCAGCGACTGCTGGCCCGGGATGTTCCAGCGCCCCTTCTGGGGAACCGTTGGTGATGAGACGAAGCATCTCGCGGCCCAACACGTCTCCGATACCGAAGTAACTCTCGGCATTTCCGAACCAGTGATGGCCATGGCCTTGGTTGGGAGAATCCTGCGGGCGACGCATGAACTGGGCTGTCGACACATAGGAAACGTTGTCGCGGTATTTGGGTCGTTCAGCCACCGCAGCCTGAGCGTGGCGTAGTGGTAAACTGCTTCCATTTCCTGTTTCTCCGATGACGACCGGTAGTTGAGGTGCTTCCAGTTCTTTGCGTAGATCGTCGATGAGATGGGCCATGTTTTGCTCGTAGGCTTCGACGGCTCCTTCGGTGAACATGTCATTCCAGCCCTGGAACCAGACAAATCCGGCGAGCTGAGTTGGATGTCCGGCAAGGGCCGGAAATTCCTTGTCGATCGCTTTCAGAGCTTCGCGATATTCGGCCACCATCTGGGTGTAATAAGGTCCGGTTTCACCGCCGGCACTGGGTGGACGAAAATCGACATGTAGGCTCTTTCCGCCCCAGCAGGTTTTGATCAGCAAAATCGGAGCGTCCATCGCATCGCCGAGAATATGTCCGAGTTGTAACTCGGGTCCGAAATGGTGCGGGTCATCATAAACGGCATATCCGATGGAGAGGGGGCCACTCTTGAGAACGTTATTACCGGTGCGATAGCGGACCAGGACATCATCTCTTACCGTCCACTCCCCATCTGGCTGCCGTAGATGTCCCATCCTCTTTGCCATGGCGGGATCTTCGAGCAATCGAATCAGGGTGCCGCGGCCACCGTTGTAGTGCTGCTCGTGGACCAGATCGACGACCGCTTGTCCTTCCATGTTTGACTGTCCTGCGAGAAGAAAGACCTGAATCGGCTCTGGATGGGCGATTGGCGCCGGCAATCCTGAGATCACGAGTAGAAGTAAATGTGAGATGAACATCGATCTCCTTCCGTGGGTCAGATATGGACCCGTTCTGCCAGCAGGATACTCTAGTCCTGTCGATGAGGAGACCCTCCACTTGAGGGTGATGGAAGAGGAGCGGTTCGGTGTCTGAACAAGATCAGAGATTTCCCGATCGAGCACAGGTAGTCGTTGTTGGTGGCGGTATTGTCGGGGCCAGTGTCGCTTATCACCTGGCCAAATTGGGTTGGGGTGAGGTCGTGTTGCTGGAGCAGGGAAGGCTTGCCGGCGGTACTACATGGCATGCCGCCGGTATGGTCGGGCGTCTACGAACTTCCAGTAGCATGACAAAGATCAACGAACACAGTGTGCAGCTTTACTCGAATCTCGAACAAGAGACGGGAGTTTCGACCGGCTGGAATCAAGTCGGATCCTTGATCATGGCTCGGTGTGATGAACGAATGGTTCAGCTACGCAGGACCGTTGCGATGGCTGAATATCTTGGTGTTGAAGCTCATATGGTCGATGTCGAAACGGCTCTTGAAAAGTGTCCCATCATGAACTCCGAGGATTTGCTGGGGGCTGCCTGGCTCCCCGGAGATGGCAAGGTTCAGCCGGAACAGGCGACCCTTTCTCTGGCGCAGGGAGCACGTCAGTCAGGCGTCGGAATTTTTGAGGGAGTACGTGTCACATCGCTACGGCAAAAAGATGGGCGTGTTTGTGGCGTTGAGACTGACCATGGATTTGTGGAATCGGAACATGTGGTTCTTTGTGGCGGAATGTGGACACGCCAACTGGGACTCGATGCGGGCGTGACTCTTCCCCTGTATCCGGTCGAGCATCACTACGCGGTCTCGAATCCACTCGAAGGAGCCTGGGATGGGATGCCTTGCTGTCGTGATCCGGATGGCACCATCTACTGGCGCGGCGAGGGAGACGGTGTTTTGCTTGGCGCCTTCCAGGGCTTTACCAAGCCGTGGAATGTCGATCCGATCCCCGCGGATTTTAGCTTTCAGTTACTGGAAGATGATTGGCAAAAGTTCGAAGCACCGATCGCAGAGGGGTATCGTCGCTTGCCGGGCCTCGAGGAGGCCGGCTTCGCCAAGTTCGTGAATGGTCCCGAAAGTTTTACTCCCGACAATCAGTTTCTCCTCGGCGAAACACCCGAGCTGAGCAATCTGTTCGTGGCGGCGGGCTTCAACTCGGCGGGGATCGCTTGCTCGGGGGGAGCGGGCAAGGTGCTGGCCGAGTGGATGACCGAAAGGGAACCGCCCTTCGATTTGTGGGCTGTCGATGTCCGTCGTTTCTCTACTGCCCAGAACGATCGTGGGTTCCTCAAGGAGCGGGTCGGAGAAGTGCTCGGTTTGCATTATCAGCTGGGATGGCCCAACCGAGAATTCGAGACTGGAAGAGATCGACGAAAGTCGCCACTTCATGATCGTTTGGCGGCCAGGGGCGCTTGTTTCGGCAACAAGATGGGACTGGAGCGACCGAACTGGTTTGCCAGGGGCGGTCAGGCCGCCGCGACGGAGTACTCTTTCGGTCGACAGAACTGGTTTGAGGCCCATCGAATCGAACACATGGCGACTCGTGAAAAGGTGGCGATCTTTGATCAGACTTCCTTCTCCAAGTATCGCCTTCAGGGGCATGACGCCCTACCTCTTCTGCAGAAGCTCTGTGGTAATGAGATGGATGTGTCGATCGGGAAAGTGGTCTACACCGGACTCTTCAACCAACGAGGAACATTCGAATCGGATCTCAGTGTCATGCGAGAAGCTGAAGATCAGTTTTACATCGTTTCTTCGTCGGCTCAGAGGATCCGGGATGCCAATTGGATCCTTCGTCATATCGAATCAGGACAGCAGGTTCGATTGACTGACATCACCGAGGATTTGTCAGTACTCGGTTTGATGGGACCGCTTTCTCGAGATCTTCTTTCACGAGTTACTCATGAAGATCTGTCTGATTTTCGATTTGGAACTTCGAAGAAGGTGACCATCGGAGATGTAGAAGTCCTGGCTGCTCGAATTACTTACGTTGGCGAGCTCGGTTGGGAATTGCATGTACCGATCGCTGGAGCGGTTGCGGTCTATGATGCGATTCAAGATGCCGGCCGAGATCTTGGGTTGGTCGATGCCGGTCACTATGCAGTCAATTCGCTACGATTGGAGAAGGGCTATCGAGCTTGGGGGGCGGACCTGTCTCCCGATGACACACCCCTGGAGGCCGGATTGTCCTTCGCCATGGCCTGGGACAAGGAGATCCCCTTCATCGGTCGTGATGCATTGTTACGGCAGAAGGAGGTCGGTGTTCTCAAGCGGATGACCAGTTTTGTTCTGGAAGATCCGGAACCGATGCTGTGGCATGACGAGCCGATTTACCGCAATGGTAAATGTGTTGGTTATTTGTCGTCCGCGGCCTACGGCCACGCGATCGGTGCTTCTGTGGCCCTGGGATACGTTCGTTCGAATCAGCCGATGTCCCGCGATTTCGTTCTCGGAGGTGATTATGAGATCGATGTTGCAGGCCAGAGGGTTCCGGCAAGGGCGTGTCTTGTCCCACCTTATGACGTCAAGCGGGAGAAGATTTTGAGCTAGCGGGTTGCTGATTTGGAGGGCATTACCCATCGTGGTGGCGGCACTCAGATCTGACCCTGAAGGGAAAGAGGTTCTCTTGGATGATGACATCCCCTACCTGTTATTGACTCCAGGCCCTTTGACGACCACACGGTCTGTTCGTGCGGCGATGGGGGCGGACTTTTCGACCTGGGATGCCGATTACAACTGTATCGTCGAGGAGGTCCGTGCCGGACTCGTCCGACTGGCGACTGATCAGGACGGATACACAGCGACACTGATGCAAGGTAGCGGCACTTTTTCGGTCGAGTCGACCATAGGTTCGGTGGTGCCGCGGGATGGCAAGTTACTGGTGATCAGTAATGGCGCCTATGGTGATCGAATCGTCAAGATCACCAGGACTCTTGGCATCGATTTCATCGATCTCGATCACGGCGAGAAGTTGTCGCCAGATCTGGATCGAATTCGCCAGACGTTGAGTGAGGATTCTACCATCACCGATGTAGCGATGGTGCACTGCGAGACCACCACCGGGATGGTGAATCCGGTTGAAGAGGTGGGGGCGGTGGTGAAGGAGGCTGGCAGGCGTTACATCGTCGATGCGATGTCTTCCTTTGGTGGCATGCCGATGACGATGGAGAGCACCCATGCTGATTTCATCATCTCTTCAGCTAACAAGTGTATCCAGGGGGTGCCCGGTTTCGGCTTCGTCATCGCCAGCCGCGAGATGATGGAGAGCTTGGAGGGACGTGCTCGTTCGCTGAGCCTCGATCTCCATGATCAGTGGAAAATGATGGAAGATGCGGGCGGCAAATGGCGTTATACCTCGCCGACCCATGTGCTGATGGCGTTTCGACAGGCGTTACGGGAACTGCAAGAGGAGGGCGGAGTCGAGCCGCGCTACCAGCGTTACTGCGAAAATCAGCGGCGATTGGTCGCCGGTTTACGAAACCTTGGTTTCGATACCCTGTTGCCCGATGAGCTCCATTCTCCGGTGATCACTTCCTTCTATTACCCGGCTGATTCTGCTTTTGAATTTGTCGAGTTCTATCGACGGTTGAAGGAGCGTCGCTTCGTCATCTACCCCGGCAAGGTGTCGGATGCGGAATGCTTCCGGGTCGGTACCATCGGTAACGTTTTCCCCGAAGACATCGATCTGCTGGTCACCGAGATCGGCAATGTCGCTGCAGAGATGGGGATCAAGAACCTGGGGCGCGCCTGATTTCGTCGCTGTCGATTTATTGCCGCTCGAAGTGAATCTGGCTCATCCCACCCGATTCGATGTCGAAACCGATCACCTCTTTGTCATCGTTTCGCTTGAGGTGTAGTTTCAGCCACCAGTCGGCGATCAGGATGTCTCCTTCTACAGGGGCCAGCGGAATCTTGGTGTCGCCCAATCCCATCAAGCTGGCGGTCGTTCCTTCGCTGACCAGTTGCCAGGTCAGATCCAGTTCTGCGGAGTAGTATTTTCCTGTTACCGCTTCTGCCTTCCAGCCCTCGACAGGTTTATCACCATTACCACCGCGGCGACGATTGGGTCGCTGACGGTTGGGGGGTTGTTCGGGTTCTATTCCATCGACCACCAGTTCGGCAATCTGGGAGCAGACACGAGAGGGATTGAAGCGGCTGCAGTTGGCCAGGCAGATGATCACGACTCCTTGATCGGGAAAAGCGACGATCTTCGAGCGGTATCCAACCCAGGCACCGCCATGTTCCAGCACTCTCTGGCCACGCCAGTGGCTATCGACCACACCGAGGCAGTAGTCGATGATCTCACCGTCGTTGAGAGTGAAACGTTGCTGGAGTCTTTCGAGCAGGTTGGCGCCGAGTCGTCTTTCGGCCAGGGCGTTGACCCAGATCGCCAGATCCTTGACCGTCGTGTAGACACCACCATCGCCGACGTGATCGAGAACGGTTTCGTTAATTCGATATTTGCCATTTCCGGTCGGGGCGTAGCCGGTAGCGCGTTTCGGCGTCACCTCGAGATGATTGTCGTGATAGTGGCTACTCGTCATTTCCAGCGGCGAGAAGATCTTTTCATCGGCGAACTGGCGCAGGGTTTTTCCCGATGCCCGTTTGCAGATGACGCTGAGAAGGAAGTAGCCGCTGTTGCAGTAGGAGCTCTTTTCACCGGGCGTGAAGTTGAGGTTTTTCTGACGAGCGATCAGTGCGATGGTTTGCTCTGGTGTGAACAGATCTTCCTCGCCGATTTCCATCAATGGCATCATGGAAGTGTAATCGCGCAGGCCGCTGGTGTGATGGAGAAGATGACGGATGGTGATTTGTTTCTGGTATTCGGGGATCTCTGGCAGCCACTGGCGGATGTCAGAATCGAGGGTGATGTGTCCCTCGTCCTGCAGTAGCAACATGCAAGCGGCAGTGATGTGTTTCGAGACCGATGCGATGCGAAACACGGTGTCGGCGCCGTTCGGAATCGAGTGATCGAGATTCGCCATACCGAAACCGCCGCTGTAGATCAGTGATCCATCCTTGATCACCGCAATGGAGCAGCCAGGGCTGTCCTTCTGGTCCCAGTCCTTTAGCAAGGTGGCGATGTTGGGTGCCAGTTCATCGACGGGTGGCTCATCCAGAGCCGTGATCGAGGGACAGTAAGCCAGTAGCAGCAGCAGGCAGCTCAGGGTTGTGGTAAGGCGAATCATCCTACTTCTCCACTCTTTTCATCTTCGAGTCGTCTCTTGACCACAAGATCCGGTTTCATCATCAGGAGCAAGGCGATGGGGAGCAGCGCACTGGCGCCACCCAGCACGAACAGTTGCCACTGTTGCCACTCCAATCGGTTCAGTTGAGTTCCCAGGTACATGCCGAAGTTACTGACCGACATGTAGAGGGTGAACTGAGTTGCGGCTGCCGTGGTCCAGGAGATTTTCATGAAGAGCGAGAAGAGAGAGACCGTCTGGAATGCGATGGCCCCTTTGAACAGGGGAATGATCCATAGTGGTGAAAAAGAATCGCTCAGCCAGTAAGGATGCAGCAGACCAAAGATGATCAGGCTACCGGATACGACCAGCC
Source organism: Planctomycetota bacterium (assembly GCA_050256555.1). Lineage (GTDB taxonomy): Bacteria > Planctomycetota > UBA8108 > UBA1146 > UBA1146 > UBA1146. The sequence continues at coordinate 25,296 of JBBWWC010000142.1, read as the reverse complement.
CACCGCTGAAAGCCATCTTGCGGCGGCCGAAACGGTCGCAGAAGAAGCCCCCGGCGAGTGCCCCGATCACCTCGCCACAAACTCCGTAACTGCCCTGTGCCTTGGCGTACTCGATGGCGCTCCAGCCGAACACCTCGACGAAGGTGTCGGCGGCGAGATTGATGAAAACTCCCTGGCATACCGAGTAAAGGATCGCCACCAGCACTCCGATGGCAGTGGTCCACAGCGCCAGTGCCCGGAAAAGTTCCTGTATCACGATCATCGGAGAACGAAGTGCCGCGGTTTGTTTCGAAACGGTTTTTCCCCTCGACCAGGGGAATCGTTTCTCTCCTGGTCTCTCGGTCACCATCAGTACTGCCGCCAGAATCACCAGAACCATCGCCGCCTGGACCTGGATGGTGGTGTTCATGCCGTAGTTTTCGATCATCACGGCGCCACCGTAAGTGCCGACTGCGGTACCAGAGAGTTTGGATGCCCACATGAACCCGTTGACGCGTCCGCGCTCTTGCTCTTCCAGGATGTCGACTGCCAGTGCATCGGTAGCGACGTCTTGCAGTGAGGCGAAGCAGTTGTGGAGGAAGAAAACACCACTGACGAAGACGATGGCGCTGACGGAGGTGGCTCCGTCTGCCACATCTGAATTGGGGATCCAGGAGAAGAACCATGACATCCACGGGGACACCTTGACGGTGGCTTCGGTGGTGATGGCGCCGATGGATCCGATCTGGTCGGTGGCCAGTAACGTCACCGCCATACCGAGCTGGGCGATGGCGATCCACGGTCGGCGTAATCCCATCGAAGGCCAGCGGATCGAGTCGATCAGAGGTGCCCACAGAAACTTGAAACTCCATGGCAAGATCGCAACCGAGGAGATCAGCACCGTCTCTGCCCTGGTGAAACCGCCCTCGATGAAGACTGCGATCAGCGCATAGATCACAAATCCCCAGGGGAATCCCTGGGCGAAGTAGAGCAGGCACAGCATTGCGGTACGCAGCCGCCGATTTTCGGTCAAATTCAAGCGATGGCCTCCTGCATGAAAAGCTGGAATTGGTCTCAGGAGAGCAAGATACGCCCCAGAAGTGCCCTGGAGGAGCCGTTTTTTGCCATTTCGCCCTGGAACGGGAGCGTCTGGTCCGACCCGGTGTCGAAACAGGATAGAGGAGTAGGAGTGAGGGCTTATTGAGCCCACTAGAGAAAGGAGACCCCATGACCAAGATCAAACTTCTTCTGCTCTTTTTCTTTCTAGCCTCGGTTCCTGTGATCTCTGCCGGCTGCTCAGCGGGGAATACTTATGTACGTGCGATCGGTTCGTGGAAGACGGCTCCTGCCACTGTTGAAGCACCAACGCAGCTGACTTGCGGGACCAAACCCGAGCCGTTGGCCTGGATGAAAAACATGGCCCACAGGATTCAGGAACGGATCACCTCTGACTTGCAAGTCACCATCGATTCGACCGGTGCCTATGTTGTGCAGATTCATGGTCGTGAGATTTCTGGACAGATCGAAGTCACTTCCATTTTCGGTGACGGACTCGGTATCTCGACCGAGATGGGGTCGCTGAAGAAAGAGGCCAGAGTGCGCATGATCGACGACGATCACATGTTGTTAAATAGCGCTGGTACCGAGATCACACTGGTACGTTGTCCTTAGATTTTTATAAACATTTTCATTCACCAGGGAGATTTTTTAAAAATGGAGAAGAATCAGCTGAAGACAATCGGGATCGTTTGCTTGGTTGTTTGTGCTATTAGTGTATTCGTTGGGCTGGAGCGTTATGAATCTAATGCTGCGAATGTCCGCGCCATGAATGAAATGCAGGGAACTCAGCAGCAGCTAATACAACAATCACCGCTGGCTGGAATGGTCATTGGTGGGCATGGACAGCTGGAACCCGGAATACCAGTGGCCACAAAGTATGCTGCGTTCTTTGCGCTACTCTCTGGAATCGGGGGAACGGTATTGTTGGTCAAAAGTCGTAGACTTGTACCGACAGGCTAACTCGATCATGTCGTACTTGCTTGGTTGTCATGACGCTGGCTCATGACGCTGGGTTAAAGCGCTGGGTCAAAGTGCTGTGTCAAAGCGCTGGGACCTCATGAACTTGCCACTCTTCGTCGACCCACAGGCCGACGATTTCCATCCCCTCCAGTTCCCTGGTGAGAAACTCGATCGATTTCTGAATGTGCACCATTTGCTCTTCACGGGAGGCGGGGTTTCCGGCACATCCGTGATGACCGGCGACAGCAACGCCAACCGATGAGTGGTGCTCGATGGATATTCGAGCCCTTTCGAGAATCGACTGAATCGTCGGTGATTTTTTTTGCTCACAGAGAATCAGATTCGGACCCGGCTCTGTTATCGAATCGACATGGTCGACATCGAATCGCTGCTGGAGATATCGGATGACCGGCAATTGTGTGCGTCCATCGATGCAGTTGATGACGGTGCAAAATCCCAAATCGTCTCCTTCTGCCGGGAAGTGTCCCGCAAGCAGCAACGTTGTTGCAGCGTAAGGTTTTCGTAGGGCCCTTTTCCGGCAGTGAGTGTGTTGCCAGATCGATTTGGATTCTACACAAACAACTGGGGGCCGTCAGTACTTGGTGCCTCCCGCGGCCATCGATCCCCTAGTATGACCCATGATTTCTATATATAATGTACATGATGCGAGATGGGTATCTCGCCCATCACAAAACCGCCCCGCCGAAAGGATGCGCCATGACAGATGAGAAGAAGAAGGACAAGAAGGATCGCAAGGACGCCAAGAAGATTGACGATGAGCAGTTGAAGGATGTTGCTGGGGGTACAGTGGGGGTTTCTCGGCAAGTCACGGGTGTAGCTGAGGCGGGGCTCACGGGCGGCACCAACCATAGGCGTGAGCGCGATACGAAGGCTGACTGAGGATCATATGAGTGATACAAAAGAGTGATGAACCCCTATCCTTTGACGCACAGGTTGATCATTTGAAATGAAACTATGGTTAGTCGTTGCGTCGCGGGGGGGGTAGGCCTCCAACCCTCCCCCCACGCTGTTCGAGTCGTTTCGTCCCTCCATCGGCGGCAGTGTCAGCGTCTCGGCACCGGGGTGCCGTCGATGTCGAGACCCACGAGGTTGTAAATCCAGTATCTCTGCCTGCCTCCTTTGCGGCTGACGATGCTTCCCCACAGCCAGTCCACCGACACTCGACGCTCGGCATATACCGTCAGATCCGGCCGCGTGACCTCCCTCCCTCTCTCCGGTACCCTACCGTTTGCAAGACGAATCCCCTGGCCCTTTACCGACCGATGAGGAGTGTCCCCGATGAACAGAAGCAGAGTCTCGATGTGGATCGTGTTCGTGCTGTTGTGGTCACTCGGCCCGCTGACCTCCCCGGGTGTCGCGCAAGAGGATGACAAGCCGCAGTTCAAGGGCCGCACCATCGCCCAGACGATGCACTGGAAAGGGGCGGAGTGGCTGCTCCGAGAGACCCGTGAGAAGGAGGAGCGCGTCTCGGTCTTGATGGAGGCGCTTGGCGTTCAACCGGGTCAGACGGTTTGTGATCTTGGCTGCGGTAACGGCTATCACGCCCTGCGGCTGGCCAAACGAGTCGGTGCCTCCGGCAAGATCCTGGCCGTCGATATCCAGCAACCAATGCTCGACATGCTCGAGAAGCGCAGCACAGATGCCGGTATCGAGAACATCGAAACGATCCTCGGAGATGTCGCCGATCCGAAGATCCCCGATGGCTCCTGCGATCTGATCCTGCTGGTCGATGTCTACCACGAGTTCAGCGATCCCGAGACGATGCTGGCGAAGATGCGTAAGGCGCTGAAACCGGATGGCCGCATCGCCCTGGTCGAGTTTCGTAGCGAAGATCCCGAGGTGCCGATCAAGAAGCTGCACAAGATGAGCAAGCAGCAGATTCTGAAGGAATACCTTCCGGCGGGTTACCGACTTGTTGAGCAGTTCGACGAGCTGCCGTGGCAGCATCTGATGTTCTTCAGTCGCGATGATTCTCCATCTCGGGCGGTTGTTTCGCCGCCCAAGAAGGATGATTCGCCGCCACAGGGCGAATGGATCTCCCTTTTTAACGGCAAGGATCTGAAGGACTGGAAGATCAAGTTTGCTGGCCACGATCTGGGTGATAACTACAAGGATACTTTTCGCGTTGAAGATGGCGTGCTGAAGGTCGACTACAGCAAATACGACAACTTCGACGCCAAGTTCGGCCATATCTTCTACAAGGATTCTTTTTCTCACTATCGATTGCGAGCCGAGTACCGTTTCGTCGGCAAGCAAGTCCCCGGCGGTCCCGGCTGGGCGTTTCGTAACAACGGCCTGATGCTGCACTGCCAGTCACCCGAAAGCATCGAGAAGGGGCAGGATTTCCCCGCTTCCATCGAGGTTCAGTTACTGGGTGGGCCCGGCGGCGACAGTAAACGCAGCACTGCCAATCTGTGCACCCCCAGTACCAATGTCGTGATGGACGGAAAACTGCTCACGCGTCATTGTCTCGATTCCCAATCCGAGACCTACCACGGCGATCAGTGGGTGACCGTCGAGATCGAGGTGCGCGGCAATGAAGTGGTGAAGCACATCATCGACGGCAAGACGGTACTCGAATACACCGAGCCGCAGCTCGATGAGCGCGATGGGATTGCCCAGAAGTTGATGGCAGCCGGTGCCGACAAGATGCTCAGTGAGGGATACATTTCTCTTCAAGCGGAAAGCCATCCGACCGAGTTTCGCAAGATCGAGCTACAGAAGCTGGATCCCAGGTAGGAAGATGGCATGCCCCCGTGTCACGGGGTTGGTTGCACCACAATCTCCTGCATCGGCACACGGTCGCAGGCGATGTCGTCGCAAGTGAGGTCGGGGGCTTCGCCTCTTTGGTGAGTCCATAACGCCTGCAGTGCACCGCCGAGCGCTCCCGATTCAGGTTCTTCCGGGAGTGTCACAGGAACTTGCAGAGCATCGGCGATCATCTGACGCCACAGCGGGTTCTTTGAACCGCCGCCGACCAGCCTCAGGCCATCGACGGTGACTCCCAGTCCCTTCAAGCGCTCGACACCGAGGGCGAGATTGGCAGTGATCCCCTCGAGGGCGGCGCGGAAGATGACACCGGGGGCAAAACTGCCGGGGCGCAGGCCGGCGATGGTGCCGGTGGCATCGGGCAAGTTCGGCACTCGCTCGCCGTGGAGAAACGGCACGAAGGAAACGCCACCACAACCCGGTTCGACTGCGGCGGCCAGGTCGGTCAGTCGTTCGAGGGCATCCGGATCGTTGGGGAAGTAGCCGTTTTTGACCTCTTCGGTGACGTTGGTGCAGTTCATCACGCACAGAAGCGGTAGCCACGCGCCATCGCTGGAGCAAAACGGCGCGATGAGGCCTTCTGGATCGATGACCGGTTCGTCACAACGGGTGAAAACAGTGCCCGAAGTGCCGAGACTCATGACGACGGTACCGGCGCGTGTCGCACCGGAGCCGATGGCGCTCATCATGTTGTCGCCGCCGCCGGGGGCGACCAGTACCCCTTCAGGGATGCCGAGTTGTTGAGCTGCCGCAGGGCACACCGTGCCGGCGGCCTCGCCGGTCTCGAGGAGTCGCGGCAGTTTTCCTGCTAACTCTGGATCGACTGCTGATACCGCTTCTTCATCAAAACAACGTTTGCGCACGTCGAACCAGCCGGTGCCGGATGCATCGCCGGCTTCCATGGTGCGTTGACCGGTTAGTCGCAGGTTGATGAAATCGTGGGGTAGTAGCACACCGTTGGTGCGTTGCCAGTGGTCCGGTTCGTTTCGTGCCAGCCACGTCACCTTGCTGGCAGTGAAGCCGACCGGTACGGCGCGACCGATCTTGTCGGTCAACTCTCTGGCTTCATCGGCGGTGCTGGTGTCGCACCACAACTTGGCGGCGCGAACGACCCTGTCATTCTCATCAACGAACACCGAGCCATGCTGCTGGCCGCTGATTCCGATGCCTGCGATCGACATCGCATCGACTTTGTCGTTTTCGGTCAATTGATGGACCACCTCGATGACTGCTTGCCACCAGTCATCCGGGTGCTGTTCGGCAGCCCCTGCAGGCAAGCCAGGCAGTAGATCTAGCGATCGACCAGCTCGGGCAATGACACAAGGACGAGCCTCGGGGTCGATGACGACTCCCTTGACCCCCTGCGTGCCTACATCCAGTCCGAGATACAGAGTTGTGCCCATCGGTGCCTCCTGGATGCCACCCTATCTCGGGTCCAGGAGGCTCTCAACGGCCAAATGTAGGCAACTGGAATCCAGCGGTCCAATTCGGATTCGGATCCGGATTTCAAGAAATAAGGGCAAGGAAGAGAATCTTCGATGATTGAGTTGGGAGGCCTGATATGACCAATATGAAATATGTCCAACCAGGTCTCAATCGCAAGCTGCTCAAGAGGAGCCCGACGGCTCACCATCGGATTGGTCTCGTTGTCCCCAGTTCAAACACGATCATGGAGACAGAACTCCCCGAGATGTTGAATCGTATCGAGGAAAAACAATCATATCGTTTCACTTTTCACTCTTCACGGATGCGCATGAAGAAGGTCAGTCCAGAAGAGCTTCTGGCCATGAATGCGCAGGCCGATCGATGTACTGAAGAACTCTCCGATGCGGCTGTCGATGTAGCCGCTTATGCCTGCCTGGTGGCCGTCATGAGTCAGGGACCGAATCATGCAGAGAGTCTCGGGAAAAAACTCACAGGACTTATCCGAAAAGGAAATCCCACCGCAGAAATGGTCACCAGTGCCAGTGCATTGATCGATGGTATCAAGAAGCTCGGAGCCTCGAGAGTGGCTCTTGTGACGCCTTACATGAAGCCCTTGACGCAGCTGGTGATTGATTGCCTGGAAGAGGCTGGCATAGAGGTTGTCGATTCTATTTCTCTGGAGATTGCCGACAACCTGGAAGTCGGGCGCAGGGATCCGATGGAACTGGTTTCGATTGCCAGGAAGTTAGATCTCAGTCGAGCCGATGCGTTGGTCCTGTCAGCCTGTGTCCAGATGCCATCACTGGAAGCAATTCCACTGGTCGAAAAAGAATGTGGATTGCCGGTCTTGTCAGCTGCAACGGCAACGATGCGGTCGGTTCTCGACAAGTTGAATCTGGATGTGACGATTCCTGGTGGCGGAAGTCTTTTGCAGAAAGATTATGCAATCGGGAACGAAGGAGGTCAGTAATGCAAATCATTGATATTCAAGATGACGGGGCCTTCGACATCATTCTCGATCGCGTCAAGAGAGAAGCTGTTCTTCTGCAGCTTCCCACCGTTTACACGCTGGTAGCAGCTCCAAATCAGTCGGGGGTTGAACAGCTCAATCAACTCAAGGATCGACTCTCTGGAAAAAACTACGGTACCGTGATGGGCGATGGCGAGAGTTTTCTCGGTCAGGCACTCGAGGGCGCATTACCAACGTTCTTTAGTTCCGCCAGCAGGCTTGAACGATTGCGCGGAGCCTTTGTTCGTACTGCATTTACTGCTTCTGATTTCAATTCTCCCGTGATTCGCGGAGGGACTCATCAAAGTTTGATTCTGGAAGGGATCCACAGGGATCTGTTCCGTCAGGCAGAGGTTGTACTTTCTGATTCGACTGATCCTGAACTGTGGGGTGGTCGTAACGTTAGCTCGCTGCTATGCACCAGTGCAAATTTAAGCGGTGATCCACTCGGTTCCATCACTGACCGAGTCCGGGCGGTGGAATTCGCCAGGCAGCGTAATGTTGGTTTGATCGTTACATGTGAAATGGCACAAGCAGGGCTCGGCTCTTACCCCATCTTTGAACTGAGCCCAGATTCGATCTCAGTGCAAAGAGAAGGACCTGGTCTTGAAAGATTGCTGAATCAAATTCCAGCAAGATTGAAGCCTGCAAAAGCCGCATGATCGGGTGCCTTTCGATGGATCGACTTGAAGGTGGCGTCTTTTTTTACATAATCATGATGTAGTCCTGGATTTTGTGAAGAACGATGTTTTCGCTGATAGGAGATTTCTGATGTCTCGCTCCATTCTCGCACTATTACCACTCTTGGTCATGTTGACCAGTTGTGTTGTTGTTCCCCGTGCCACTACTTTTGGGACACCGATCACCGATGTGAATCTGGAACAGGTAGAGCTGGCGCGGGTACTCGATGACCCCGAGCAGTTCACCGGAAGATCGATAGAGATTCGCGGCGAGGTGGTTGATGTGTGCCTGAAGAAGGGCTGTTGGTTGCGGATGGCTCCCACCGGTAGCGATGACAAGAATGGAGTTTTCGTCAAATTTACCTGCCCCATCGATGGCGAGCGTTTGATCCCGATGGCTGCGGTCGGTCAGCCGGTCATGGTCGAGGGAACTTTGATTGTCGAGACCATCAGTGAGGCCGAGCGGCGCCATTACGCCAGCGATGCCGGGAAAAGTGATGAAGAGATCAAGAAGATTGTCGGCTCATCCACCCAGGTGCGGGTTGCCTCAGGTGCGGCTCATGTCGAGGGTATCGAACCGACTCCGGGTTCCTGAATCGAGCTCGATTTTCGATTAGTTGCTGCGACTCTTTGCACGTGGGAACGTGAAGTCGGAATTGGGAGCCATTGCATTTGCCGGCCATGGTCGATTTTCGTCGAAGACTCTCATTCGTTGCCAGCTTTCCAGAGTGACGAAACTCTCATCGAAAGAACCGGCTTTGTTCTTGTGGCCTTTGGTATCGATTCCGAGATGTTTGGCCAGGAAAGCGTAGGCTCCTTGTCGTTTTGATGCGCCGTAGTCATGTTCTTCGGCGGCCAGATGCAGGTTTTCGACATTCCCTTCGACCCCGAGCAGTCGATAGATTCGCTGGGCATAGGGGAACTCGACCTTGTCAGTGTTCTTGGTCCAGTCATCGCCACAGGAGATCAGCATCATCGGTCTCGGTGCTGCCAGTGCGGCGATCTCGGCATTGTTGGTGTCATGATGGTCGCTGACATGAATCGGATGGCCACTTTCACAATCGCAACCACCAAAGAAGTGGGCCGAGACCATTACTACCGGAACCGAAACTTTCACTCGTTGATCAATCGCTGCTAGCAGAAACGATTGAGTTCCACCGCCAGATGATCCTGTGATGGCGATCTGCTCTGCATCGACATCGGTTCGGGAGACCAGATAGTCGAGCATGCGGATGCTATTAAAAGTCTGTAGAGGCAACAGTTTTGGATGTTCATGCTTCCAACCGGCCAGTAGTGAGTCGCCGAAGCCGACCATGTCGTAGCCGATCACTACCGCACCCATACGCGCCAGTACCGCACTGCGAATCTGATTCTGATTGCGTTTCCGCCCGCCGTCGACGCCACGGCTATGACCATGCGGAGAAAGAATGCCAGGAAATGGCCCTTCGCCTTCGATGGGCCGGTAGATCGTGCCGGTCAAGAAGAAGCCAGGCACCGTTTCGATGGCGATCGACTCGACGCTGTAGCCATCGTAAACGCGACGGTCATGAATAATGGGGTCGATGGCTGGTCTCACAGGCAACGGATCGAGGCCTGCACCACGTAAGATCTGCTTACGGATATTAGCGGCACGTTGTTTCCATTGCTCAGCGTTGTCGAAGGTTGTGGCATATTCTGCTAGCTGCTTTTGTCCCACCTCTTCACTCTGATAGAGGCCTTGGCGCAGGTCGGCTGCGGGATCATTGTTGCTGGCCGGGTTCGTGGACGTCATGACCACTAGTAATGCAGTGCAAATGGAGAACACCGAGGTTCTCCTTTCCGTGAGACGTCAGCGTTGGGGTTTTGTTTTCTTAATAGTCTTGATAGGGCGTACTCCGATGAAATCGCTACCAGCGTTGGGCATGTAGCCACTTCTTTTTGCACTGCGAGCAGAGATCGCAGAATGAATATAGCTACCTCCGCGGGTTACTTTTTCTTTTCCGGACAGCTGGACAGGATCAACCGGTAGAAGTTTTGTTGAGTAATAGTTCCAATCGAACCCGTCTTCACACATTTCGCAGACATTTCCAATCATGTCATAGAGGCCAAATGGATTGGGCGGAAAGGAGCCTACCGGAGAGTGGAATGTCCATCCGTCGGTGTAGTTTGGAAGCTCTGGAATATTTTCCCCGCGATACCCGAATTGGTCCCCTATGTTGCCTGTTGCCGATTCCTGAAAATCGGAAAGGGTCTCTCCAGTCCACCAGGAGCCTTCAGTATTTCCCCGGGCTGAATATTCCCATTGCGCTTCGCTGGGAAATGCTAGCCCAGCGTTTGTCAGGACCGTTTTGGTATGCTTCCAGGTGATGGACTCGACGGGATGTGGATCCTCAGAAGATGTTTTCTGATGGGAAGGTGCCCTGCCGGTCAGGGCTTTCCATTGCATCTGAGTCATTTCGAATTTTGACACAAAGAAGGGACTGAGCTTGACCTGATGGACAGGAGATTCACCGTCACTTTGGTATTTGTCAAAATTTGGTTTATCGAGATCCTGTGATTGGCTCCCCATCCAGAACTCGCCCCCGGGCAGGAGGACCATGATAAGGGCTGTATTTTTTTTCATCACGACTTGCCCTTGATCATCGAGAAGAGGTTTTTCTCCGGAAGCCATGTGCCAGAATTCCCAGAGACCAGTTTGGGCATTCTTGGCGATGGGGATCAGACCCGGTTGGATTTGTAAATCAATAGCAGGGTATGTTGCTCGTATAGCAGGTAGGTGGGTTTCCCACAGCTGATGGTAGATTCCTCCAGGTGAGAAGTTTGCTTTTATCGACTGGGCGTGGGAGAGGCGTTTGGGGAGACTCCAACCAAATTGGAGACTTGTTTGGTCGGGCGCAAGTAACAAGCGATCCAATTTTTGTAGCCTACTAATCAGTTTATGCAGTTGAGTATGCCACCAACGAGCTTCGTTGTCTTTTTTCTTGAATTCATATTCTGTCACGTCAAGGATTTTGGAGTTCAGTTGGATGACTTGCTCTACAACCGAAGAGAGTTCTTCTTTTGCTAACGGTATGGAGTCTGGATTGGACCAAAATTCGATCTCTTTTTTAATTTTATTGAGAGAGTTTTCGAGTGCGAAGATTTGATCGGGATTGTTTATGGTTTTGATTTCCAAGAGAGCCTTAGTGCTGGCTTCTTCTGCATTTTGAAACATGCCGAGCGATAGATAACTCCATGATATGGTGTTCAATATCTCTGCCCGTTCTCTGCCCTTGGCTAGTGGGAGAGCGCGTAGCGCCAGAGATAGTCCGACCTCTTCATTTCCAAATTCTTTGCGATCAGGAGAAACCATCGGCCATGCGGTGGTGTTCAATTCAAAAGGTGTGTCAGGATAGGATTCCCAATCGAGATCCGGTGGTGAATACGATGTTTTGTTGCTCAATAGATTGATTCTGCGAGCCAGTTTTTCGGCCTGTGCGACGAAATGGTTCCGTTCCTTGGCGAGTTTTGATATTTGTGCGGTAGGTTTTTTGCTGGCCGGAGTCAATATAGGGAAGTGAGGAGTGGCCTGCAGTCGAAGTTCGGCACGGACCTTGTGATGCTCAGGAAGTTCCTTCAGCAGATCCTGGCCTTCTTTTATTGCGATCATGAGTTTCGGAATTAATTCGGGTTCAGCTGGCCATAAATTTTCTGCATTCAGGAAGAAATCACCGAGGTTTTGTATGGCAGCGAGTTGTAAAACCTCTCGCTTATTTTTCGTAGCAGTATTTCTTTCGTTGAGGGCCAAACCTAATCCGATGGCCAGAGATACGGAAATCAAGATGGACGTTGTGAGCAGGGTTTTGTGTTTTCGGAAATATTTGACTGTTTGGTATGCCACGCTTGGGGGGCGGGCTTGCACCAATTCTGTTTGTGTTTGATGTCTTTTTATATCTTCACGGAGTGACAGAACACTGGAGTACCTTCGCTCTGGATTTGGTTCTAGCGCTTTAAGGCAGATCCAGTCCAGTTCTTGTCTGAGTTCGTTGGCTGCTAGATGTGTTTCAGAAGTGCTATTTCTTTTGCTGTCCCACAGGATTCTTTTACTCGGGCGTTTTGGTGTTTCGTCTTTGAGTCTGCGAAGAATTTCTGATTCATGTTGACAGCCAAGGTCTTCATGTGGTGGCCCGCCGGTTAGAATTTTGTAGAGGATTCCTCCGAGAGAGTAGACGTCGCTTCGGATATCAGCTTCGGCACCGTGGCTCTCCGCTTGTTCGGGACTGATGTAGTCCCACGTGCCCAGTACATAGCTGCTCCCGGTTACCAGGGTTTTGTCTGTGAGTGAACTGGTAAGTGCTTTCGCCAGTCCAAAGTCGATAACCCTTGCGATAGGTTTGCTTTCAACTACCTCTATGATGATATTTTCAGGTTTGAGATCCCGGTGAAGGATTCCCTTTGAGTGGGCGTGCTGAACACCAGCGCAGACTTGTTGAAATATTTCAAGAAGTGTCTTCAGATTCGGTTGGTGCGTTTTGATCCATTGGTTCAGCGTTAGCCCAGAAATGTAATGCATGACGAAAAATGGTCGCTCTGTGTCAGTGGATCCACTGTTGAGAACGCGAGCGACATTTTCGTGATCCATCTTTGCCAGAGCGTGCATTTCAGCATCGAATCGAGCGAGAACCTCTTTGGTTCCCATGCCCAGTCGGATTACCTTGATGGCGACATCTCGTTTTAATCCTCCAAGTTCCTGGCAATGATATACTTCACCGAATCCTCCTTCGCCGATGAGGGCGAGGGTTTTGTAGCCAGGTATCTGGAGCAGTTCTTTGCTTTTTGGAGGAGCTGGATTATTCATTGTTTTAGCGGGCCCCCAGGAGGTGTTCAATTAATAGCTGATCGAGGCGTTCCCAGCCGAGGCCCTGGGCTCCGATTCCATCTGGATTCAAAGATAAGTTTCGAAGTGCAACGGTTTTTTCAGGTGAATAATTGGCCAGTAAAGGATCAATCTCAGGGTCGACAATTTCTGCGATTAGCTCGCGAACCTCTGCATCTTCATCGAAGGCTTGGGCTCGTTCCTTGAGGATCTTGTAAGTTCGCATGCAGCCACGAGCGAAGTCCCACACGCCATCGACATCTTCCGTCCGGTAGGCATGGGCATCGAAATGCCGAGAACCTTCCCAGCGTTCGCCCCCAGCGGTTCCTTCGAGCAGGCGGATGAGCAGTAAGGCTTGTTTTGGGTCTTCTGCACCGAAACGGAAGTCCTGATCATAGCGGCCGATCTTTTGACTGTTGAGATCGATATGGAACAGTTTTTCCGCCTCCATCGCTTGGCCGACTCCGTGGACGAAGGAGAGCCCCGCCATCGTTTCATGCGCCACTTCCGGATTGACTCCGACCATCTCGGAATGCTCGAGGGTTTCGATGAAGTGCAGCATGTGGCCGGTGGTCGGGAAGTAGATGTCGCCACGCGGTTCATTGGGTTTCGCTTCGAGCGCAAAACGAAGATCGTAGCCCTGGTCTTTGACGTATTCACAGAGGAAGTTCATGCCGTCACGGATGCGTTTGATCGCAGTACGCGGGTCCCTACATGCGTCCACTTCTGTACCTTCACGGCCGCCCCAGAAGACGTAGTCTTTTGCTCCGAGTTCGACTCCAAGATCGATGGCGTCCATCGTCTTGCGTAAAGCGAAGGCTCTTACCTTGGGATCGTTGGCAGTGAAGGCGCCATCTTTGAAGATGGGGTGACTGAACAGGTTCGTGGTGGCCATCGGTACCACGATGTTGCTTTCCTCACACGCGCCCTTGAAGTTGCTGACGATGGTGTCACGTTCGGCGGCACTGGCGTCAAACGGAATCAGGTCGTTGTCATGGAGGTTGACTCCCCAGGCGCCGATTTCGCCCAGTTTGCGGACCAGATCACAGGGATCCTGAGTGGGTCTTACGGCCGGTCCAAACGGATCCTTACCGGGATTTCCGACGGTCCAAAGACCGAAGGTGAAACGATCCTCCGGTGCTGGCGCATAACGATCGCTCATCAGGAATCTCCTATCCGGGGATATCGACCCAGCGATTTTCATGACTGGAAAGCAGAGCTGAACCGATGAATCGAACTCCTCGAACACCGTCCTCTATGGTTGGGAATGCAGCGGTTACAGGTTGTTTCTCTCCACGTACCGCACGGGCGAAGGCGCTGTATATGTTGCCAAAGGCTTCGAGGTATCCTTCTGGATGTCCCGCTGGCGTCCTGGTCAGTGCGGCAGAGGCTTCTCCCGCCGCCGCAGTTGCTGTCCGGATGGTAGTGACGGCACCATCTTCACCGATCACCTTGAGATCGTTCGGGTGTTCCTGATCCCATTCGAGGGCGCCCTTGGTTCCGAACACGCGTAATCGGAGGCCATTTTCGCGACCAAAACAGACCTGACTGGAGCAGAGAGTTCCGGTGGCTCCGTTTTCCATCTTCAGCAAGATCATGTCGTCATCATCGAGGACTCGATCTTCGACGAAGGTGTCGAGCATTGCGTAGAGAGATGTGACCCTGGATCCGGTCACGAACTCGAGCAATTGATGAGCATGAGTTCCGATGTCTCCGAGGGCTCCGACTGGACCGGATCGTTTTGGGTCGGTGCGCCAGTCCGCCTGTTTCTGTCCGGTTTCCTCGAGTTTTTCCGAGAGCCAACCTTGCAGGTACTCGACGTAGACTTTGCGTATTGTTCCGAGGTCGCCACGGGCGACTCGCTCGCGTGCCTCTCGGGCCATCGGAGCTGCACAGTAGTTATGAGTCAGAGCAAAGATCTGGCCGGTCTTTTCAACGGTTGCCGCAAGATCATCCGCTTCTTCTTGCGATATGCAGAGCGGTTTGTCACAGATTACATGGAATCCAGCTTCCATCGCCGCCTTGGCAGGGCCGTGATGGACATGATTCGGTGTCACGATACTGACCGCCTCGATGCGCTGATCTTCCGGAAGCTTTGCTTCGCCCTCGATCAAAGCTTGCCAGCTGGGGTAACAACGATCGGCAGCGATGCCGAGCTGTTCCCCCGTGATCCGGGTGTTTTCTGGGTCACGGCCAAAGCAGCCGGCGACCAGATCGAAAGCATCATCCATGCGCAAAGCGATGCGGTGGACTGCACCGATGAAGGCGCCCTGGCCGCCGCCGACCATGGCGATACGAACACGATGACTCATGACAGCTCTTTCCTAACCCAGTCCGAGGATCTTTCGATTCAGCTGCGGATCACTACCGCCGGCGAAATCATCGAAGGAGGCATCGGTGACCTGGATGATGTGTTCTGAGACGAATTCTGCACCCTCTGCAGCGCCGACTGATGCATCCTTGTAAGGACACTCCCATTCGACCACTGCCCAGCCGTCAAACCCGTGTCGGGTCAGAGCAGTGAAGATTCCGGCAAAGTCGACGTTTCCATCGCCAGGCGAACGGAATCGACCCGATCGATCTTTCCAGTCGAGATAGCCGCCGTAGACGCCAGTGCGACCGGAGCGAACCAGTTCAGCATCCTTGACATGAAACGATTTGATTCGCTCGTGGTAGATGTCGATGAAATCGATGTAGTCGAGCGCCATCAATTCGAAGTGACTTGGATCATAGTTGATACAAGCTCGTGAGTGTCCACCCACGGCCTCGACGAACCTCTCGAATGAGGCGCCATCGTGGAGATCTTCTCCGGGATGGATTTCGTAAGAACAGTCGACTCCACACTCGTCGGCGTAGTCGAGGATGGGTTTCCAGCGCTTGGCCAGTTCCGAGAAGGCTTCTTCGACGAGGCCGTCAGGGCGTTGCGGCCAGGGGTAAACGTAAGGCCACGCCAGAGCTCCACTGAAAGTTACCATCGAGGTGAGGCCCAGATGCTGGCTCGCCTTGAGGCAGTTTTTAACCTGCTGGATGGCCCATTCGGTTCGAGCGGTGGGGTTTCCTTTGACCTCATCGGCAGCAAACCCATCGAACATCACATCATAGGCGGGGTGGACTGCGACCAGTTGACCCTGGAGATGCGTCGAGAGTTCGGTGACCGACATCCCCTTTTCCTCCAGTTGGCCCTTCCAGTCCTGGCAGTATTGCTCGGAAGAAGCAGCTTTTTCGAGGTCGATACAGCGTGGATCCCAGGTTGGGATCTGGACTCCGATGTATCCCAGATCACGGCACCAATCGGTGATCGTGTCGAGGTTATTGAAGGGAGCCTCATCTCCCATGTATTGCGCCAGAAATAGCGCAGGGCCCTGGATGGACGCCACAGGTCACCTCCTCAGGTCAAAATCTGCGATGGAGCCAGGGGTCTTCCCTGGAAGCGCTCAGACTCGACGCGTGAGTCCGGGGTGTCAAGGATCAGTCCGAGAGTTCATTCCTAATCGAGGGACCGTCTTGTAGAGAAGGGTTCCTGCGGTGATGTTGCAGGGAGTGGAACTCCCCGGGGGAGGGCCGGAAATCTGGGATTCTGGTGATTCGAGGAGGTGATTGAATTGCGAGTCTTGCTCTTCATTCCCTGTTTGGCGGACCAGTTTGCTCCCAGTACGGCGGAGGCGACAGCGGTATTGCTGGAGCATCTCGGCTGCGAAGTGGTCTATCCGAGCGACCAGACCTGCTGTGGCCAGGCACACAGAAATTCTGGCGATCGCGAGGCGGCTCGCAGCTTAATTCTCCGCATGGCGCAGATCTTTGGCGGCGAGGAGATGGTCGTGACGCCATCTGGCTCTTGTGCGGCGATGATCCGGCGCCATGCCGAAGAGCTATTCGCAGGCGAAGATCAGCTGCCTGTTGAGGTGCAGTCGTTAGTCGAGCGCACTCATGAACTGGTCGAGTTCATCGAAAATCAACTCGGCCTGGCTCCCGACGAGATTGTCGGTGATCCAGGTTCCGCTTCCTCGGTCGTGGCATGGCATCCTTCCTGCCATCTCCGAGAGCTGGATCGATTCGAGGCATCGGGCCGATTTCTCGATTCTGTTCCGGGTCTGGAAGTGAAAAGGCTTCGACAAGAAGAGCAGTGTTGCGGATTTGGTGGAACCTTCGCCAGCAAGTTTGGCACCATCTCCGGAGCGCTGGCCGAGGATCGCTGCAGCGCTCTGGTCGAAACAGAAGCCGAGGTACTGATCTGTAACGACACTGGTTGCACCATGAACATCGATGGTCGATTGTCGCGACGCGGTACACCGATACCGGTACTTCACATCAGCGAATGGTTCTGCCAGGCGTTGGGGCTCTCCTATGGTGCGGGAGAGGATGACCGATGAGTCGATCCGGGATTCCTACCAGTGTCGATGGCGAGCCGATTTTGTTTCCGCGTGGTCGTCACGATATTCGTCCTCGGGCAGAGATTTTCCTGAAAGACGAAATTTTGCAGGGAGCCGTGAGAGAGGCCACCACTCTCAAAGATCAGGCTCGTAAAGATGCACTGAAACAGGCTTTTGGTGACGATGTGTTGCAGATCCGTAAGCTGGCGGCTGCGATCAAGAAACAGACCATCGATCATCTGGATCACTATCTGGAGCAGTGGATCGATCAAGCAGAGGCTGCCGGTACGCGAGTGCATTTGGCGAGTAATGCACAGGAAGCGAATCGAATTGTTGTTGAGATCGCTCGTGAAGAAAAAGCCCGGTTATGTGTCAAGTCGAAGAGCATGGTGACCGAGGAGACGCATCTGGTTCCTGATCTGGAAGCTGCCGGTATCGAAACGGTCGAAACTGATCTGGGCGAGTTCATCATCCAGATCGATCACGATGCGCCCAGTCATATCGTGATGCCGATGATTCACAAGGATCGTAGTTCGGTGGCGCGTGCCTTCGAGAAGGTTCTTGGCGCCAGGTATACCGAAGAGCCGGAAGAATTGACGCGGATCGCAAGGGAGCATCTACGTCAGAAATATCGACAGGCGGATCTCGGGATTTCTGGTGGCAACTTCCTGATCGCCGATAGCGGGTCACTGGTGATCTGTACCAACGAAGGAAATGGTCGCTTCTGCACCTCGGCACCGAAGACCCATATTGCGGTGGTGGGGATCGAGAAGTTGATCCCCGGATTTGATGATCTTTCGGTGCTGCTGCATCTGCTGGCGAGATCGGGTACTGGTCAACCGCTGACCTGCTACACCCAGATTTTAACCGGCCCGAAAAAACCGGAAGATCTCGATGGGCCGGAGCATATGCATGTGGTGCTGGTCGATGCGGGCCGTACCAAGATTCTTGCCGATCCTGAATTTCGATCCGCTTTACACTGCATTCGTTGCGGCGCCTGTCTCAATGCCTGTCCGGTTTATCGCAAGGCGACAGGGCATGCGTATGGGTCGGTATACAGCGGCCCCATCGGGGCAGTCATCACTCCTTTACTCAAGGGGATCGACAAGAATCCGACCTTGCCGGAAGCCTCAAGCCTGTGCGGCGCCTGCCACGAAGCCTGTCCGGTAGATATCGATTTACCCGGTTTGCTGGTCGGCTTGCGGCACAAGATCCGCAAGCAAAAAGGGTCTCGGCTGGAAAGATTGGCTCTGGGCCTGCTCGGTCTGTCTTTCTCCCGGGTGACTAGCTACCGGATCGCTTCGAAACTGCAGCGCTTTTTCCTGCGATGTATTGCGGGTGGTTCCGACAAGGTGACTTCGGCTCCCGGTCCCTTTTCCGGCTGGACTGCTGATCGTGATTTGAAGCTGCCGGCTCGGCGCAGTTTTCGCGAGCGCTGGGCGCAAAGAGGAGGGGCAGAGCGATGAAAGGGACCTCACGCGAGATTTTTCTGGAAAGAGTCAGAGATGCTCTTGGCCGTCGAGAACGTTCTCAGCCCGGTCCCTTCACTCTGGATCACAATATCATCCGCCGACCGTTGTCATCTGCCGAGGATGAATTGACGGGAAGGATAGACCTGTTCAGTGATCGTGCCAGAGAGGTTGGAATGTCGGTCGCGCAGTGTCAGCAGCGGCAGGTTTCGGAGTTTCTTTCCGAGTGGATCGGATCGGAGCAACTTTCCACGGTGCTGCTCTCTGATGATCCGCTGCTCGATACGCAGCTGCGCAAGCAACTGACAGAGCAAAAGGTTGAAATCTACGATAAGGAAGTCGATCTGGATTCACTCTATGAACGGGTAGATTGCGGAATCACCGTTGCACGTGCTGCTGTCGCAGCGACGGGTTCGCTGGTTCTGAGCTCTTCCCATCACGAGTTACGCCTTGCTTCGCTGGTTCCTCCGCGCCACCTGGTACTGGTACCTGTTTCGCGTTTGATCGATGATTTGCTCGATTTGTCCGGTCCTGGTGGGGTTCTGGAGTCTGAAAGTGGCGTACTTCCTTCATCCGTAGCCCTGGTGACAGGACCCTCGAAGACTGCTGATATCGAGGGTGTGCTGGTGACAGGAGTTCATGGCCCGGGCTCAGTGCAGATCGTGCTAGTCGAAGGGTCTTGAAGGAGATCCCTCCCCGTTGCGCTGTAGGGACTCTTTTGTCACACTCCCGACTCGGAAGGCTTTGGATTCTCCAGGGCCTTCGAAGGACGTCGTGATTCGGTTCTGAATTTCTACTGATTGTGCGAGGAGTTGTTTCATGTCGTCGAAGTGTCTGTCCACTCCCCTCCAGACCACCGAGATGCCCAAGGGAATTCCCTACATCATCGGTAACGAGTTTGCCGAGAGGTTCAGCTTCTACGGGATGAAGGGAATCCTGGTTGTCTTCATGACCCAGTATCTCCTCGATTCTTCTGGTAATGAGGCGTTCATGGGCGAGGCGAAGGCCAAAGAGGTCTATCACCTGTTCACGGCCGCCGCCTATTTCTTTCCGATACTGGGGGCTTTGCTTTCTGACATTGTCCTTGGCAAGTTCTGGACGATTATCACCCTCTCGATGGGATACTGTCTGGGACACGCATGTTTGTCGGCGATGGATGTCCCTTTTGCTACTGCTCTTCTTGAGCCGGAAGCCTGGCTCTTCATCGGAATGGGAGCCATCGCCATCGGGGCTGGCGGCATCAAGCCCTGTGTCTCGGCTCATGTCGGGGATCAGTTTGGCTCGAAGAACCAGCACCTGGTATCGAAGACTTTTAGCTGGTTCTATTTTTCGATCAATGTCGGGGCTTCCACCAGCATGATCTTGACCCCACTGTTGCTGAAAAATTACGGGCCGTGGTTGGCGTTTGGTTTGCCCGGAGTACTGATGGCTCTGGCCACCTTGTTCTTCTGGTTGGGTCGCCATGTGTTTGTTCACATCCCTCCTGGCGGGCTGGAAAAGTTCAAGAAGGAGAGTTTTAGTACCGAGGGGATTCGCTCAGTACTGAACTTGATGCCTCTCTTTCTCATCTTTATCGCGATGTTCTGGGCGATCTTCGACCAGGCGGGCTCCGCCTGGGTTCTCCAGGCGCAGGACATGGACCGAAACTTCCTCGGATTCGAGTGGCTTGAAGCTCAGGTCCAGGCGGTCAATCCGGTGATGATTCTGATCTTGATCCCGTTTTTCGCCTACGGGATCTATCCGTTCCTGGGTCGTTTCTTCAAGGTCACACCACTGCGCAAGATTGGCATCGGGCTGTTTCTGTGTGCCGCTGCTTTTGCCATTTCCGGTTGGATTCAGCTCAGGATTGATGCTGGTGAAACCCCATCCATTGGCTGGCAGTTCTTCGCCTACTTTATACTGACATCTTCCGAAGTGTTGGTCTCAATCACCGGGCTCGAGTTTGCCTACACGCAAGCTCCCAAGAAGATGAAGTCTTTCATCATGGGAATGTTCTTCCTCGGGGTTTCGTTTGGAAATCTCTTTGCAGCGGGCGTGAATCGTTTCATTCAGAACGAAGATGGCACCGTCAGTTTAGAGGGAGCCGATTATTACTGGTTTTTCACCAAGGTGATGGGTGCTGTGGCCGTGATCTTCATCTTCTACTCGCGCTTTTACAAGGGCGGCTACTATGTCCAGGGCGAGAATGACGGTCGGGCTGAGGAATCAGCTGCGGCATGAATCGGCGAGTAAGGATTCGATTTCCTGCGCTGCTTCGGGTGATCGCTTGCTGGGTATTGTTGCTCATGTCAACACACTCTCTTGCGTCAGATCTTTCGATCCAGCTGCTGAAAGAAGGCTGGGGCGACGCTGCTGTTGAAGATGTGGAGTCGGTTCTCCGTGCGGCCGCTGAACCGCTATGGAAAGCTGCAGGGTCGCCACCACTTCCGCTGATTCGCGTCGAGCCCACCGGTGGACCGATCGTTCTTCATCGGAGAGGTTCCGATGGTTCCATCAGTGTTCGCCTCGCCGTCGAGGGGGGGTACTGGGCTCAGATGGCCTATCAGTTCAGTCACGAGTTTGCCCACATTCTTTTCGGCTTCACTCCGGAGCATCAGTCTCACCAGTGGATAGAGGAGGCTGCTTGTGAGATGGCGAGTCTCTTTTCATTACGCCATATGGCAAGATCCTGGAGTCAGGACGAGAACTTGAAGCGGGTGAGCTATGCCCCGCATCTGAAAAGTTATGCCGATCAGCTGATGGAAAAGAGCCGGCTGAAATCTCCGACCGATTTTCCGGCTTGGTTTCGAAGTCATGCGCAGGAGATTCAGGCAGATCTTGATGATCGCGAACTGTTGAAGGTGATTGCGCTCCAGTGGCTACCATTGCTGGAAGAAGATCCACGTGGATGGCGGGGATTGAGATATCTAAATCACGGCATCGGAAAGATCGGTGAAGAGCTTCCGGAGCTTTTCCAGCGCTGGAGAAAACACTGTCCCGAAGTGGATCGAGAACAGGTCGATCGGGTGGTGCGATTATTCATCGGAGAGTCGAAAAAAAGCGAACAGAGTGTATCCAGGCCAGCGCAAAGCTAGAGAACCGGTATCTCTCGAGTCAGCTCGACCGATTCGAGCACCGCATCGTCAATCTCGATATCACCAACCAGGAACAAATATTCAGTGTTCTTCAGGTGAGAGACCTGACCTACTTTACGTCCCTGTGGGTTGTGGATGCCGATTTTGGCTCCGACGTAACGTGGATGTTTCTTTGATAAAACAGTGACGCGACCACGTTTTGACAGCAACTGCTCCATCTCATTACGGTCGAGATATCCTTCGTTGTTGAAGGAGACGAGGAGGTAGCGGCATTGAAGGGTTTCCGTCAGTTCTTTCATCGCTTGCTGGATGCCACGCTTTGAATTGAAGTCGCTGCGGCGTTCGCGGCATTCGGTCCTTTTGCACGCTACTCCATAGACGTCAGGCTGATCCCATTTCACCAGTGTTTCCCATACATGGTAGTTGCCGAGGTACTTGTGTTGATTGTAGGGCGGGTCGAGGTAGGCCACGTCTGCTTGAAGAGTGGCCGCTGCTTCACGGGCCTCCAGGCGATGGGCTTCTGCTTTTCCGTGTTGGCTTTGCGGAAGTGGTTCGGGATCTCTCAGTTGCAGTGGTTGAAGAGCGCGACTTGCCCACTTCTTGAGATAGGCCATCTGGACTCCAACAGTGGAGTCGACACGATCTGCAGCTTCCATCAAGGAGGTTAATGCGACGCATTTTAACTCGTTATCGAGTTCTAGTTTCGCGATCTCTTCACGTATACCTTCGATCCGGGCACCATTCTCTGGTGTGAAGTATCGGCTTTGCCGGCAGTAGGTTTCGGTGAACCAGCCATCGATCGGAGTGCTGCCGCGCAGATGCTCGATCAAAGGGATCGCCTCGGAGAGGCGGTCCTTGTCGAAGACAACATGCGCAGTGGCGATGGTCTGGGCGTAAAGATTCCAGTCGTTCAAGATCACTTGCCAGCCATTGGCTTTCAGTGCTTTGCCTACTCTTGACGTGCCGCTGAATAAATCAAGAACAGTGCGGCAGTCCGGGAATTGCCCCAGAACCTTTTCTATGGCCGGAATCAGCAATCGCTTGGAACCGAGATACTTGATCACGATATGATTTCCTTCCTGCTGGATCGTTGGAAAACCGAGCAGATACTGTGACAATTTTGGCAGATCCGGGGCTTCAGGTCAGGTATATTTAGATGAGATCTATTATTTTTGCTGACTTTTTATCTCGTGATTCGCCTTATTCAGCCGTTATGCCCGCTATTTTCATGGTCCTTTGGAGGCTCATGGTCGCAACAATATCCAGCTTTGACTGCCAGGGCTTTCCTTCATTGCCCCTGCTGCGGAGGCTGGCGTTTTCCCTGTCGCTTTTGATTCTGGTTCTCTGGTGCTCAAATGATCGACTTGCGGCGCAGTGTCTTCCCACTTCATGGGTGATTACCGGCACCGTGATCGATGGGGTTGGCAACGGTGTTTCTGGCATTGATGTGGATATCATCGATCCATTCACTGGTCTGGGGTTGTCGCTGGGCCAGGACGTGACGTTGGCCGATGGAAGTTTCACCCTGGTGATCTGTGAAGCGGCACCCGCTGGCTTCTATGACTTCTTGTTCCAGACCGCTCCTGCCATGCCCTACTTTGATTTGTTGTTACAAACGGTTGATTTGAGTGGCAGTACAGATCTTGGAACCGTGGTTCTTGACGATGCGAGTGTTGTTTCTGGGCGGGTGGTGGGAGAATCAGGTGTTGCGCTGACAGGGGTGGATCTGGATTTCTTCGATCCGTTGACGGGACAGGAGACTGTCTTCTCCGGCGATTTTACTGACAACGATGGCATTTTCTCCGTCAAAGTGATTTCGGATTTCTGGGATATTCGTTTCAGTGAAGGCCCAGGGACCAGCACGGTTCCGCTCGTTCCTCGATTAGTTTCGGATGTAGCAGTGTTTGATGCTGTTGCGCTTGGGGACGTTCTTCTTCGCGAAGGACATCCTCTTGTTGGTTTGATTCAAGATAGTAATGGCGATCCTGTGTCTGGTGCTGACATCGACGTGCGAGATCCCATCACGGATGAGAAGTTTGTGACATCTGGTGATAATACTAATGGTTCGGGGATCTTCGAAGTTCTTGTCCCGAGTGGGTCGTGGGAGCTTGAGGTTGACCCACCGCAAGGATCATCTCTGGTTTCTTCATTGTCACTCATCACGGTTCCGGTAGGCGGTGTTGATCTCGGAGTGCTGATTTTGCCCGCAGGATTTACTGTCGGTGGCACTGTCGTCAATGTCGCAGGAGCTGTCATACCCGATACTGATCTGGATTTCTTTATCGCAGCGACCGGGGTCGAGATTCCTACAGCGCATGATAATGCAAACAGCTCAGGAGTCTTCTCGGTACAGGTGGTGCCAGACACTTATGACATTGCTTTTCGGCCACGATTCTTCAGTGGGGCCGCACCTTTGGTGGTGGAATCGGTGACTGTGGATAGCGAGACAAATCTTGGGACGGTGACCTTGCCTATAGGGCTGGCTCTGACCGGGACAGTAGTTGCGGGAACGGTTCCTGTCGGAGAGGTCGAGATTACTCTCAACGACAGTGCCACGGGCATTCCGGTTTACGTATTTGGAAATGATACCGATGGCCTGGGAGCGTATGCACTCCGCCAGGTGCCAGGCACCTATGATCTGACCGCAACGCCTCTCGCCAGTAGTGGTTTCCCAACCAGGGTTATTTCCGGGGTCGTTCTGGATACTGACATCAATTTACCGATCGATTTACTTGGCAGCACTGCTCCGACACCTCCGGACCCGGTCGTAGACCTTGAATGCAGTCTGGGGTCGAGTTCGATCGAGTTGTCATGGACCCTGGGAAATGCCGACTACGATTCAATTCGACTGGAACGTAATGATGTATTCCTGGTCAATTTGCCGGGCGATACCACCAGTTTTTCTGACCAGTTTGCTCCTCAAGAGATTCTTCAGTACAGCGCTACTGCGGTAAGGGGGGCCTTGACCAGTTCATTGAGCTTATGTTCGATCGATAACTCTCCTGCGACTCCACCGGCTCCGGTTGTCAGTTTCGAGTGCTTGGAGAGCACCGCAGGAGTCGGTCTCGGTTGGCAACTGGGCGATCCTGATTACGATTTGATTGAGATCTTCTTTGATGGGCAGTTGCTCGAGGTTCTTTCCGGTCAGGCGACGGATTATTTCCACAACTCGGTGACTCCTGGAATTCATCTGTGGGGAATCGTAGCGCAGCGATCTGGTCTCGATTCGGAAGAAATCATCTGCAGTGCAGATGTGAGTGGAAGTGCTCCTCCGCTACCCGTTTCAGGATTGAATTGTCTGGAGGACGCAGCAGGGGTTGAACTTCAATGGCAATTGGGGGATCCGGATTACGATTCGATTCAGATTTATTTTGATGGAGTTCTGCTGGAAGTGATTTCGGGCCTGTCTGTCAGTTATTCGCATGACGGAGTGATTCCGGGAGTTCATCAGTGGAGTGTGATTGCTTCGCGATCTGCACTCGATTCAACTGAATCCAATTGCAGTGTCGATGTTACAGGAGGTGGTCCCCTCTTTGTCCGTGGAGATGCCAACGCTGATTTGACGGTGAATGTGGCAGACGCTGTTTTTGTTCTCGCTTACCTTTTCATCCAGGGGCCGAGTGGTTCCTGTCTTGACTCTCTGGATG